>DASVZU010000194.1:0-15176 GCA_036391515.1 Holophagaceae bacterium
TTTTCTAGGTCGGCTTTCGTGAGCATAGGGACTCATGTAGTGGTGGGAAGCACCTAACTAGCATTGGTTGCACCGCTTGCTTAGAGCGCCAGGTGGTGCCTGCAGAATCGATGACTCCGGAATGTCATTAGGTATCTGAAAGATCGGCCCATCCTGCCACAGGCCCATCTCGGGATCCATCTCCATTCCACGCTCCATCACTATCAATTACACCAGGGATCAAAGGTGTTTTCGGTGTTCATCAGCTTTTATCGGTGTCCATCGGTGTTCCTGCTTTCGCCTTTCCGCCTTTCTCTGCGTTCTCTGCGGTGAATCGGTGGTTGCTTTCCCGTAATGTGCCTCACGGCTTCGCAGCCCCCCGTTCGAGGTAGTCGAGCAAGACGCCGCTCATGGTGCGCACGCCCACGACGAGGGCGTCTTCGTCGAGGTCGAAGTCGGCGGTGTGGACGCCGGCGGTGATGCCCCGGGCGGCGTTGGTGACGCCCAGCCACAGGTAGGCGCCGGGGATGCGCTGCTGGTAGAAGGAGAAGTCCTCGGCGCCCATGACGGGGCGGGCGTCGGTGACGAGGCGGGGGCCCAGGAGGCGGCGCAGGGTGGGCTGGGTGGCGGCCACCAGGGCGGGATCGTTCACGGTGGCGGGGTAGGCGGCGTTGGCTTCGAAGGCCAGCTCGGCGGTGGCGCCGTTCGTCCGGGCCACGCCGTCGAGCAGCGTCTGCATGAGGGCCTTGGCCTGGGCGCGCACCTCGGGGCTGAGGGTCCGCAGGGTGCCGGTCATCACCACCTTGTCGGCGATGACGTTCTCCCGCACGCCGCCGTGGATGGTGCCCACGCTGAGCACCAGGGGCTCCAGGGGGTCCACGCGGCGGCTGCGGATGGTCTGGAGGGCCTCGATGGCCTGGGCGGCCACCTCGATGGCGTCGATGCCCTTGTGGGGCGCGGCGCCGCCGTGGGACATCTTCCCGTGGATCGTGGCGGACCAGGTGTCCACGGAGGCCAGCATGGAACCGGGGATCAGCGCCATGGTCCCCGCGGGGTAGGCGTTGGTGACGTGCAGGCCGAAGATGGCGGCGGGGGCGGGCTGCTCCAGGGCCCCCTCCTTGATCATCAGGGCCGCGCCGCCCTCCTCGCCGTCCGGCGCGCCCTCCTCCGCGGGCTGGAAGAGGAACTTCACCGTGCCGGGGATCCGCTCGCGCATGCCCGCCAGCACCGCGGCCACGCCCAGGCCGATGGTGGTGTGGGCGTCGTGGCCGCAGGCGTGCATGACGCCGGGGTTCAGCGACTTGTAGGGCACGTCGTGGGTTTCCAGGATGGGCAGGGCGTCCATGTCGGCGCGGTAGGCCACCACGGGGCCGGGCTTCCCGCCCTTGAGCAGGGCCACCACGCCGTTCCGGGCGATGCCGGTGCGGACCTCCAGGCCCAGGGCCCGCAGCCGCTCGGCCACCACCTTGGCGGTGCGCACCTCGCGGTTGGAGAGCTCGGGATGCTCGTGGAAGTCGCGGCGCTCGGCCACCAGGGTGGGCCGCAGGGCCTCGGCGGCGGCGGCCACCCGGGCGTCGCGGTCCGGGGCGCCGGCCGAGAGGGCGGTGCTGAGGCAGAGCAGGGAAGCCAGGGCGGGGCGCATCATGGGACTCCGGGGGGTGGTGGTCAGTGTAGCCGCGGCGGTTGGGGGTAAGCTCTCCGGGAACCCTTTCCTCCACCTGGTACCCGCGGGGAGCCCCATGCCAACGATCAACGGGATGTTTCGGACGATGGGATGGGCCCTGGCGGCCCTGCCGGTCCTGGCCGGCGATCCGGGCCAGTGGCAGTGGCAGCCCGCCAACTTCACCTGGGTGAAGCGCGTGCCCGCCGAGGCCGGCGCGCCCGCCAACGACCAGCCCGCGCGCCTGGCGAAGGAGACCCTGGCGGCGGCCCTGGCCTCCGTGCGGTTCCAGGCGGAGGGGAAGGACACCCCCCTCTTCGCCAAGGATGAGGTGCCGGTGCTGGCCAAGATCCTGGGCGAGGCGTTCGCCCTGGCCCAGCCGAACGAGGACCTCGTCCTCCTCAGCACCGCCCGGCGGGGGGGCGGCTTCATGGCCCCGGCCCAGGGCGTTACGGCCCGGCTCTTCGTGAAGGACGGCGCCCTGAATGTGATCGTCCACGACACCCGGCAGGCCTTCATGGATCGCTACCTGGTGGAGGGCGCCCAGCCCTCCTTCACCTACGGCTCCCGCACGGCCGCCGCCCAGGTGAGCCTCGAGGCCCCCGGCGCCACCCGCCGGCGGGGAGACTGGCTGGCCCTGCCCCTGACCGCGCCCCCGGCGGTGCCCGCGGCTCCGGCTCCGGCCCCAGCGGTGGCGCCCGCACCCGCCGCGCCGGCCGCGGCCCTGGCCCCCGCCACCGCCGGCCCCCGGGACGCGGCCTTCTACGAGGCCCAGACCGAGCGGCTGCGGGCCCTCAAGAAGCTGCGGGACGAGAACCTCATCACCGAGGCGGAGTACCAGGCCCGGCGCGAAGCCATCCTGAAGACGTTCTAGGCGGCGGCCCGTGTCCTTCCGCGGTCGGCGGCGCCTGGGCTGGGGGCCCCTCGCGGCGGCCCTGCTCCTGCTGGCGGCCTGCGGACGGGCGCCGCGGCCCGTGCCCGAGGCGCCCCGGGCGCGGCCGGCGGTCCGGGTGGCCCGGCCCCTCGCGCGGCTGGGCTACACCCTGCAGGCGGGGGCCTTCGCCAAGGTGGAGAACGCCGCGCGCTTCGCCGCCGCCCTGCAGGCCCAGGGCCTGGAGGCCACCTACTACGGCTCCCGCGACGGGTTCTACCGGGTGCGCTTCGGCGACTTCGCCACCAGGGCCCAGGCCCGGGAGCGGGGCGAGCGCCTGAAGGCGGCCGGGGTGATCGAGGCCTACTGGGTGGTGGCGCCCGAGGCGGGGGCGCCCGTGCTGGGCCCGGAGGCGGCCCGGCCCACGGACGAGCGGGGCCTGCGGGCCAGCCTGGTGGACACGGCCAAGGGCTACCTGGGCGTGCCCTACCTCTTCGGGGGCACCACGGAGAAGGGCTTCGACTGCAGCGGGCTCACGGGGGCGGTCTACCGCCTGAACGGCCTGCGCCTGCCCCGGTCCTCGGCGGACCAGTTCCAGGCCGGCAACCCGGTAGACCTGGACGAGGCCCGGCCGGGGGACCTCCTCTTCTTCGCCACGGGGGGCGGCCGGCGCATCACCCACGTGGCCCTCTACCTGGGGCGGGGCACCTTCATCCACGCCCCCAGCCACGGCCGGACCATCTGCGAGGACCGGCTGGACGAGGGCTACTACCGGCGGACCTTCGTGGGGGCCCGGAGCTATTTCTGAGGCCAATCGATTTTTTGAAATTCCTGGGCAGGGATCCCCTATACTGAAACCTGCCCGCCAGTCGTGCGGACAAATCACCCGCGTTGCTGCCTCGCCTGGAAGGAACAATGCATCTCATTCCAGGAATAGTACATAGGTAGGCAACATGGCCAAGGGAACCGTCAAGTGGTTCAACGCCGAAAAGGGTTTCGGATTCATCACCCCCGATGACGGCGGTGCGGATCTGTTCGTCCATCACTCCGCCATCGAGTCCACGGGCTTCCGCTCCCTGGACGAGAACCAGCGCGTGGAGTTCCAGGTGGCCCAGGGGCAGAAGGGCCCCCAGGCGACCCACGTCACCAAGATCTGACCTCACCCGTTCGATCGGATCGGTCCCCCGCGGGGGACCGATTTTTTTTGGCATCCCTTTGGCGGTGATCCCTCCGTCCCCAGCGCTCGCTGGGCGAGAGGTGCCCAATGGATCCCGGATACTACGTCGCCGCCGGCAGCCTGAAGGCGAGGTCCTTCCAGCTGGACGTGGTGGCGAACAACCTGGCCAACGCGGCCACCGTGGGCTACAAGCCCGACCAGCCCTTCTTCGCCGTGTTCAACAAGGCCGGCGCCAGCGGGCGGGGCCTGCCCCTCACCCCGTACGTGAACGACGGCGTCGTGTTCGGCGAGACGGGCGTGGTGTTCAAGCAGGGCGCCCTCCGGGCCACGGCCCGGCCCCTGGACCTGGCCATCGAGGGCAACGCCTTCTTCACCGTCCGGACCGCCGACGGGGACCGGGTCACCCGGGACGGGCGGTTCCAGATGGGCGTGGACGGCCAGATCCAGGCGGAGGACGGCTCGCCAGTGCTGGGCAAAAATGGCCAGCCCATCAAGATCGATCCCAAGCAGGGCAATGTCACCATTTCCGCTGATGGCTCCGTGAGCCAGGGCGGGCAGGCCCTGGGCCAGATCGCCCTCACGGCCTTCGAGAAGCCCGGGGCCCTGAAACGGACCGGGGACCTGCGCTTCGATCCCGCGGGCCAGGCCACGGCCCCCGTGAAGGCCACGATGGCCCAGGGCCACGTGGAGGAGAGCGGCGTGGACACGGCCTCGGCCATGGTCGAGATGATCCGCCTGAACCGGCTGTTCGAGATCAGCCAGAAGGTGGCCTCCACCATCAGCTACGACCTGGATTCCCGCTCCATCAACGACGTCGCCATCAGCAAGTAGCCCCCAACCCCGTTCCCGAAGGAGTCCCCCATGATGCGCGCGATGTGGTCGGCCGCGGCCGGCATGGCGGTCCAGCAGTACAACATGGACGCCATCTCCAACAACCTCGCCAACGTGAACACCACCGGCTTCAAGAAGGGCCGCGCGGAGTTCCAGGACCTGCTCTACCAGACGGTGAACCTGGCGGGCACCAGCTCCAGCACCAACACCACGCTGCCCGCGGGCATCCAGCTGGGCCACGGCGCCAAGCTGCAGAGCGTGGTCCGGGACTACAGCACCGGCAACCTGAAACAGACGGGCAACCGCTTCGACCTGGCCATCGAGGGCGACGGCTTCTTCCGCGTGACCATGCCCGACGGCACCCTGGCCTACACGCGGGACGGCAGCTTCTCCACGGACCAGAACGGCACCCTGGTGAATGCCGCGGGCTACATGCTGGATCCCCAGATCACCGTGCCCCAGGACGCCCTCAGCGTCACCGTGGCCTCGGACGGCACGGTCACCGTCACCCAGCCGGGCCAGACCCAGCCCCAGCAGATCGGCCAGATCACCCTGTCCCACTTCATCAACCCGGCGGGCCTGAACCAGATCGGCCACAACCTGGTGCAGCCCACCCTGGCCAGCGGCGACGCCATCGACGGCAACCCGGGCACGGATGGCATCGGCACCATCAACCAGGGCTTCCTGGAGGTCTCCAACGTGGACGTGGCCGAGGAGATGGTGAACATGATCATCGGCCAGCGGGCCTACGAGGCGAACTCGAAGACCATCCAGACCGTGGACAACATGCTGAGCCTGCTCAACCAGCTGAAGCGGTGAGCCCATGCGCGCCCCGTTCCTGATCCTCCTCCTGACGGCGGCCCTGGCCCGGGGCCAGGCCCCGGCGCCTTCCGCCCCCGCCGCGGCCCCGGCCTCCGTCGAGGCGCTGGTGGACGTGGCCCTGGCCTTTGCGAAGAAGGAGGCCGCAGCCTCCGGCGGCACCTACCGCTTCCGGCTCGTGCAGCCCCCGCGCCTGCCCCTGCTGCCCGCCGGGAAGCTCAGCTTCGAAGCCTCGCACCTGAGCAAGCGCGATCCCGTGGGCCGGTTCTTCGTGGTGGTGGCCGTCAAGGTGGACGAGCAGCGGGCGGCCATGGTCCGGGTGGACCTGGATGGGAGCTGGGTGGGCCAGGTGCTCCGGGCGAAGCAGGACCTGGCCCGGAAGACCGAGCTGGGCATGGATCAGCTGGAAGCCACGCCCTTCGAGGGCGTGCCGCCCGAGGGCGCCCTGTCGGAATTGCCGCCCGGCCAGCGCCTGCGGGGCCCCCTGGCCGAGGGGAAGATACTCACCCGCGGGGACCTGGAACCCATCCCCCTCGTGCAATCCGGGGACAAGGTGCGCCTCACGGCCACGTCCGACGTCCTGACCGTCTCCCTGGACACCGTGGCCCGGAGCCGGGGGGGCCTGGGGGACCACGTGCGCCTGGAGGCCCCGGGCTCGCGCCGGGTGGTGGTGGCCGTGGTGACCGGCCCTGGCGAGGCGCGGCTGGAGAATTAAGTCCTGGATGCCCCTCCGGTTCGATCGTACTCTGGTCCCTTGCGCGAGGAGGAGCCGATGGCTCACGAGGGTCACGAACACGGACCGAACTGCAACCACGACCATGACCATGACGATTCCTTCGAGATCGAAGTCGTAGAGCTGGAAGACGAGAACGGCGAGAAGGAGGAGTTCGCCATCCTCGAGGAGCTGGACTTCGAAGGCCGCAGCTTCGCCATCCTCGCGCCCCTGGCCGAACTGCAGGCCCAGGAAGAGGGCACCGCCGACCCCGAGGCCGGCCTCTCCCTGGAGATCTTCGAGGTGAAGGACGACATGTTCACCCCCCTCGAGGACGAGGCCGTGGCCGAGCGCCTCATGGCCCACCTGGACGCCCAGGAGGCCAAGCTCAAGGCCGAGGAAGAGAAGGACTGACCCTGATCCCGGGCATCCTGGAGGCCCCCTTCGCGGGGGCCTCCGCATTCCAGGAGTTCCTGTGACGCACCTCTGGGTGGATCCCTTCAGCGGCTTCTCCGGCGACATCTGGATCGGGGGCTTCCTCGGCCTGGGCGTGCCGGAGGCGGAGCTGAAGGCCGTCCTGCGGCAGCTGCCCTTCCCGGAGCTGGACCTGCGGGTGGAATCCGTGATGCGCTGCGGGCTGCAGGCCACCCGGGCCAGCGTGCTCATCCGGGGCGAGGTGGACAGCGGCGGCACGCCCCACCTGGAACTGCCGTCGCCGGGTACGCGCCGGCTGGTCCGGCGCCGCCCGGCCCGGCCCCAGGCCCACGTCCATGGCTTCACCTGGCGGGAGGTGGACGCGCTCCTGAAGACGCACCTGCCGGCCCGGATCGGCGAGACGGCGCGGGGCGCCTTCGAGAAGCTGGGCCAGGCCGAGGCCCGGGTGCACGGCATCCCGCTGGCGGAAGTCCACTTCCACGAGGTGGGACTGCAGGACTCCATCGCCGACGTGGTCCTGGCCGCGGCCGGGTGGGTGCTCCTGGGCGAGCCCCAGGTGTGGGTGGGCCCCGTGGCCGTGGGGAAGGGCCACACGCGCATGGCCCACGGGATGTTCCCCATCCCGGCACCCGCGGCCCTGAACCTGCTCGATGGCTTCGAGCTCACGCCCGGGGTGGCGCCCGTGGACAAGGAGCTGACCACGCCCACCGGCGCGGCCCTGGCGGCCCAGCTCGCCACCGTCCGCCATGCTCCCGCCCGGTTCATTCCCGCCCGTTCCGCCTTCGCCACGGGCAGCTACGACTTCCCCCACACGCCCGCCGCCTGCCGCTTCGTGCTGGGGCGGATTCCCGAGGCCGCGCCGGACCTGGTGCAATTGGAGACCAACCTCGACGACGCCACGCCCCAGCAGGTGGCCCACGCCCAGGCCCGGGCCCTGGAGGCCGGGGCCCTGGACGTCTGGGTGACCCCGGCCACCTTCAAGAAGGGCCGCAGCGGCTGGGTGCTGGGCGCCGTGCTGCCGGCGCCGCGGCTGGAGCCCGTGGCCGCCGTCCTGGCCGCGGAGGTGCCCACCCTGGGCCTGCGCTGCTGGCCCCTCCAGCGCCTGGAGGCGGAGCGGTCCTTCTCGACAGCGGATGTCGAGGGGCATCCCGTGGCCGTGAAGGAGGGCCGCTGGCCCGGATCCACCGTGGCCCAGCCCGAGTTCGAGGATGCCCGGCGCGCCGCGGAGGCCCTGGGGGAACCCCTGCGGAAGGTCCAGGCCCAGGCGGCCCCGAAGGCGGGGAAACCCCGGCGGTCGTGATCCCGGCCACACGCGGGGCCGGCCAATTCTGCAAGACTGGAGGCCGCGCGGATTCCGGATGGGGCCCCGCGCCACGGAGTCCGATCATGAGCAAGAACGCCACCCTGAACGCCGACGTCCGGATCGAGCACGACCTCATCGGCGAGCGTCCCGTGCCTGCCGAGGCCTACTACGGTGTCCAGACCGCCCGGGCCATCGACAACTTCCACATCTCCGGCGTGCCCCTGAACCACTACCCGGAGCTCATCAAGGCCAACGCCATGGTGAAGCTCGGCGCCGCCCGCGCCAACCGGGACTGCGGGCTGCTGACGGACGAGATCCTCCGGGGCATCACCGGCGCCTGCGAGGAGCTCATCGCCGGGAAGCTCCACGACCAGTTCCCCCTGGATGTCTTCCAGGGCGGGGCGGGCACCTCCACGAACATGAACGCCAACGAGGTGATCGCCAACCGGGCCCTGGAGATCCTGGGGCACCGCAAGGGCGAGTACGAGTTCTGCGATCCCCACAACCACGTCAACTGCAGCCAGAGCACCAACGACGCCTACCCCTCGGCCCTGAAGCTGGCCATGGCCCTGGCCAACCGCGACCTGGTGGCCGAGATGGGGGGCCTGGTGGCGGACCTGAAGGCCAAGGCCGCCGAGTTCCGGCACATCATCAAGATGGGCCGCACGCAGCTCCAGGACGCCGTGCCCATGACCCTGGGCCAGGAGTTCGGCGCCTGGGCCGCCAGCCTCGAGAACGAGATCGAGGCCCTCAAGCAGATGAGCGCCCTCCTGCTCACGGTCAACATGGGCGGCACGGCCATCGGCACGGGCCTGAACGCCCCGGAGGACTACCCCCAGCGCTGCGTAGTGCACCTGGTCCAGATCACGGGCATGCCCATCCGCCTGGCCACCAACCTCATCGAGGCGACTCAGGACACCCAGCCCTTCGTGATCTACAGCGCCGGCATGAAGAGCCTGGCCATCAAGCTCAGCAAGATCTGCAACGACCTGCGCCTCCTCAGCAGCGGGCCCCGCTGCGGCCTGCACGAGATCAACCTGCCCCCCATGCAGCCCGGCAGCAGCATCATGCCCGGCAAGGTGAACCCCGTGATCCCGGAGGTGGTGAACCAGGTCTGCTTCCGCGTCATCGGCAACGACCTCACGGTGACCATGGCCGCCGAGGCCGGCCAGCTCCAGCTCAACGTCATGGAGCCGGTCATCGGCCTGGCCATCCTGGAGAGCATCAAGCTGTTCCGGAACGCCGCCGCCACCCTGCGCCACAACTGCATCCGGGGGATCACGGCCAACGAGGAGCGCTGCCGCCTGGGCGTGGAGCACAGCATCGGCGTGGTGACCGCCCTGAACCCCTACCTGGGCTACGACCTCTGCTCCGACCTGGCCGCCGAGGCCTTGAAGACCAACCGCGGCATCGTGGAGCTGGTGCGCGAACGCGGCCTGCTCACCGAGGACCAGATCCGCGACATGCTCAACCCGGAGAAGATGCTCGGGCCCATGCGGCGGATCTGAACCGCGACGTCTGGATTCCCACCAAAAAGCTCTAACCGCGAATGAACGCTAATGAGCGCGAATGGACACGAATCCCCTCTGCTTCGGGCTGACGAATGGGATCTGGGGGATCCCTCGCCATTCCGCCAAGTGGCAAGCCGTACCTTGCCGATCTGACGAAGGGAGCATGGATGCCCCGCCCTTCGCGCTCATTCGCGCCATTCGCGGTTAAAGGTTTTTTTTAGTCGAGCCCGTATCCTGGAAGGATGCTGCCGGACCGGATCGCCTTCCCTGGACGCGTGCTGTTCCTCTCAGAGGATGCGGAGAAGGTCCGCCGCCAGCTGGCGGGGGAGGATCTGGATCCGGCGGAGGCCGCGCCCCTGCGGGACCAGATCAGCACGGACGAGATCACCCCGGCCTGGATCTGCTACCACTACGACGAGACCCTGGGCGAGTTCCCCTACCTGGGCCTGAAGTGCGGCGAGGCCTTCCCCGTGAAGGCCGGTTCCGTGAAGGCCGGCGGCTTCGCGGTGAGCGTGGCCGGGAAGCGGCGCGGCAAGGGCAGCAGCCGCGAGGCCAGCCCCTACGCCGAGTGGTGCGCCGGCATCCGGCTCGTGATCGCCGAGAGCTTCGAGCGCATCTACCGCCAGAACTGCCAGAACCTGGGCCTGCTCACGAGCACGGACCTGGGCCTGGTGGCCCGCCTCCGCGCCGGCGAGGCCATCCCCCTCGTCGAATTCACGGAAGGTCTGGATCCCATCACCGCCGGGATCGTGAGGCGGGGCGGCCTCTTCGCCTACAATGCCGCCCGCCTGCGGGGGGAGGAAGTTCCCCCGCTGCCGGACCACCGCCCGTGTCCCATGACCTACGCCGAGAAGCTGCTGGCCCGCCACGCCGTGGCGGATGCGGCCTCAGGACGCACGGGCCTGCCCGCCGTGGCCCCCGGGGACGGCCTCTTCGTCCGCGCCGACTGGCGGTTCTCCCACGACTACGTGACACCCATGGCCGCCAGCTTCCTGGAGAAGGCCCTAGGCCCGGACGTGGCCCTGCGCGATCCGGGGAGCATCCTCGCCTTCCGCGACCACCTCACCTTCCTGCACCACAGCATGCGGGCCGAGCACCGGGCCCAGGGCCTGCTGGAGGTGGCGCAGCGCCTGAAGCCCGCCCAGGAGGCCTTCTGCGCGCGCCACGGCATCCGCCTCCACGGCGAGCTGCCGGATGGCTCAGGCAGCGAGGGCATCTGCCACGCGATCATGGCCGAGCGCTACGCCCTCCCGGGCCAAGTGGTGGTGGGCACAGACTCCCACACGCCCCACGCCGGGGCCCTGGGCTGCCTGGCCTTCGGCGTGGGCACCACGGACATCGCCGCCGCCTGGGTCACGGGCGACGTGCGCGTCTCCGTGCCGCCCACCCTGCGGGTGCGCCTGAACGGCCGGCTGCGGCCGGGCGTCTCCGCCAAGGACCTGGTGCTGCACCTCCTCGCCCAGCCCCTCATCCGGGAGGGCGGGGCCCTCGGCCATGTGGTGGAGTACCAGGGCGAGGCCCTCCTGGACCTGGACACGGACGAGCGCGCCACCCTCACCAACATGGCGGCGGAAATCGGCGGCTTCACGGGCCTGGTGGCGCCGGATGCCGAGACGGTCCGTTTCCTCCGGGAGCGCCGCGGCGTGGACGTCGCCCTGGAACGCTGGATGCAGGGCGACGAGGGCGCGGCCTACGCCAGGACCCTGGACGTGGACTGCGCGGCGCTGGGCCCCATGCTGGCCCGTCCTGGCGATCCCGGAAACGGCGTGGCCCTGGCGGACCTGGGCGAGTCCGTGCGCATCGACATCGCCTACCTGGGCAGCTGCACGGGGGGAAAGCGGGGGGACCTGCGCCGGGCCTACGAGGTGGTGAAGGCCGCGGCGGCCCGCGGGCAGCGGATTCCGGAGGGCGTGGCCTTCTTCGTGCAGTGCGGCAGCGAGGACGTGCGGCGGCACGCCGCGGCGCAGGGCTGGCTCGCGGCCTTCGAGGCCGTGGGCGCCGTGGTGCTCGGCAGCTCCTGCGGGGCCTGCATCAACGCCGGCCCCGGCGTCTCCACGCGCCCCGACCAGGTCACGATCAGCGCCATCAACCGGAACTTCCCCGGCCGCAGCGGCCCGGGGCAGATGTGGCTGGCCAGCCCCGCCACCGTCGCCGCCAGCGCCCTGGCGGGCCGGATCGTGGGGGCCTGATGCCGGATCCGGTCCTCGCCGCTCGCTACCGCGCCCTGGTGCTGGAGGGGCTCGCCCGCCCGGGAGCGCCCGCCTGGGATCCCCAGGGGCGGGTGCTCGTGGTGGATCCGGCCCGACAGCGGCTGGGCCTGCTGGAGGACGGGCGCCTGGCCTTCGAGGCCAGGGTGTCCACGGCCCTGAACGGCCTGGGCTGCGAGGAGAACTCCTACCGCACGCCCACGGGCTGGCACCGGATCCACGCCCGCATCGGCGCGGGGGCCGAGCCGGGCGCCGTCTTCCGCAGCCGCGTGGCCACGGGCGAGGTGTGGCGGGGCGAGGACCGGGAGGACGACCTCATCCTCACCCGCGTGCTCACCCTGGACGGGCTCGAAGCGGGTTGGAACCGCGGCCCCGGCCGGGACTCGCTGGAACGCTTCATCTACCTGCACGGCACGAACCGCGAGCAGGACCTCGGCCGGCCCCGCTCCCACGGCTGCGTGCGGCTCGCCAACGCCGACGTGGCGGACCTCTTCGACCGCATGGCGGAGGGCGACCTGGTGTTCATCGCGGAGGACCCGCTGGCGGCGGGGCTCGGCCTGGGCCGACTCCACTTCGCGGGCGTGGCGGGCAGCGGCATGAGCGCCCTGGCCCAGTTCGTGGCCATGAAGGGTGGGCGGGCCAGCGGCAGCGACCGCAGCTTCGACCGGGGGCAGCGGCCGGAGGCGCGGGGGATGCTGGAAGCCCTCGGCGTCGCGATCCACCCCCAGGACGGCTCGGGGCTGGCGGGCGACTGCGCGGGGCTGGTGGTGTCCACGGCAGTGGAGGCGGAGGTGCCGGACGTGGCCGAGGCCCGGCGCCGGGGCATCCCCGTGGTGCACCGCTCGGAGCTGCTGGCCCACCTGGTGGCCCGGCACCGCACCCTGGCCATCACGGGCACCAGCGGCAAGTCCACCACCGTGGCCATGGCCTTCGAGATCCTGCGGGGGGCGGGTCGTGATCCCTCCGTCATCACCGGCGGAGAGCTGGCTTCCCTCCAGGCGGAGGGCCTCTGGGGCAATGCCTGGGCGGGTGCCTCGGACCTCCTGGTGATCGAGGCCGACGAGAGCGACGGCTCCGTGGTGCGCTACCACCCGGCCGTGGGCGTCCTCCTCAACCTGCAGAAGGACCACAAGGAGGTGGCCACGGTGGCGGAGCTGTTCCGCACCTTCCGCGCCCAGGTCCGCGAGGCCTGCGTGGTGGGGGAGGCGGAGGTCCTGCGCGAGTTCGCCGGCGGCGCCACCACCTTCGGATTCGGCGCGGCCGAGGTCAAGGCGGAGGATCTGTCCATGGGCCCGGAAAGCTCTGGTTTCCGCGTGGGGGATCATGCATTCAGATTGCCGGTGCCCGGGCGCCACAACGTGGAGGACGCCCTGGCGGCGATCGCCGCCTGCCGGGCCCTGGGCGTGCCGCTGGAGGCGATGGTCACGCCGCTGGCCGCCTTCCGGGGCGTGGCCCGGCGCTTCCAGGTGCTGGGCACGATCGGCGGCGTCACGGTGGTGGACGACTTCGGCCACAACCCCGCCAAGGTGGCCGCTTCCCTCCAGACGGCGCACCTGCGGGTGGCGGCCTCGGGCGGCCGGGTGCTGGCGGTCTTCCAGCCCCACGGCTTCGGTCCCCTGAAGTTCCTCCGGACGGAGTTCGTGGACGCCTTCACGGAAGGGCTTGGTCCCGCCGACCGCCTGTGGTTCCTGGAGGTGTACTACGCCGGCGGCACCGTCACCCGCGACATCGCCAGCGCGGATGTGGTGGGCGATCTGGCCGCCCGGGGCGTGGCGGCCGAGGTGGCCCCGTCCCGGGAGGCCCTGGCGGCCCGCCTGGCCGCCGAGACCCGGCCCGGGGACCTCGTCCTCGTCATGGGCGCCCGGGATCCCTCGCTCGCGGACTTCGCCCGAAGCATTCTGGCCGCGCTGGCGGCGCGCGATTCGGCGTAATCTCGAGCCATGAAGCCGACCACCCTCCGCGCCGTGATGGCCGCGCTCCGGAAGCCGGAGACGGGCTGCCCCTGGGACCTGAAGCAGGACCACCAGAGCCTGGTGCGCTACCTGCGCGAGGAGGCGGCGGAGGTGCTGGACGCGCTCGCGGCGCACGTGCCGGGGGACGCGGGCCGGGAGGCGCACCTCTGCGAGGAGCTGGGGGACCTCTGGCTGCAGATCGCCTTCCACGCCCAGCTGGCGGCGGACCGGGGGGCCTGGGACCTCCACGACGTGGAGGCCGCCATCGTCGGGAAGCTGGTGCGCCGCCATCCCCACGTCTTCGCCGACGTGGCCGTGGAGGGCGCCGAGGAGGTGCTCACGAACTGGGCCGCCATCAAGCGCGAGGAGAAGGGCCTCCACGGCGAGGAGCCGCGGCTGCTGGAGGGCATCCCCGCCTCTCTTTCGCCCCTGGAGGAGGCCCTGGAGATCGGCCGCCGCTGCGCCAAGGTGGGCTTCGAATGGCCCGACCTGGAGGGCGTGCTCGACAAGGTGAAGGAGGAAGTGGCCGAGCTGCAGGCGGAATCCGACCCCGTCCGGGTGGAGGAGGAGTTCGGCGACGTGCTCTTCAGCCTCATGCAGTGGGCCCGGAAGAAGGGCGTGGATCCGGATGTCGCCCTGCGGCGGCAGATGCTGCGGTTCCGCGCCCGCTTCGCGCACGTGGAGGACGATGCCCGGGCCGCCGGCGGCTGGGAGCAGCGCGACCTCGACCAGATGGAGTCCGCCTGGCAGGCGGCGAAGAAGAAGGGGGTGCCCTGATGGCCTTCCTGCTGCTCGTCCGGAGCGCCCCACCCCCTTCCGCCGGACCCTGGATCGGGCTGGTCCTGTTCCTGGTGCTCTTCCCGCTGCTGAACGCCCTTACCAGCCGGCTCATGGGCATTCCCGCCCTCTACGCCGATTTTCCGGCGGATGCCGAGGATCCCATCGAGGAGAACCTGGGCTGGCAGCAGGTGAATTTCGGTGGGCTCCGGGGCCATACGCCCATGTCCATGAAGTTCGGCCGCCGCTGTCTGCACCTGAAGCAGCCCTTTCCGTTCCAGGCGGCCTGGTGGCGCGGGCCCGCCTCCATCCCCTGGGCGGAGGTGCGGCTCGTGAAGGCGCTGGACCCGGGCATCTGGGCCGCGTTCCGGTTCGCGGAGTTCCGCCTGGGCCGCGAGGGGCGCATCATCCGCCTGAGCGGGAAGGCCGCGCGCCGGCTCCAGGCCCGGGTGGAGGCCGGACAGGGGACCCCGGGCCCCTTCCAGCCGGGAGCCATCCGGCCCCGTTGACGCCATGCTGCCGCTCCCCTTCCACATCGTCACCCTCGGCCATCCCACCTGGGAGGAGGCGGTGGCCTGCGCGAAGCGGCTGCCGGAGGACGCCCTGCCCGAGGTGCGGCTGGACCTTTTCCCGGAAGAGGATCCCGAGGCCCTGGTGGCGGCCCTGAAGCGGCGCTGCCTGGTGACCTGCCGTCGCGCTTCGGAAGGGGGCCGGTGGCCCGATGGGGACGAGGCCGGGCGCCTGGCCCACCTCCTGCGGGCCCTGCCCGGACGGCCCCAGTGGCTGGACCTGGAGTGGGATCTGCCGGTGCCTCCGGATCTGCAGGTGGCCCTGACGCATGTGCGGGTGCTGCGCTCGGTGCATGTGGGCGAAGGCGTCTTCGACCTGGAGGCGCGCCTGCGGGACCTGCCGGAGGGCGACGCCTGGAAGTGGGTCGGCCGG
>DASVZU010000195.1:0-29236 GCA_036391515.1 Holophagaceae bacterium
CGATGCGGTTGAAGCTGTGGCCCCCGGGGGCGTCGGGGTAGATGCGGTGCTCGAAGGTCTTGCCCGCGGCCTGGAGGGCGCGGACGAGGGATTCGACCTCCACCACGTTCACGTCGCGGTCGTTGGTGGTGCTGTGGACGAGCAGGGGGGTGCGGAGCTTCTGGACGTTCCACACGGGGCTGCGGCGCCGCACCAGGTCCACGTCCTCGCTCGGGGTCTTCCCGGCGAACATGGTGCGGAGGACGGCCTCGTCCCGGTATTCCTCCCCGGCATAGCCCACGCGGGCGAGCAGGTCGGAGACGGGCACGCCCGCATAGCAGGCCGCGAACTTCTCGGGGTGGTCGAAGACGGCCATGAGGGCGATGAGCCCTCCGTGGCTCCAGCCCACGATGGCGCAGCGCTTCGGATCCACGGGCAGGTGCTCCACGGCCCAGTCCCGGCCGGCCACCACGTCGTCGATCTCAAGGCCGCCGTAGTCGATGGCGTCGTGGAAGGCCTTCCCGTAGCCCGTGGAGCCGCGATAGTCGGGGGCCACGACGATGTAGCCGCGGTCGATCATCTCCCGCACGATGTGGACGTGGTAGGTGCCGAAGTCGCCGTGGACGCCGCCGTGGGGCAGCACGATGAGCGGAAGCCTCGCCCCCTTCGGGGCGTTCCGAGGTACGAAGACGTACTGCTGGATCTTCAGCGGGTGGCGCTCGTTCCGGATGCCGTAGGTCTCCGCGCCCCTGGGGTTGGGCGGGCCGGTGTAGGTCACCTTGTCCACCACGGCCACGTCGGAGAGGCGCTGGAACCAGAGCTGGTCGTCCGCGGCCTTCCGCAGGGCGTCCAGCTCCCACTGGAGGCCCGCCACCTTCGCTTCCACCTGCTTCAGGCGGGGCTCGGGAGGCGTCTGGGCGGCGACGAGGACGGCGGAGAGGGCCAGGGCGGGAAGGGCCACCGGCCGGAGTATGCGTGGACGCATGGGCAGCCTCGCGATGGAAAGGTCGCCTATGAGGTTACGCCCATCTGCCTCGCAAGGCGAGGTTCAGCCTTCCCAGCTCACCCAGCCGGCCCGTCCGGGGATCTCCCGGCGGGTCAGGGCTTTGGCGGGCGGGTTCGCGGCCTTCAGCTCCGGCAGCCAGTCGGCATGGGTGCGGGCCTGGACGCCGCGTTCTCGCAGGCCGCCCAGGAAGGCGTCGAAGGTCTCGAAGAGGGCGCCGCCCTCCACCTCCGTGTGCAGGGCATAGACGTTCAGGGCGTCCTCCCGCACCAGGGACCACACCTCCTCGTTCACCTGGGCCGGGGTGCGGCCGTCCAGGCCCAGGAGTTCGTCGAGGGTGGGCAGGGTGGTGGGGACCTGGAGGGTCGTCAGCGTCCGCCCGTTCACGATGGGATAGAAGGGGGCGGAGCCGCGGCAGTCCCCGGCATAGTCGAGGCCATAGGCCTCCTGCAGCTCCAGGGTGGTGTCATTGCAGCGCCAGGCGGGGCTCACGGCGCCCCGGGCCTTCTCGCCGAAGACGGTGCCGAAGGCCTCGTGGGCCCGGGCGTACCAGTCGGACAGCCACTGGCGCGACTTCCGGTCCAGGAGGTCGTGGTACTGCACGTGGTCCCAGGCGTGGATGCCCACCTCGTGGCCGGCCTCCTTCGCCGTGCGCATCTCAGCGGCGGCCCGCTTCCAGATGGTGGGCGCGGGCAGGAGCACCCCGTACATCATCGTCTTGAACCCGTAGAGCTTCGCGGCGTTGGTGCGGCGCATCTTGGCCAGGAAGCCCTTCCGGAAGATCCGCCGGAGGGCCTTGCCGCTGTTGTCGGGGCCGAAGCTGAAGTAGAAGCTGGCCCTCATCTGGTGCTTGTCCAGCAGGCGCAGGAGGGTGGGGATGCCCCGGACCGAGCCTTCCAGCGTGTCCACGTCCACGCGGAGCGAGACGGCCCTCATGCGCGGAAGCTCTGGCTGCGGTCCATGCGGCGGGCCTGGATGAAGCGGCGCATGGGCTCGAGATCCTCCTCGCGGCCGGGCGTCAGCACCACGCCCAGGCGGGTGGGATGTTCCTGGCCCTCCAGCACCGTGAGGTGGCGCACCTCGCCGGTGCAGTGCAGGGGGATGCCTCCGGGCAGCGTGGCGTGGATCTCGATGGGAGCATGGAGGTCCACCATGAAGACCTCCGGGAAGGCCAGCCCCGCGCCCGTTTCGGTGAGATTCACCAGCAGGGCGTCCCGGGTCCGTCCTCCCAGGTTCACCTTGACCTGGAGGGGGGCCTGTTCGGGCGCGGCCACGCGGACATCCGCCCGCCGGTGGAGCCGGGCATCCTGGGGCCAGCCCAGGCGCAGCCGTGCGGTCCCCCCATCGCGATGGGCGATGGAAAGGAGTTCGCCATCGAGGGAGAGCAGCTCGCTTCCGATCAGGATGGAGAGCGTGGCCGGTCCGCCGACGGCGGGCACCTGATCCCGGGGCCGGATGCCCTCGACGTCGAGGCTCTCGCCGGGCTCGAAGGCCGCCAGGCGGAGATCGCCGAGGAGCCGGGGGCTTCCCTCCGGCCGGAGACTGGCGGGGGCCTGGGTATCCACGGCCTCCTGCAGCAGCTGGTGAAGGGCGAGATCGGTGAGGGTGGCCCCGCTGGCCATGGGTGTTCCTTTCAAATGCCCTGCGCGAGCCGATCCGCGAGGTTGGCGTGCAGTCCCGCGGCGAGAATGGCCCGGGCGGCGCCTTTCACATCGTAATCCAGACGGTGCAGCCGCACACGGCGGCGCTTGGGGTCGTAGGTGAGGAACGAGCAGCGGGGATCCCGGTCCCGGGGCTGCCCCACGGACCCCGGGTTCACGAGGTAGCGGCAGTGGGGCTGCAGGGAGAACCACTCGCCCGGCTGGAGGGAGATCCAGTTGAGCTGGCCGCGCGATTCGTCCAGCTCGAAGCAGCCCGGCAGGTGGGTGTGGCCGAAGAAGCAGAGCTGGCCCGCGAAGGCGTCGAAGGCCTGGCCGATCTCCCGGATGTGGAGCAGGTAGGCGTCCTCGTCCATGGGTGATCCGTGGGCGATCTGGTAGTCCTCGCCCACCCAGATGGGACCCCGCGGCAGCTCGGACAGGAAGCGCCAGTTGTCCTGGCGCAGCCGTTCCCGGGTCCAGTCCGCCGCCTGCCGGGCGGGGAGGCTGAAGGTCCCGTCCTGTTCCAGGCCGGCGCAGACCTTGTCGTGGTTGCCCCGGACCGCGAACCGGGGGCGCAACTCGCGTACCCGGTCCAGCAGCTGGTTTGGGTTCGCGCCGTAGCCCACCAGGTCGCCCAGCAGGACGAACCGGTGGATGGCCCGCCGCCGTGCGAAGCGCATCACCGCACGCAGGGCGTGCAGGTTCGAATGCAGATCGGAGAGGATCAGGTCCAAGGGGTGTCCGGGATGGCGCCCCAGTCTACCAAGGCATCGGCCATCTCCCGGGAACTGTGACCGAATGGCAGGACCATGGGGGCCAGGGCCCAGGCGGACGTGCGGGCGGCCCAGCGGGCCATGAACGCGGCGCGGTCCTGGGCCAGGGGCCGGGCGGGGTCGTGGCCGGCCCGGGCCCAGGCCCGCGCCGGGGTCTCGGCGAGCCAGAGGGGCTGGAACCCGGCGGCGGCCACCGCCTCCCGAGCAGCGGGGTCCTCCCAGGCGCCGCCGCCCAGGGCCACCACCGCGGGGCGGTCCAGGAGGCTCTGGAGGGTGTGCTGCTCCCGGGCCCGGAAGGCGGATTCCCCTTCCTCCGCGAAGAGCGCGGCGATGGGCTTTCCGGCCCGGGCCTCCACGGCCGCGTCCAGGTCCACGAAGGGCAGGGCCAGGCGCAGGGACAGCTCCGCGCCGAGGGCGGACTTGCCGGCCCCGCTTCCGCCCAGCAGGACCAGCCCCTGGCCGCGGCGGAAGGGCGGCCGGGCCCGCCAGCGGGCCCGTTGGACTGCCCAGCCCAGGGCGGCGGGATCCTCCGTGCGGTGGACCGCGCCCACCATGGCCAGGGACTCGGCCCCGGCGGCGAAGCAGGCCGCGGCATCGGCAGGCGCCAGCCCCCCGATGGCGATGGGAGCGAGCCCCTGCCGCCGGAGGGCCGCGCAGCCGGCTGCCAGGCCCTCCGGCCCGATGGGGGGGGCGTGATCGCCCTTGGTGGCCGTGCCCCGGAAGGGCCCCACCCCGGCGTGGTCGCAGGCGGAGTCCACTGCGTCCCATTCGGCGGGCTCGTGGGTGGAGGTCCCGAGGTGGCAGCCTGCCAGGCCCGGCAGGGCCCGGGCTTCGTCGGCCGGCAGGTCCCCCTGGCCCAGGTGGAGGCCCCAGGGGACCAGGCCCTCCTGGGCTGCCAGCAGGGCAAGATCGGCCCTGTCGTTGACGCATATCCAGGGCCATCCGCCATTTGCGGTGGATTCCGCCAGGGCCTTCCGCAATTCCTCCCACTGAGCGGCAGCGCCCAGGGGCTTGCCCCGGAACTGGACCAGGGGGAAGCCGGCCTCGCCCAGGCGCCGGATCTGCGCCGACAGCGGCTCGGGGCGTGAGGCGTCGGTGATCGGGTAGAGGGGCGGTAGCTGGAGCATGGATCCAGTCTAGCGTTGAGCTACGCCGCCTCCCCCTCCGCGAACTGCAGGCGCACGAGCTTGGCGTAGACGCCGTCCTGGGCCAGGAGGCTGTCGTGGGTGCCGCGCTCCACCAGGGCCCCCTGGTCCATCACCCAGATCTCGTCGGCATCGCGGATGGTGGAGAGGCGGTGGGCGATGGTGAAGGTGGTGAGGCGGTGGCTCACGCGTTCGATGACCGTCTGGATCTTCGATTCGGTCTCCGAGTCGATGTTGGCCGTGGCCTCGTCGAGCAGCAGGATGGCGGGCTCCTGGTAGAGCATCCGGGCGAAGGCCAGCAGCTGCCGTTCGCCGGCGCTGAGCTTCTGGCCCCGCTCGCCCACCTGGGTCTCCAGGCCCTGGGGCAGCCGCGAGACCAGGTCCCGCAGCTGGCTCTGCTCCAGCACGGAGGCCAGCCGGGCCTCGTCGTGGGGGCGGTCCAGCAGGATGTTCTCCCGCAGGCTTCCGGAGAATACGAAGACATCCTGGAGCACCAGCCCGAAGAGGCTGCGGAGGTCCCGGATCCGCAGGCTGCGGGCATCCTCGCCATCGACGGTGATCCGGCCCTGGAGCGGGTCGTAGAAGCGCATGAGGAGGTTGATGAGGGTGCTCTTGCCGGCGCCCGTGTGCCCCACCACGGCCACCCGGCGGCCCTTGGGGATCACGCCGCTGAGCCCCCGCACCACCTGCCGCCCGCCCGCGTCGTAGGCGAAGGTGACTTCCTCAAGGCGGATCTCCCGCTGGAAGGCTGCGGCCCTGGCATCCGGTGCCTCCGGGATCTCCTCGCGATTGTCCAGCAGGCGGAAGATGCGCTCGCTCGAGGCGAGGGCGGTCTGCATCACGTTGTAGCGCTCCGCCAGTTCCCGGATGGGCCGGAAGAACCGCGCGGACTGCTGGATGAAGGCGAAGAGGAGGCCCCAGGTGATGGCCCCGGCCTTGAGCTTGAAACCCGCGTAGAAGATCAGCGCCGCCAGGGTGCCCGAGGTGATGAACTCCACCACGGGGAAGAACACGGCGTAGGCGAAGATGGTGCGGAGGAAGGCGTCGAGGTAGTCCTGGTTCAGGCGCTTGAACTCCCCCTCGCTCCGCGCCTCCTGGGCGTTCACCTGGACCAGGCCCATGCCGGAGATCTGCTCCTGCAGGTAGGCATTGATCGCCGCGTAGCGGCGCTGGGTCTCGCGGAATGCCTCTCCGGCCCGGCGGCGGAAGATCTCTGTGGCGGCCAGCAGGAAGGGGAGGACGCCCAGGGCGACGAGGGCCATGCTGGGGCTCGTCCAGAACATCCATCCCACGATGGCCAGCAGGGACATGGCATCGCCCACGATCGCCACGAAGCCCGAGGCGAACATCTCGTTCAGGTTCTGGACGTCGCTGGTGACGCGGGTCATCAGGCGGCCCACGGGGTTGCGGTGGAAGAAGTGGGTGCTGCGGCCCATCAGGTGGGTGAAGAGCTGCACCCGCAGGTCCACCATGGCCTTCTGCCCCACCCAGGCCAGCAGGTAGTAGCGCAGGAAGCTGACGATGAAGCCGCCCACCAGGACGCCGACGAAGCCTGCGAGCAGGGGCGCCGCGCCGCGCAGGCTGCCGTGGTCCATGAACCGGTTGATGAGCCGGAGGGTGAGCTCCGAGGGCATCACCTCCAGGAATGCACCGGTGGCCATGAGCAGCAGCAGGGCCACCAGGGCGGGCCAGTAGGGCCGGAGGTAGCCCGCCAGCCGCCAGAGCAGCGCGTGGCGAAGGGGACGCTCGTCCACCTGGTCCGGCTGGAAGAAGGCTTCCTGTTCCGACATGAGACCATTCTCCCACAGGCCCGGTCCCCCCGGGACGGATCCGTCCCGCGCCGCTAAAGTACAGGCAGGCAAGGAGTGGCCATGCGCCCATGGAAGTCCCTGGTGTTCGTCTCCGTCCTGGCGGGGCTTCTGACGGGCCAGACGCCCGCGGACGCGCCGGCCCGGGTGGAGGCCCGGCTCCGCAGGGACGTCGCATTCCTCGCCGCGCCCGGGTTGAAGGGCCGCGGGAACGGGTACCCGGAGCTGGAGCGGGCCGCCGCGCGGGTCGCCGGCGAACTGAGGGCCCTGGGGCTCAGGACCACGGTCCAGCGCTTCCCCTTCGTGGCCCGCATCGTCCGGGTCAGGGCTGGCGCCCAGCTCGCCAGGGGCGAGGACATCTCCACGCTGGCCTGGGGGAAGGATATCGAGGCCTACGGTTTCAGCGCCGATGGGGAATTCCGCAACAAGCCCCTGGCCTTCGTGGGCTACGGCCTCCAGGTCCCAGGCGGCTATGACGATCTGGCCGGCATCGACCTGAAGGACCACGTGGCGGTGATCGCCCGGACGGTACCCGATCTCCCGGTCTTCGCCCACCTGGGGCGGGGCGACCGCAGCCTCATCGCCCGCATCAAGCGACTGGAAGCCGCCAAGGCCGAGGCGGTGGTCGTGCTGGAGGACGGCCCCCTGCACCCGCCCCAGCGCGAGGAGGGCCCCGCGAAATTCGACCTCCCCGTGCTGGCGATGACGCCTGCGGCCCTGGCGCCGGCCTGCGAGGATCTCGCCGCCCGCCTCCAGAAGCTCCGGGAGACGGGCCAGCCCCAGAGCCGGGACTACATCTACGCCCCGTGGAGCACGCTGTCCCTGGACCTGAAGCTGCGGCGCATCGAGGCTAACGTGCCGAACGTGGTGGCCGTGCTCCCGGGCCGGGATCCCAGGCTGCGCGGTGAATACATCGCCGTCGGCGCCCACATGGACCACCTCGGGCTCGGGGAGCGCCACAGCCTGGGCGGCGCGGAGGCGAAGGGCCAGGTGCATCCCGGTGCGGACGACAACGCCTCGGGGACCGCCATGGTCCTTGAGCTGGCCCGCGAGCTGAAGCGCGTCCGGCCGCGCCGCTCCGTCCTCCTCCTGGCCTTCGGCGGTGAGGAGGAGGGCCTCCTGGGCTCCCAGTTCTGGGTGCAGCATCCGACCCGGCCCCTGCCCGCCGTGAAGTTCATGCTCAACTTCGACATGGTGGGCCGCCTGGATCCGAAGGCCCCCCGCCTTCTGATGGGCGGGCTCGGCGCGCCGAAGGCTGCCGTGGAGGCGGCCGAGCGACTGGCGCCGAAATCCTTCGCCATCACCGCGGACATCGGCGCCGCCGTGGGCGGCTCCGACCACATGACCTTCGCCCAGGCGAAGATCCCCACCTTCTTCTTCTTCACGGGCCTCCACGGCGACTACCACCGGCCCTCCGACACGGCGGACCACATCGACTACGCGGGCATGGCCGAGTTGGCCGCCTACGGAAGGGCCGTCGTCCTCCAGCTCGCGGATGGGGACACCGTGCCCCCCTTCGATCCCGAAACCGCGAAGATCCCCTCGAAGGGCAGCGGGGGATCCATGCGGATCGCGTTCGGGTCGATCCCGGACTACGCGGATAATCCGAAGGGCTTCCGCATCAACGGTGTGTCCAAGGGCTCCACCGCGGAGGCCCTGGGACTCCAGGCGGGAGACATCATCACCCGGTTCGGGGACCGCCCCATCAAGGACATCTACGACTTCATGGGGGCCCTGGGCGCCTACAAGCCGGGGGACAAGACGGTCATCCAGTGGCTTCGCGGGGACCAGGCCATGCAGGCCGAGGCCACCCTCCGGGGGAGGGACTGACATGCGGTTGGCCACGCCATCCGGATTCGCCACCGAGGTCTTCATCCAGGAAGCTCCGGATGCCACCCTCCTGCCCGAGGGGCCCTGGACCCTGGTGGGGGACGAGCAGCTGCGGGACGCCTGGCGGGACGCCGGCATGCCCGAACCTTCGCATGCACTATGGGTTCCGGTCAGCGAGGAGGAGAAGAAGCTGCGCACGGTGATCCCCTGGCTGGAGCACTGGGCCCGGGTGCCCCTGCACCGGGAAGCCACGGTCGTGGCCCTGGGGGGCGGGGTGCTGACGGATCTCGCCGGCCTGGCCGCGGCGATCTACCTGCGGGGCGTTGCCTGGCAGGCCTGGCCCACGACCCTGCTCGCCATGGCGGATGCGGGGCTCGGCGGCAAGACGGGGGCCGATCTGGCCGCGGGCAAGAACCTGGTGGGGGCCTTCCACCCTCCCCGCCGCCTGGTGGCCTGCACGGGCTTCCTGGCGGGCCTGCCGCCGCGCCACCTCGAGAACGGGCGCTGGGAGCTGGTGAAGACGGCGCTGATCCAGGGGGAGATGGCCTGGGCCACGGAGATGCTGCAGGAGGGTCCCGTCAAGCAGTCCTGGGTGGAGCGGGCCCTGGCCTACAAGGCCGGCGTGGTCCACCGGGATCCCCGGGAATCCGGGGAGCGGCGGCTGCTGAACCTGGGCCACACCCTCGGCCACGCCCTGGAGGCGGCCTCGGGCTACCAGCTGCTTCACGGGGAGGCCGTGGGCCTGGGCCTGCTGGCCTCCTGCCTCATGGTCGAGGACCTGGACCTGAAGCCCTTCCCCGCGGAGTTCCTGGACCTGCTGGCCCAGCGCCTGGCGCCGCTGGGCCCGTTGGTGGTGCCGTGGTCGGAGTGCCTCCCCCTCCTCCACCGCGACAAGAAGGCCCGGGCCGCGGCCCACAGCACCGAAGAGCACCCCGCCACCGAGATCCACTGCATCCTTCCCAGGGCCTCGGAACCCGCCATCCAGCGGATCCTCCCGCCCGAGGCCTGGGCCGGTCCCCATGCCCGACTGATCCAGCTCCTTGCCCGAGAGGCCGCCCGTGCTTGATTCCCGAACCCTGATCCTGGCCGGCCTCGCCGTGCCATCCCTCACGGCGGCTGCCCCGCCGGAGGTGGACGTCCGCGCCCTCATGCTCGAGGCCCGTGCCCTCCAGCTCCGCGGCGGGGGCACGGACCCCGAAGCGGCGGTGGCCATCTACCGCCGCGTGGTGGCCCTGGTGCCGAGAAGCGCCGAGGCACGCCTGCGGCTTTCCGAGGCGCTCAAGGAGACCCGGGACCTGGACGGGGCCTTGGCCCCGGCCCAGAAAGCCGTGGAGCTGGCGCCCCAGAACGGGGAGGCCCGCGCCCACCTGGCGCTGCTCCAGGTCGAGCGGGCCCAGAAGGACGCCACTCTGCTGCCGGAAGCTCGCAGGGATCTCGAGGCGGCCACCGCCCTGCTGCCGCAGGATCCCGAACTCTGGGCGCGGCTGGGAGAGGCCTCCGAGCAGCTCCACGACGATCCCGCGGCCCTTCGCGCATGGCTCCGGCTCGGCCGCCTGCGCCCCTCCTTCACACCGGCCTGGGAGCGGGCCTACATCCAGGCAGTGGCGACCCAGAACTACGCCGGCAAGCGGGAGGCGGTGCTGGCGCTCAACGCCCACCACCCCGACGAACGCCAGCTCCGCATGCTGGAGGACCTGGCCAGGGAGCAGATCCAGGCCGGGTTCCTGGCCCACGCCGAGGAGAGCTTCCTGCTCCTGGCCCGGCACCTGCCCCAGGAACCGGCGCTGTGGGAGAACATCTCCCTCGTCCGGCTGCAGACCTCGCGGTTCTCCGAGGCCCTGGACAGCCTGGGGCGGGCGGAAGCCCTGAAGCCCAGCCCGCGCATCAGCTTCAACATGGCCATGGCCCTCATGAACCTGGGGCGATTCGCCGAGGCCGAGACCCGGCTGAAGGCGCTGGTGGAGGATCCCGCTGACCAGGGCGCGGTGTCGGACGGGTCTCAGGCCCTGTACGCCGAATCCCTCCTGCTCCAGGGCAAGGGCGCGGAGCTGCTGGCCTTCGTGAAGCGCCAGCCCCCCCGGGACAAGGTGGCCGGCGAGATGCAGGTGTTCATCTGCCAGGCCCAGGTCAGCCGCAACGACTGGAAGGCGGCCTTGGCCGCCCTGCAGGACGGCATCCACCGGTTCCCCAAGGTGGCCTTCTTTGCCCAGGCGGCCACGCTGCCTTCGAAATACCTCGAGTATTCCTTCTTCTCCCGGAAGGAGGCGCGCTCGGCCCTTGAGCAGCTCCACCAGGAGGGGATGGCCGCCCTCTGGTCCGAGTTTCGGCGCTGGGACAAGTGCCTGGAGGCCCTCCAGCAGGCCAGGGCCCTCGGTCCCGTGCGCACCGTGGATATCCTCCTCATGCAGAGCACGGCCCTCGAGCAGCTGGACCGCCCCCAGGACGCCCTGAAGGTCCTGCGGGAGGCCCAGGCCATGGAACCGGCCAATCCCATGGTTCAGAACAACCTGGGCTACCTGCTGCTGGAGCAGGGGCAGGACCTGCCCGAGGCGGCCTCGCTCATCGAAGCCAGCGCCAAGGCCACCCCCGACAACGGCAACGTGGTGGACAGCCTGGGCTGGGCGCAGTTCAAGCTCGGCAGGATGACCGAGGCCGAGGCCACCCTCCGCCGGGCCGCATCCCTGAGCCCCTTCAGCCCCGAGGTTCGCAAGCACCTGGGCGAGGTGCTGCTCAAGCAGGGGAAGCTGGAGGAGGCCGCCGAGCAGTGGGAGCGGGCCCTCGCCTTTGTCTTCCCGGACCGCCCGGATCTGGAGAAGCGGCTGGGGGATCTCCGGCTGCAGATCGCCAAGGAACAGGCCCGGAAGGTGGCCGAACCGGCGCCCGCCGCCGCTTCGGACGATGACGAGGAGGCCCCGTGATCCCGCTCTTCCTGGCCGTGCCGGCCCAGACCGAGAATGCCCCGGCCACTCCCGTCCAGCCCCTGCGGGCCCAGTACGGCTGGGGCTACGAGGGCCCCGATGGCGAAGGCACCGGGACCCTCAGCGTGCTGGTGGATGCCGCCACCGGCAGGCTGGTTCTCGAGCTGCACGGGCTCGGCGAGCGGCTCCTGCTGCTGGAGGGCGATCGCGCCGCAGGCTACCGTGTGCAGGTCCCCCGGCAGAAGCTGGACCGGCATGCTCCGACCCTGGCCGGATTGCCGCTCCCCTTCCTGCCCGAGGTGGCCAGCCCCGAGGCCCTGCTGAAGCTCCTCCGCACCGGCGAAGGCACCGGCGTCACCGTCACCAAGCGGGACGCCCAGGGACCCGTGAAGCTCCACTGGCGGGGCGAGGACCCCAGGGGACGCGAGGAGCAGGTCTGGCTGGACCGGAAGCGGTGGGAAGGGGCGAAGTAGCGGCTACCTTTCGATCGGCGCCGCCGGCCGGCCCGCCGCGATCCAGGCGCTGAGCTCGGCATCACCGAGGTGCCGGGCGGCGGCCTCCAGCTGGCCGGTCACCACCGGTCCCTGCTCGCTCCAGAAGATCATCCAGTAGGCGGCGCCCCGCTGCCTGCCGCGAGGGCCCTCGGGGGAGGTCCGGTCCGCGGCGCGGTCATCCGCTAGCAGTTTCGGCACCAGGGCGTAGGACGCGGCCAGCCACTGCCACGGGCGGTCGAGGATGGCCGGATCCTCCGCCGCGGCGGGGGCCTTCAGGGCCTCCTCCTGGACGAACCGCTCCACCAGGCCCGACTCCCAGCGGGTGTGGACGCCCCGCTGGCCGGGCTCCGCACCGTCGTGGTCCTCCGTGGTGTGGAGGGGCACATGCAGGTCGGCCACGTAGTGGGACAGGATGGCGGTGGCGAAGGCGACCTTCTCCGGATCGCCGGTGCGGAAGGCGGCCACGAGGTCGCGCCAGCGGTCCTGGATGATCCAGGGCACCACGCCGTTGCGGTAGAAGGCTGCGCCCAGCCTGGCCTGGGCCGCGGCCTCCTCCCTGGGCACGCCGGCGGGGCCACCGTAGGCTTCGCAGTCCAGGAAGTGGCGGGGGCCCTCCTTGCGGTCCTGGCGCCAGTGGTCGGGATCCGAGGCGTGATCCCGCAGGAAGTCCTCCCGGCCGCGGTACCAGGCGCGGACCCCAGGCGGGAGGGTGGCCAGGGAAAGGCTGACCACGGCCCGGTGGCCCTTGTCCCCCCAGGACAGCAGGGGCAGGGCCGCGAGCAGCAGCGGGAGGAGGCGGGCCTTCAACCGGCTACCGGGGGATGGTGCCGGTCCGCTCCCAGCGGGTGCGGGTGAAGAAGTGCCGGGCGGCGTCCACGAAATCGGAGAGGACATCCATGGGGCCATTGGGCACACGTCCGTTGTCGTCGTCGGAATCGCCCTCGCGGAAGCTCCACCACACGATGAAGGGCCGGCCGCGGAGGTGATCCATGGGCAGGAAGCCCCAGTAGCGGCTGTCGAGGCTGTTGTCGCGGTTGTCGCCCATGGCGAAGAGGTGGCCGGGGGGCACGGTGACGGGGCCCAGGTTGTCCTTGAAACCATCCTGGATGAGGCTGTCGATGCCCTGGCGGTCCATGGACAGCTCCTCGGGGTCCGTGTGCCGCCACACCCCGGTGGGCTGTTCGGCCTCGCCGGCGTTCCGGGTGAGGGGCCAGGGCCCGGGTGTGGGGCCGTCGGGGCTGCGCCCGAACTGGTACTCCCAGGGGCCGGTGACGAGCTTCCCGTTCACGTAGAGCCGCTTGTTCCGCATCTCCACCGTGTCGCCGGGCAGGGCCACGCAGCGCTTCACGTAGTCCTGGTCGCGGTCCAGGGGGTAGCGGAAGACGATGATGTCGCCGCGCTTCACGGCGCGCATGGGGAAGAGCTTCTCCTCCCAGGACCACTGCGGGGTGGCGAAGATGAACTTGTTGGCCAGCAGGTGGTCCCCGATCATCAGCGTGTTCCGCATGGAGGCGGAGGGGATCTTGAACTGCTGGCCCACGTAGGTCTTGAAGAAGAGGATCAGGACCATGGCGAAGCACACCACTTCCAGGTTGTCCCGCAGGGCACCCTTGGCGGCGCCGGGTGGCAGGGTGGCTTCGGTCGTCTCGTCGGCCATGAAGGCTCCGGTGGGGCGCTAGGGTCGCGCGGAGAAGGGAAGGTCAGTGAATCCGCGGGCCACGAGGCGGTTGACGGGAACCCATTCCCCGCCGCGCAGCTCCAGTGATTCGACCTCGCCGAGGTCAGGCAGGTAGAGGGTCCGGCGGAGGGGCCCCCGGGCCGGACGGGCCTCCACCCACACGCCGACATGCGACGACGTGGCGGGCAGCAGGGTGGCCCCATCCCAGGTCCCCCGGCCCATCATCCGGTACTCCGTGCCGTGGTCCGTCCAGGCCTGGATGCGCGGAAATCCTTCGGGCAGCAGCTGGGCAAGGGGTTTGCCGTCGGGCCCCAGGAGGGCGATGCCGCCCGCGTGGTGGTGCAGGGCCAGGGTGAGGGCACCCTGGTAGCTGGTGTAGTCCAGGCGCACCGTGCCGTCGCCATCCGTGGGGAAGACCGCCCGGCCCACGCGCACCTGGAGGCGCTGCTGGGTCCGCAGGGGCTCGGGCACGGAGGGATCCTCATAGGCCAGGGTCAAACCCTCCTCCCATGGCCCGTAGCGAACCGGGCCGGGGGCCTGGGGATGACAGGCGGCCAGGAAGACCAGGGCGACCGCGGGAAGGAGGCGGCGGATCACCGGGGGCCCTTGCTGAATTTGGCCATGAGGTCTGCCAGGGATGCGCCGGAGGCCGGAGTCGCGGGGGCCTCGCGCCGGGGCTGGGCGGGCCGTGCCTCGCGCTCGGGGCGCTCAGGCCGGGGGGGGCGGTCGGCCTGGGGCCTCGGCGGGCGGGGGCCTTCCGTCCGGGGAGGCCGGGGTCCCTCGGTCCGGGGGGGACGCGGTCCATCGGGCCGTGCGACGTGGGGACCCCCGGGTCGGGGTGGACGGGCTCCCTCGGGCCTCGGCGGCCGGGCGCCCTCCGGCCGGGTCTGGGGCCGCCGGTGGTGGGGTCCCTGGGGCCGACCAGCGCCTTCGGGCGCGGGCAGCAGGGCCTTGATGGACAGGGCGATGCGCTTGGCGGCTAGGTCCACGCCCAGCACCTTCACCTTCACAGCCTGGCCCACGCTGAGGGCGTCGGCGGGGTTCTTCACGTAGCGGTGGGCGATCTCGGAGAGGTGCACGAGGCCATCCTGGTGCACGCCCACGTCCACGAAGGCGCCGAAGTCGGTGACGTTCGTGACGATGCCCTGGAGCTCCATGCCCACTTCCAGGTCCTCGGGCTTGTTGACGCCCTCCCGGAACTGCACGGCCTCGAAGCGCTGGCGGGGATCGCGGCCCGGCTTCTTCAGCTCGGCCAGGATGTCCTTCACCGTCTCCACGCCGAAGCGCTCGTCCACGAGGAGCTTGGGGTCCAGCCCGTCCAGCACGGCATCATTGCCGATGAGCTCGGGGATGGTCTTCCCCGCGAGCTGGCAGATGCGCTGCACCACCGGGTAGCTCTCGGGATGCACGGCCGATGCGTCGAGGGGATCCTCTCCATCGTGGATGCGGAGGAAGCCCGCGGCCTGCTCGAAGGCCTTTGCGCCGAAGCGGCTCACCTCCAGCAGCTGCTCGCGGCGGCGGAAGGCGCCGTGCTCGAAGCGGTGGGTCACGATGTTCTTCGCCAGGCCCTCGCCGATGCCGGCCACGTAGGCCAGAAGCTTGTAGGAGGCGCTGTTCAGGTCGACGCCGACGCGGTTCACGCAGCTTTCCACCACGTCGTCCAGGCCCTTCTTGAGGGCGGTCTGGTTCACGTCGTGCTGGTACTGGCCCACGCCGATGCTCTTCGGATCGACCTTCACCAGCTCCGCCAGGGGATCCTGGAAGCGGCGGGCGATGCTCACGGCGCCGCGCACCGTGACGTCGTGCTCGGGGAACTCCTCCCGGGCGATGTCGCTGGCGGAATAGACGGAGGCGCCGGCCTCGCTCACGCTCACGCAGACGATGTGGTTCCGCCCCGTCTCGCGCAGCCACTCGCGGATGAAGGCCTCCACCTCGCGGCCACCCGTGCCGTTGCCGATGGCGATGGCCTCCACGGGATTCTCGGTGCAGAGCTTCTCCAGCAGGGCGCGGCTGCCCTCCAGATCCCGCTTGGGCTCCAGGGGGTAGATCACCTCGTTCTGGGTGAGCTGGCCCAGGCGGTTGATGACCACCAGCTTGCATCCCGTTCGGATGCCGGGATCCACGCCCAGGGTGCAGCGCTGGCCCGCAGGGGGCGCCAGGAGGAGGTGGTCCAGGTTGGTCTGGAAGACCTTGATGGCCTCGGCATCGGCCTTCTTCTTGGCCTCGTAGCGGACCTCCGACTCGATGGTGGGGGCCAGCAGCCGGTCGAAGGCGTCGCCCGCGACCTCATGGAGGAGGCGACGGTACCCACTTGCGGCCTCAAGGGCGATGCGGGCCACCAGGTGCGTGACGAACTTCTCCCGGTCCACCACCAGTTTGACGGTGAGGATCTCCTCCTTCTCTCCCCGGCGGAGGGCCAGGAGGCGGTGGCTGGGGATCTTCTTGATGGGCTCGGAGAAGTCGAAGTAGGGCTTGAACCGCAGGGCGGCCTGGTCGGCCTTGCGCTCCTCGCGGATGGCGGACTGGAGCACGCCCTGCTCGTGGAACTCGTGGCGCAGCCAGGCGCGGATCTCCGCGTCCTCGGCCAGCCGCTCGGCCAGGATGTGGCCGGCGCCCTCGACGCACTCCGAGGGGGTGCGCAGGCCGTCCTCGTCCTTCAGGAAGGGCTCGGCCAGCAGCAGCGGATCGGCGCCGGTGGCGTCGGCCAGCAGGGCCTCCAACAGGGGCTCGAGGCCCCGCTCCTTCGCCACGGTGGCCTTCGTCCGCTTCTTGGGCTTGAAGGGCAGGTAGAGGTCCTCCAGCTCAGCCTTCACCCAGGTGGCCTCGATCTTGGCCTGCAGTTCCGGCGTGAGCTTGCCCTGCTCCTGGATGGACTTCAGGACGGTCTTGCGGCGCTCCAGCAGGTCCTTGTAGTAGGCGTGGCGGTCCTCCACGGCCCGGATGGCGACTTCATCGAGGGAGCCGGTGCGCTCCTTCCGGTAGCGGGCGATGAAGGGCACCGTGTTCCCTTCCTCCAGGAGCGCCACGATGGCGGCGACGCCGGCGCGGGGGAGCTTGAGCTCCTTGGCCATGAGGTCCAGCACTTGATCCACACCTGCTCCTTGCGATCCCCGGGAAGAGGAACTGCGATGATACCAAGGAGCCGTGGATCCGGCTCCCCACGCGAATCAGCGGTCCAGGACCACCTTGCGCCGCGCCCCGGCTGGCGGCCGTTCCAGGTCCCTCAACGATTTCTTCCAGAAGGCGCCGTCGAGCCCCGTGCCGATGACGACGCCCGCGCAAGCGGCTGCCGTGCCGTCCGCCTGGAGGGGCAGGGGGGAGACCTCGAGCCGGCCGTCCGCCAGCTGGAAGGCCCAGCGATCGCTGCCGTCGTTCCGGGGCGCCCAGCCCGCGAAGGCGCAGACACCCTTGGCGCGCAGCAGCTCGCCCTGGGGTGGCGGTGCGAGGAAGAGGGACTCCAGCGCCGCCGGGTCCAGCGGATGGTCCCAGTGGAGCGTGATGGAGCGGGCCTCGGCGAAACTCGTGCCGGAGCTGGGGGTCCAGCCCTCCGGGACGGGGCCCACGTCTCCCCGCCAGGGATCCGGGGAGCCTCCCGCGGGGACGCCCTGGCGGCTGTGGACCAGGGGGATCCGCTTGAAGGTGGCGCGCAGCTCGCCTTCCCAGGCCACCGCGGCGGAGGGGTCGAGGTCGGCCTTGCTGAGGTAGATGAGGCTGGCCAGGGCCGCCTGGCGGTGCAGCAGGGGGCGGGATTTCAGGTGGTCCACGGGCCCCAGGCAGGAGAGCACGGTGAGAAGCCCTGCGAGGCGGAGGCGCCCCTCGAGGGCCGGCTCCCGCTCGAGATCCACCAGATCGGTGGGATCAGCCAGGCCGGTGGTCTCCAGCACGACCCGGTGGGGCCGGGTGTCCTCCGGCTGATCGCACCAGGCCCGCAAGGTGGCGATCACGTCATCGCGCAGGCTGCAGCAGACGCATCCGTTCACGAGGTTTTCCACCCCCGCCAGCTCCGGCCGCTCGGCACCCACCAGGCTGCCGTCCACGCTCACGGCGCCGAATTCGTTGATGAGCACCGCCACCCGTCGCCCTGCCGCGACCTCCGTCTTCAGGAGGTGGTTCACGGCCGTGGTCTTCCCGGCGCCCAGCGGGCCGGTGACGATGAGGACCTCGAGTGGGGACGGGAGGGGCGCGGCGGACGTCATCCCTCCATGATGCCGCCGCCGGCCGAATTGTGAGAGCGTGGTAGCGTGGATGCCCTCGATCTGAGCTACCTCGGCGCCGTCTCCCTGGCGGGAGCCCTGACCCGCGCCTGTGCGCGCGGCCTGCCCGAGGGCTGGCGGGTGCGCCTGCAGGCCGAGGCGCCCGATCTGCCCCATGGGGGCTGGGTCTGGCTGCATGCCGTGAGCGTGGGGGAGCTGCTCCTGGCGGAGGGGCTGGTGGTCCGCCTCCGCGACCGGGGCCACTGGATCCACCTCACCACGGGCACCCCGGCGGGCCTGGCGCTCCTCGCGCGGCGACTGCCCGCCTGGGATGCGGGCACGGCCCGCGTGAGCGGGGGAGCCTTCCCCCTCGATGACCCCGAGGGCCTGGCCCCCTTCCTGGCGAAGGCGCCCGGCGCCTTCGTGGCCTTGGAAACGGAACTGTGGCCCAACCTGCTGAGGATCCTGGAAGCGCGACACATTCCCGCCTGCGTGGTGAACGGCCGGCTCACGCCGAAGTCGCTGGAGCGGGGCGGTCCCTGGCTGCGCCGGGCCGCTTCGCGCCTGAGCCTCGTGGCCGCCAGGGACGAGGCCAGCGTCGAGGCATTCCTCCGCCTGGGGGCAAGCGCTGTGGCGCTGGGCGGCAACCTCAAGGCGGACCTGCCCCCGCCGGCTCCCTTGCACGGGGGCTGGGCGCTGCTCCGCTCCGCGTGGGCCGACTCTCCCATCCTCGTGGCCGGGAACACCCTGGAGGGCGAGGAGGCCCTCGTGCTCGGGGCCTGGGAGGCGGCCCGGGCGGCATTTCCCGGCCTGCGCCTCATCCTGGCGCCGCGCCAGCCCCGCCGGTTCGAAGCCGTGGCGGCGGACTTCGCCGCGAGGGGCCTGCGGTTCCGCCGGGCCTCGGCCCCCTGGCCCTCCGCCGCGGCCGACTGGGCCGGGGTGGATGTGCTCCTCCTCGACACGCTGGGCGAGTTGCCGGCCGCCTACGCGGAAGGCACCGTGGCCCTGGTGGCGGGAGGCTGGCGGGCCGAGGGCGGCCACAATCCCCTCGAGCCGGTCCGGGCCGGGCTCCCGACGATCCTTGGGCCGGGCTTCACCAACTTCGGGGACCTGCTGCCGTCCCTGCTGGTCGCGGGCCGAGTGCGGGTGGCCACGGAGCCGGACCTGGCCGTGGCCCTTGGTGACCTCCTCGGAACCGCGGCCCTGCGTCCGCCGGAGGGGGGCGTGGCGCTGCCTGGTTCCCTGGGGGGCGCCCTGGAGCGCACCCTCGATCTCCTGGCGCCCTTCCTGCCCCGGTAGAATCCAGGACGCCCCCTGGAGCCGCCATGACCCGCCGAGGCACCCACATCCTGCTGATCGATGACGATGAGGCAGTCCTGGACATGGTCGAGTCGGCCCTCGGCCACTACGGCATGACGGTCCACAGCTGTTCCGAAGGCGAGCAGGCCCTGGCCCGGCTGGTCTCGCCAGGCGCGCCCCAGTTCGATCTGGTCATCACCGACATCAACATGGAGGGGATGGACGGCTTCGAGGTCATCCGCAAAGTGAAGGCCATCGCGCCTCACCTTCCGGTGGTGCTGATGACCGGTCAGGCGTCGGTGGACTACGCCATCCGGGCGATGCGGGTCGGGGCCTCCAACCTGTTCATGAAGCCCCTGGCCATGAAGGACATGGTGCAGAGCGTGTTCCACCTGGTGGATCTCCACCGCGATTTCCGCATGGCGGAGGACGGCCTGAGGGGCCTGGTGAACGAGCGCCGCCACTTCCTGTTCCGTTCCGATGAGCTGGACGTCCCCAGCCTCCTCCGGCACCTGACCGACCGGCTGATCCCCATGGGGTTTGCCTCCCCCGCCAACATCGACGTCATCGCCATGGCGATCCACGAGGCGCTGGCCAACGCGCTGGAGCACGGGAACCTTGAGCTGGACTCCAGCTTGAAGGGGGACCTTTTCGTGGCGGAGGATCCCTACACGAAGCTGCGCGAAGCCCGCATGGCCGATCCCCGGTTCGCCGAGCGGCTCATCGAGGTCCGCCTGGCCCTGGACACGGAGCGCTTCGAGCTGGAGATCTCCGACGAGGGGCCGGGCTTCGACACCAGCCGCCTCACCCTGCCGCCCCCCGGTTCCGACCTGGCGCCCCACTTCGGCCGGGGCCTGCCCCTCATCCAGCTCGTGATGGACGAGGTGCACTTCAACGACAAGGGCAACCAGGTCCGGATGGTGCTCCGGCGGAAGTGAGTACGGAGGAAGCGCCGGGCGGACCCGGCGCTTCCCCTTCGCCTCGACCGGTCAGGGACGGATCAGAGCGCGCTCTCGATGAAGGCCTTGAGCTGGGGCTTGGGCTGGCCGCCGATCATCTTGTTCACGGGCTTGCCATCCTTGAAGACGATCAGGGTGGGGATGCTCATGATGCCGAACTGGCCGGCCACCTGGGGGTTCTCGTCCACGTTGATCTTCACGATCTTGGCCTTGCCCTGGAGCTCGCCAGCCAACTCGTCCAGCACGGGAGCGATCATGCGGCAGGGGCCGCACCAGGGGGCCCAGAAGTCCACGAGGGTGACGCCCTGCGAGACGGTCTGGGGGAAGTCGGCGTCGGTGATGTGGGCGACGAGGTCGGACATGGAAGCTCCTTTCGGGTTCAGGGGACGGGGATGGGGCCTTCGGGACTGGCGCCACCCCACTGGGCGATGGTGAAGATGCTCATGTAGCGTTCATTGGTCTCACGAAGGCGCTGGGCCAGCACTTCGCAGAGGGCATAGAGGATCTTGAGGGCCATCTGGTGGTGGGCCTCGATGAGGGAGCGCAGATCCTTCAGGGGGATGAAGAAGAGTTCGGTGGGCCCGTTGGCGATGGCATCCGCGGCGCGGGCGGCCATGTCGATGAGGGCCATCTCGCCGAAGTAGGCCGGCGGTTCCAGCACGGCCAGGGCCTCCTCGCCCGTGGCGCTGCGCTTGGAGATGCGGACGGAGCCCTTCACCACGATGAAGAGGCCGTCCCCGGCGTCCCCCTCGCGGAAGATCACCTCGTCGGCCCGGTAGGTCCGGACCTGCCCGATGATCAGGATCTGGGCGCGCTCCGTCTCGTCCAGGTTCCTGAACAGGGGCGACTGGGTCAGGAAGAGGGTATCGATCAACGTCGTTCCGTGGGCGGGACCGCGGGCTGTTCCAGGGGAACATGGGCGCAGATGTCGAGGCCGAAGCCCCGGAGCCCAATGTACTTGGTTTCGTGCCGGCTGAGCAGGCGCATTTTTCCAACCCCCAGCTGCCGGAGGATCTGGGCGCCCACGCCGAAGTCGCGGTCGCTCATGGCCTGGGGCTGGGCGGCCTCCTGGGCCTCCCCCAGCACACCCTGGGTGCGGGCGTGGCGGCGCAGGTAGACCAGGGCCCCGCGGCCCTCCCGCGCCAGGGTGCCCATGGCCTTCTGGAAGAGGCCGGAGTCGAAGCCGTGGAGGTCCTCTGGCAGGGTCTCCAGGTGGACGCGCACCAGGGGAGGCTCCCCGGCGGCCAGGTCCCCCAGCACGAACGCCAGGTGGGTGCCGCCGTCGAGCAGGCTCTGGAACCGGTGGACCCGCAGTTCGCCCCAGGAGGAGGCCAGGGTGCGGGTTTCCAGCTCCTTCACCAGGGGCTCCTGGCGCAGCCGGTAGGCCACCAGGTCCGCCACGGTCACGAGGAGCAGGCCATGCTTGCGGCAGAAGGGCACCAGGTCGGGCACCCGGGCCATCGTGCCGTCGTCCTTCATGATCTCGCAGATGACGCCGCTGGGGTGGAGGCCGGCCAGGCGGGCCAGGTCCACGCTCGCCTCGGTCTGCCCGGTGCGGGCCAGGACGCCGCCGGGCCGGGCCCGGAGGGGAAAGACATGTCCGGGCTTCACGAAGTGCTGGGGCCGGGATTCGGGATCGATGAGGGCCTGGATGGTGCGGGACCGGTCCTGGGCGCTGATGCCCGTGGTGGTGCCCTCCCGGGCCTCCACGCTCACGCAGAAAGCCGTCTCGAAGGGGCTGGTGTTCTCCCGCACCATCAGCGGGATCTGGAGGCGGTCGAGAAGCGGCCCCTCCAGGGCCGCGCAGATGAGGCCCCGGCCGTGGGTGGCCATGAAGGCGATGGCCTCCGGGCTCACATGCTCGGCGGCGAGGGTGAGGTCTCCCTCGTTCTCCCGGTCCTCGTCATCCACGACGACCACCATCCGGCCCTGCCGGATGGCCTCGATGGCATCCTCGATGGGGGCGAAGGGGGAATCGGGTCGGCGGTCCATAGGCCCCCCAGGATGGCCGAGGCGCCGCCGCGGGGGAAGGGCGCACTCCGTGGTAGGATACGCAAATCCATATAGGCCGCCCAATTTCCGAGAGGAATTGCCCATGTCCCAGGGTGTGATTCAAGGCTCCATGCGCGAAGCTCCGCTGCCGGACATCATCCAGCTCGTGAGCCAGGGCGGGAAGTCGGGGTGCTTCCATGTCCAGCAGGACGCCTCGAAGGCCAGGATCTACCTGAAGGATGGGCGCATCATCCACGCCATCACCAACAACGGCGAGGGCTTCGACGCCCTCATGGAGGTGGCCCTCTGGCTGGAGGGCAGCTACCGCTTCGAGGAGGGCCCCCAGGAGGTTCCCGCCACCATCACCAAGCCCAATGCCTCCATCCTCATGGAACTGGGACGGCGCATGGACGAGTGGCGCGTCATCAGCCAGAAGGTGCCTTCCGTGGACCTCTATCCCCAGTCCACGCTGCTGCCCGGCGAGACCCCCCAGGGTGTGAACCCCCGGGAGGCCCGGCTGCTGAACCTGGCCACGGGCTACTACAGCGTGGCGGAGCTGGCCGAGGTCACCCAGAAGCCCGTGCTCACCGTGGCCAAGGATCTCTACGGCCTGGTGATGGCCGGCCACATCCACCTCAAGGGCATCCGCTCCGGCAAGGCGCCCAAGGTGGAGGCCGCCCCGGCCCCGGCTCCCACCTCGCCCGGGATCGACCTGGTGCCCATCTCCGAGCGGCTGGGCCTGGGCCCGGTGGTGCCCGAATCCCGGGAGGAGGAGACGGCCATCGTCAAGCTGCAGGCGCCTCCGCCCCTTCCGACCTTCCCGATCCAGGGATTCCCCGAGGCCGAGGAGTCCCTCCCGGTCACGGTGGGGGGCGGAGTGGCATCCGATGCCCCGCCCGTGGCCCCGCCCAAGCCTGCCGCCCCCGTGGATGATCCCGTGCGGATGGCCAAGCTGACGGCCTTCACCCAGCGGATCGCCCAGGCCGCCAAGGCCGTGCTGCCCGAGGCGCACCACGAGATGGTGAACCGCCTGCAGGCCAAGTCCACCCAGCAGATCATCGGCGGCGAGGGGCCCGAGGCCGTGAAGGGCCTGGCCCTGGCCATCTCCCGCGGGGCCGTGGATGCCGGCTGCGATGCGGAACTTGTGCGGACCCTCAACGCACAACTGAAAGCCCTGTTCACCAAGTAGGTGGTCCGAATGATCTCGCGAATCCTGCGCGGCCTCGCGGCCTGCACGCTGCTGCTTCTCCCCTTCGCCTGCAAGGACGCCGTCACCTCGGGCAGCACCTCGGGGGTGGCCCTCTACGCCTTCGATTCCACCACCAGCACCGTCATGGCCTGGAACGACCTGGAGGCGCTCTACTCCGCCACCTCGACGCCGGCCCCCGACCGCACGCTCACCTCCAGTCTCCTCAGCAAGGTGTCGAGCCTGGGGTGGGGCGGCCTCTGCCTCGACAGCCAGCGCGGCCTGCTCTACCTGGTGTCCGATTCGGGGACCATCGTCCGCATCAACCGCCTCCGCAGCCAGACCGGGGCGGTCCCCAGCACGGACATCACCTCCTTCACCCTCTCGACCACCGACCGGCTCACGAACGGGAAGTTCGGGCAGGCATCCATCGACCCCCAGACCGATACCCTCTACATCACCGAGAACGGCGACAACGGCACCCGCATCTGGGTGGTGGCCAACGCCAGCACCCAGCTCCAGGACAACACCATCACCCTCCAGGCCCTCCAGGCCAGCGGCGACAGCGGCGGCACCGGCGTGGCTGCCGGATCCGGCAACGTCTACGCCTACTTCCAGGACGGCAATCCCGTGGGACCGGACGTGCTCACGGGCCCCCGGCTCCGCAGCGGCACCCAGGGCGGGTTCAGCGCCTCGAGCGTGATCCTGGGCAGCCTTACCGCCCTCGGGAAGTACGGCAGCCTCGCCCTGGACACGGGCAACGGGTATCTCTACGTGGCCCGCCACAACACCGACAGCGGCAGCACCGCCGCGCCGGTGGAGGTCTTCCGCACCGGGCAGTTCGGCATGGCCTACAACCAGGCGCCGGCCTTCACCCTCGGCAGCGCCACGGCCCAGCCGGACCTCCGAGTCATCGCCCACCCCGGCACCAAGGACTGGCTCGTGGGCCTCCGGGGACAGGGCACGACCGGGTATCCCACCCTCATCCTCTGGAAATCCCCCCTGGGGGGCACCGACGCCAAGGTCCAGACCGCGAGCCCTTCCACCACCGTGTTCCGCGGCCTGGCCATGGACGGGAACGCCTCGTGACCCAGCTTCGCCTCATCGGCCTGCTGCTCCAGGACGTCTGGAAGGACCTGTTCCGCCACCGCGGCCAGTACTTCCTGGCGGTGCTGACCCTGGCCTCGGGCCTGCTCCTGGCGGGCGGCGGCCTCCTGCTGGTGGAGAGCCTGGACCGTTTCGTCCAGCACCTCGAAGGCATGGCGCGAGTGGTGGTCTTCGCCGCGGACGGACAGAACCTCCAGGAGGCCGAGGCCAGGCTCAAGGCGGATCCCCGCTTCACGGCCGTGCGCCGCGTCAGCGCCGAAGAGAACCGGAAGCGCTTCCAGTCCGCCACCCGCGAAGCGGGAATCCTGCTGGACGGTGCCGGGCCGGATGCCCTGCCCGAGAGTCTGGAGCTGACCCTCCGCCCCGACCTCACGGCGGCCCACCGGGCCACGGAGGTGGGCGAGAGCCTGCGCCAGATGCCCGGGGCGGGCGATGTGATGGTGGACCAGGCCCGCCTGGAGCACCTCCAGCAGATGGCGCGCATGGTCCGCTCCGCCCTGGCCACCCTGGGCCTGCTGCTGCTGCTGGCCGCGGGCTTCGCCACGGGGAACGTCATCCGGATGAGCATCATGGCCCGGGAGGAGGAGATCGCCATCATGCGGCTGGTGGGCGCCTCCGAGGGCTTCATCCGCACCCCCCTGGTGGTCGAGGGCGCCGCCCTCGGCCTGGCGGGCAGCCTCCTGGCCCTCGGCGGCCTATTCGCGCTCTGGTGGCCCCTGGCCCGCGGGCTGGGCGGCCTGTCGCCCCTCCTGGTGGACCTGGCCCGGCTGGGCTTCTTCTCCGCGCGCAGCATGGCGCTGCTGGCCGCCGTGGGCGCCGCCACCGGGGCCCTGGGCGCCCTGTGGGCCTTCCTGTCCACCCGCCGCGCCCAGCGCGAAGCCGAGGCGGCGCTGGAAGGCGTCGGCTAGCCTGGGGGCCTGCGGGCCAGGACGTCCAGCTCCTGGGCCGAGAGGAGACCATCGGATGTTCCCCGCAGGGTGCAGGCATGGCGTGCCGCCAGCTGTCCCCGGTGGATGGCGGCCTCCAGCGGTCGCCCCTCCAGCACGTGGGCGGTGAGGAAACCCACGGCCAGGGAATCGCCAGCGCCGTTGGTGTCCACCACGGGCCGGTCCAGGGCCTCCGGCGGGAACCAGCGGAGGCCTTCGCGGGTGCCGAGAAGGCAGCCCCTGGCGCCCAGGCCCGACAGGACGATCCGGCCGGGCCGCCCCTCCAGGAAGGCCCGGACCAGGGGTGCCGGGTCGCCGTGATTGGCAGCGGAGAAGAAGAGGATGTCCGCCTCGCGGATGAAATCGGCCCGGTAGGGATCGGCCGGGTCCGCCACATCCTGGAGGTCGCAGGCCACCGCGAGGCCCAGTTCCCTCGCCATCGGCAGGAGGTGGCGTGCCCAGTCCGGGATGCCGAAGTGGGCCAGGCGGGCGCCGGACATCACCCGGCGGCAGAGTTCCAGGTCCGGCGTCAGCCTGGCGTGGCCCTTCCCGTCGTAGAAGTTCCTCCGGCGGCCGTCGCGGTACATCAGGTTCACGCTGCGGGCGGTGCCGGCCGGGTCCAGGAAGAGCCCCCGGAGGTCGATGCCATCCGCCTCGAAGGCCGCGCGGACCATCTGTCCGGCGGCGTCCTCCCCCACATGGCCGATGAAGGCCGTCCGGCGGCCGAGCCGTGCGTAGCCGCGGGCGGCGTACCCCCCGGCCTGGCCCACGCAGTCCAGGTTCTCCGTGAAGTTCCCCTCCACGGTCCAGTCGATGTCGCCGTCGGGGAGGTACACGTTCGTGTCGACGCCTGCGTTCCCGACGACCACGACCTCCGGCGTGTTCACCCCCGCCACCGGCGGGCGTCCGGTTCGCTCAGGCCCAGCTGGTCCAGCACCCGGGTGGCGAAGGTGTCGAAGAGGTCGTCGAGGGACTTCGGCCCGCTGTAGAAGCCCGGCATGATCGGCATCACCACGGCGCCGGCGTCGTGGACCCGGAGCATGTTCTCCAGGTGGATGCGGTTCAGGGGCGTCTCGCGCAGGCACAGCACCAGGGGGCGGCGCTCCTTGAGGCACACGTCCGCCGCGCGGCTCACCAGCGACTCGCTCACGCCAGCGGCGATGCGACCCAGGGCGCCCGCGCTGCAGGGCACGAGGGCCATGCCGTCCTGGCGGAAGGAGCCCGAAGAGATGTCGGCCCCGAGATCGCGTTCGTCCCGGAGGCCGACCTTGGGCAGGGCGGCCAGCTCCTTCGGGGTGAGGCCGGTCTCGTCCAGCAGGCAGCGCTTTCCGGTGGGCGAGAGCAGCAGGGCGACCTGCTCGACCTCGGGGTTCGAGACGAGCCTTCGCAACACGGCCACGCCGAAGGCCGAACCGGAGGCTCCCGTGATGGCGAGGGTGATGCGGCGGCCCACGGTCACTCCGGCCGCTCGAGGTCGAGGAACTGGGGGCCGGCGTGGGTGATGGAGCCGGCGCCGAAGGTGAGGAGGAGGTCGCCCGGACGGGTGAGTCCCAGCAGGGCACCCGGCAGATCCTCGACCCGGCCGGCCAGGTGGACCTCCTTCTGGCCATGGGACCGCAGGGCCTCCACTACGGCCGCGCCGTCCACGCCCTGGAGGGGCGGCTCCCCGGCGGGGTAGATGTCCGTGACCACCACCACGTCCGCCTCGAAGAAGGCCGTGCCGAACTCGTCGAGCAGGGCCTTGGTGCGGCTGTAGCGATGGGGCTGGAAGGCCGCGACGATGCGGCGCTCCGGGAACCCCGCCCGGGCCGCGGCCAGGGTGGCGGCGATCTCCGTGGGGTGGTGGCCGTAGTCGTCGATGACGAGGACGCCGCCCTTCTCGCCCTTCAGCTGGAAGCGGCGGTCGGCGCCGGTGAAGCTGGCCAGGCTGGCGCGGACCACCTCCCGCTCCACGTTCAGCTCCAGGGCCACGCCGATGGCGGCCAGGGCGTTCAGCACCATGTGGTGGCCCGGCACGCCCAGGCTGAAGGCGCCCAGGTCCTCGCCGAAGGCGCTGACCTTGAAGTGGGTGCGGAAGCCCTCCTGACGGATCTCCCGGGCCCGGATGTCCACCTGGGGATGGGTGCCGTAGGTGTGGACCTGCCGCTTGAGGCGGGGCCGCACGGCGGCGGCGTGGGGATCGTCCATGCAGAGGAACACGGATCCGTAGAACGGCACCTTGTTGGCGAAGGCCACGAAGGCCTCCTGGATCTCCTCCAGGTTCCGGTAGTGGTCCAGGTGCTCCCGGTCGATGTTGGTCACCACGGCCAGGGTGGGGTTCAGCATGAGGAAGCTGCCGTCGCTCTCGTCGGCCTCGGCCACCAGGAAGGGGCCCTTGCCCAGCTTGGCGTTGCTGCCGATGGTGCCCAGCTTCCCGCCGATGACGATGGTGGGGTCGATGCCGCCCTGGCTCAGCACCTGGGCGATCATGCTGGTGGTGGTGGTCTTGCCGTGGGAGCCGGCCACGGCCACGCCGTACTTCATGCGCATCAGCTCCGCCAGCATCTCGCCGCGGGGGATGACGGGGATCTTGGCCGCGTGGGCGGCCACCACTTCCGGATTGTCGCCCTTCACGGCGGAGGAGATCACCACCACCTGGGCCCCCTCGATGGCCCGCCCGATGTGGCCCAGGTGCACGGTGATGCCCAGGCTGCGCAGCCGCTGGGTGACGGCGCTCTCCTTCAGGTCGGAGCCGGAGACCTGGTAGCCGAGGTTGGCCAGCACCTCGGCGATGCCCGACATGCCGATGCCCCCGATGCCCACGAAATGGATGTGCTGGATCTTGCCGAACACCGGATCTCCCCCGAAGCTTGATGGGGCCAGGATATCGCCTCACGGCCCCCCCGTGGCACGGACCTCGCTTCCAAGGATTGACGCCACGGGGCGTCCCGCGAACTCGGAGGTAAGACATGACGTCCGCCAGCCTGCAGTTCCGCACCCTCGGCGCCCTGGCGCTGACCTCCCTCCTGTGTGGCGCTTCGCCACAGGAGGAAGGGCAACGTCGCGCCACGCCACAGCCCAGGGAACCCCCACGCAGCATGAGCATGGACGATTCAGCCCGCGGAGGCCGGAGTGCGGCTGGCGCAGCTGATGACGCCTTTGGCCGTCGTCCCACGCCCATGCCCATAGGCCCTAGGGGTGGCGGAATCAACAGTGGACTGGAGGACGGCCCCATGGGCCGGCGGCCCACGTCCCTGCCCCAGGGAGGCCGGGTCTCGCTGTATGCCGGCACCCGGATCATCGTCCCGCCCGCCTGGGAACGCTGCACGGTCCAACCTACAATCGAATACTGGCAGGGGCGAGACATCCTGGCCCAGATCCAGTGGCTGTCCAGGCAGGGGTTCCTCCCCGTCACGCCCATCGGAGTGGGTGTCAGCATTCTTTCCGATTACACCCAGCGTCCGGCCGGGTGGCGGGCCTACGGCATCGCCGTCCCCGCTGGGCGCCGCGTCCAGGTGGAGGTCCGTCATCCGAAGCTCGCCTGGTTCCGGCTCATGCTCGTGAACAAGTGGGGCGAGCCGGGCCCTGGCATGATGCAGGCAGCCATCGCCAACCAACCGGTAAGGTTGACCTACGCCAATCCCGGAAAGGAGGCCACGGCGGTGTATGTCATCGTGGATGATCCCGCCTGGTGGTCGGACCAGGCGGATCCCTACACCCTCATCATCCGCAGGGACTGGGATCCGCTCAAGGTGGACCTCAGCCAGGTCCAGATGGTCTCCGGCCTCTGGGGTGCCTCGCCCAGCGTAAGCGCCGAGTTCAGCGGACCCAGCCTGACCGGGCCTGCTGTGTACCCACGCTGAAACACCCCGGGGGTTCCACGCTGCGCGAACACCCCCGGACCCCCGCGCGAAGGCCCGGCGGAGCCGGGCCTTCGCTTGCCACCTGAACACGCCGACGCAAGGCTCTGTGAGGGGGTCACGTCCAGGGACAGGCCCCCGTCACCTGCAGCCGGAAGGCGCGGGGTTCCAGGGTGAGCTCAGCGCGGTCGCGCTCCGGGGCGGGCTCGCCGTCGAGGTGCCAGGGCAGGGCGCGGTCCAAGTGGAGGATGGCGCGGAGGAGTCGACCCTCCTGGCGGAGGGGCGTGTGGCCCCCTTCCCGGAACAGCACCGGGGCCTCGGCCAGCAGGTCGAACCAGGAGGGTCGGCCGAGGCGGGCCCATTGCAGCGCCCCGTCCGTCGGATCGGCGTGGGGCGCGATCCAGAGGCCCGAGCCGTACTGGGGCAGGTTGGCGAAGCAGAGGCTCCAGGCGCGGTCCGGGAGGTCG
>DASVZU010000196.1:0-14872 GCA_036391515.1 Holophagaceae bacterium
CCCTTGCTCGACCATCCCGGCAACGTCTTCGTCGTCTCCGCGCCGTCCGGGGCGGGCAAGTCCACCCTCGTGCAGCGCCTGGTGGCCGCGGTGGCCGACCTCCGCTTCTCCATCTCCTTCACCACCCGGAAGCCCCGGCCCGGGGAGGTGGACGGCCGCGACTACTTCTTCGTGGACGAGGCCCGCTTCGACACCATGGTCCGCGAGGGCGGCTTCGTGGAGTGGGTGGAGGTCTACGGCCAGCGCTACGGCACCGGCCGGGCCTGGCTGGAGGGCCAGCTCGCCAGCGGAGTGGACATCCTCCTGGACATCGAGACCACGGGGGCCCTCAACCTCCGGCGGGCGATCCCCGACGCCCAGATGATCTTCATCCTCCCCCCCTCCGCCGCGGCCCTGGAGCAGCGCCTGCGCGGCCGGGGCAAGGACTCCGAGGAGCAGGTGGCCATCCGGCTGAAGCATGCCCGGCACGAGCTGGAGCTGTACCACGCGTATGACTACCTCGTGGTCAACGACGATCTCGAGACCGCCTACCGGGCCTTCGAGAGCATCATCCACGCCACCCGGGCCCGGAAGGAGCGGATGGCCCCCGTGGCCCGGAGGATCCTGGAAGGTTTCTAGGTTTTCCAGGGCATCGCCGGCATTCCCCTCCGGTCGTATGCTGGGGGGAGGCGTTCGCCCCGGGGGAGCCGCATGGCCCGCTTCGTCAAACGGAACTGGATGTGGCTGGTGATGGCGGCCACGGTGGCCCTGACCGGGCCCCTGCTCGCCCGGAACGGCGCCGAGGGGGCCAAGCAGAAGAGCCTGGACACCCTCACCGAGGTGATGAACGTGGTGGAGAAGGAGAGCCCCGAGGCGCCCACCTCCAAGCAGCTCACCCACGCCACCATCCAGGGCATGCTCCATACCCTGGATCCCCACTCCAACTACATGGACGAGAGCGAGTTCCGGCGCCTGCGGGAGGACCAGAAGGGCTCCTTCTTCGGCATCGGCGCCGTCATCCAGCAGCACGAGCAGGGCATCGCCATCATCAGCCCCATGAAGGGCGGCCCTGCGGAGCGCCTGGGCGTGCGGGCCGGCGACATCATCAAGGAGATCGACGGCACCAGCACCGAGGGCATGAGTTCCAACCAGGCCCTCCAGAAGCTCCGGGGCGAGAAGGGCACCCTCGTGGAGCTCGCGGTCCAGCGCTCCGGCGTGCCCAACCTGCTCCGCTTCTCCATCCCCCGGGCCGAGGTCCCCACCAACAGCGTGGACTTCGCCTTCATGCTCACCCCCACCGCGGGCCTCATCAATATCAAGGACTTCGGCGAGACCACCTCCGACGAGTTCGAGCGGGCCGTCGCCATGCTCAAGAAGCAGGGCATGAAGCAGCTGGTGCTGGACCTCCGGTTCAACGGCGGGGGCGTGCTGGACTCGGCCATCGGCATCTGCCGGCAGCTCCTCGGCCCCGACCAGCTCATCGTGACCCAGAAGGGCCGCGACGGCCGCGAGGAGAACCAGACGCGGACCACCCGGGGCGCCTCCTTCGACCCCTTCCCCCTCGTGGTGCTCATCAACCGCGGCTCCGCCAGCGCCAGCGAGATCGTCACCGGCGCCATCCAGGACCACGACCGGGGCCTGGTGGTGGGCCAGACCAGCTGGGGCAAGGGGCTCGTCCAGAGCGTGCTCACCATCAACCGCTCCCGGGGCCTGGCCCTCACCACGGCCCGCTACTACACCCCCTCCGGGCGCTGCATCCAGCGGGACTACTCCCACGGCCTGGACGACTACTACAACCCGGACGACGACAAGGACACCAAGCCCCAGGGCCCCGCCTACAAGACCGACCTCGGCCGCGTGGTGTACGGAGGCGGCGGCATCTCCCCCGACATCGTCCTCGCGCCGCCCCGCCTTACGGAATACGTCCTGATCCTGCGCAACCGCTACTCCGCCTTCTTCCGCTACGCCGTCCAGGAGAAGGAGCGCTTCGGCATCCATCCCGGCGAGCATGCGGATGATGTCGTGCTGGACCGCTTCAAGACCTGGCTCCTGGAACAGAAGCTGCCCTACACGGACAAGGACTGGGAGGCCAACCGGGCGGCCATGAAGGAGCAGCTCAGCATCGAGATGCAGAACGTGGGGTTCGGCACCGAGGCGGGATTCAAGATCCTGTGCGAGACCGACCCCGTGGTCCAGAAGGCACTCGAGGTGATGCCCCAGGCCGAAGAGCTTCTCCAGAAGAAACTGCAGGCGCCGGCCCCCAAGGCCCAGGCCGCCATGACCGTCGAAACCTTCCGCTGACCCCGTCGAGGTACCCATGGACGTCACGCTCCCCGAGCATGTCGAAGCCCTGCGCCAGGAGGTCCGCAAGTTCGCGGAGAAGGAGATCCGGCCGCACGTCATGACCTGGGACGAGGCCAAGACCTTCCCCATGGATGTGGTGAAGCAGCTCGGTGCCATGGGGATGATGGGCATCATCTTCCCCGAGGAGTACGGCGGCGCAGGCATGGGCTACGCCGAGTACGCCGTGGTGGTGGAGGAACTCTCCCGGGTGGACGGCTCCGTGGGCATCACCGTGGCCGCCCACAACAGCCTGTGCAGCAACCACATCTTCGCCATGGGCAGCGAGGCCCAGAAGCAGAAATACCTGCGGCCCCTGGCCAGCGGCCAGGCCATCGGCGCCTGGGGCCTCACGGAGCCGGGCGCGGGCAGCGACGCCGGGTCCCTGCGCACCACGGCGAAGAAGGAGGGCTCGCACTACGTCCTGAACGGCACCAAGACCTTCATCACCCACGGCACCGTGGGCGACATCGCCGTGGTCATGGCCCGCACCCGCCCCCCCGTGGAGGGCCGCAGCACGGCCGACGGCATCAGCGCCTTCATCCTGGAGAAGGGCATGAACGGCTTCCGGCCCGGCAAGCAGGAGAACAAGCTGGGCCTCCGCGCCAGCGACACCTCCGAATTGATCCTGGAGGACGTGAAGGTGCCCGAGGCGAACCTGCTCGGCGAGGACGGCGTAGGCTTCAAGCAGGCCATGAAGACCTTGGACGGCGGCCGCATCAGCATCGCGGCCCTGGGCCTGGGCATGGCCCAGGGGGCCTTCGAGGAGGCCCTCCGCTACAGCAAGATCCGCCACACCTTCGGCCAGCCGCTGTCCGGCCACCAGGGGATCCAGTTCAAGCTGGCGGACATGGGCACCCAGATCGAGGCCGCCCGCCTGCTCGTCTACCGCGCCGCGGGCTTGAAGGACCAGGGCCGCCCCTACGCCAAGGCCGCCAGCATGGCCAAGCTCTACAGCTCCGAGGTGGCCTGCCGCGTGGCGGACGAGGCCGTGCAGATCCTCGGCGGCTACGGCTACATCAAGGACTACCCGGTGGAGAAGTACTACCGGGACGTGAAGCTCTGCACCATCGGCGAAGGCACCAGCGAGATCCAGCGCACGGTCATCGCGCGCTACCTGCTGGCCGAGTATTGAACTCGATTCCCCAAGAGGCACCCATGCGCACCGCCCTTTTCTTCACGGCCTCCATGGCCCTGCTGGCCGCCCGGCCCATGCAGATCGACGACATGTTCAAGGTGGCCCGCGTGGCCGATCCCCAGCGCTCCAGCCGGGGCGCCTTCGCCTGGCAGGTGGGCACCGTGGACCTGCCCGCCAACACCGTAACCACCCGCCTCTGGCTGGAAACCCCCGGCGGGCAGCCCAAGGCGCTGGATCTGGGCGCCGGCAACCAGTCCCGGCCCCGCTTCAGCCCCGACGGCGCCAGCCTCTGCTACCAGCAGGGCGGGCAGCTCTGGATCGTGGACCTGGGTTCCCTGAAGCCCCGCCAGCTCACCACCCTGGAAGGCGGCGCCTCCACGGCCCGCTGGAGCCCGGACGGCAAGTGGATCGCCTTCCTCTCCACCACCGTGCCCAGCGGCGACCCGGCGGAGAATGCGGCCTACCTGAAGGCCCAGGAGGCGCGGAAGGCCGACGGCCGCCTCATCAAGAACCTCATGTTCCGCCACTGGACCGAGTGGAAGGACCCCATGCAGCGCACCCACCTCTTCGTGGTGCCCAGCGACGGATCCGCCGCCCCCCGGGACGTGACCGCCGGCCTGGCCTATGACGTGCCCACGCCCTTCGACTTCGCCTCCGGCGACGACTTCGACTGGGCGCCGGACTCCCGGCACCTGGCCTTCGCCGCCAACCCTGCCCAGGACACTGCTGTCAGCACCAACGGCGACATCTTCGAGGTGGCCCTCGACGGCGGGAAGCCCGTGGACCTCTCCGCCTTCAACAAGGCCCAGGACACCACGCCCCGCTACACCCCCGACGGGAAGATGCTCGTCTGGCGCGCCCAGCGCGTGCCGGGCCACGAATCCGACAAGTTCGAGCTGTGGGCCTACGACCGCGCCGCCGGGAAGGTCGTGAAGACCACGAAGGACGTGGATCTCAGCGCCGGCGAGTTCCACCTGACGCCGGAGGGCGTCCTCTTCAGCGCCGACCACGAGGCCCAGAGCGAGCTGTTCCGCTGGGACTGGCGCACCGGCAAGGTGGCGCAGCTCACCCACGGCCTGGCCTTCTCCGCCTTCCAGCCCCTGGACGGCACGCGCGTCCTGGCCTCGATCAGCGACACCGCCACGCCGCCCGACGTCTACACCGTGGATCTCGGCACCGGCGCCAAGACCCGCGTGAGCCGCCACAACGAGGCCCTGGCGAAGGAGCTGGGGCTGAACCGCGCGGAGAGCTTCTGGTTCACCGGCGCCGCCGGCAAGGACGGCAAGGCCCCCCGCGTCCAGGCCCTCGTGGTGAAGCCCGTGGGCTTCGATCCCAAGAAGACCTATCCCATGGCCTTCCTCATTCACGGCGGTCCCCAGGGCCAGTGGGACGACATGTGGAGCTACCGCTGGAACCCCGAGGTGTGGGCCAACGCCGGGCAGGGCTTCGTCACCGTGATGGTGAACCCCCGCGGCTCCACGGGCCGGGGCCAGGCCTTCTGCAACGAGATCAGCGGCGACTGGAACGGCGCCGTGATGGGCGATCTCCTGAAGGGCCTCGACGCCGCCCTCAAGCGCTTCCCCAATGTCGACCCGAAGCGCGTGGCCGCGGCGGGCGCCAGCTACGGCGGGTACGCCATCAACTGGATCGCCGGCCACTACGCCGACCGCTTCGCCTGCTTCGTAAGCCATGACGGCGTCTACAACCTGGATTCCATGACCACCACCACCGAGGAGCTGTGGTTCCCCCGCTGGGAGAACAAGGGCTGGCCCTGGCAGGACCGGAAGCTCTACGAGAGCGCCAGCCCCCACCTGGCCGCAGCCCACTTCAAGAAGCCCATGCTCGTCGTCCAGGGCGAACAGGATTTCCGCGTGCCCATCGAGGAGGGCATCCAGAACTTCCAGGCCCACCAGCTGCGCGGCATCCCCAGCGAGCTGCTCTACTTCCCCAGCGAGGGCCACTTCGTCCTCAAGCCCGCCAACTCCAAGCTCTGGCACGAGACCGTGCTGGGCTGGATCCAGCGCTGGACGAAGTAGAAGAAAGGATCTGAACCACAGAGGACGCAGAGATCACAGAGAAAAGCCTCCGTGGTCTCTGCGTCCTCTGTGGTTAAACGTCCTTGTCTTTTGGAATCACCCCGCCGCAGGCGCCGGGGTCGGAGAGGGCGCGCCAGGGCTCGAGGACGAAGGGGCGGCTGAAGGCCCGGGGGTGGGGCAGCTCCAGGCCCAGCTCAGGGCCCAGGGCCCGCAGATCCCCCGGCGCGGGCCAGGTCCAGGTCCCCGGGGGGCCATCCGTGGTGATGAGATCCAGGTCGAGGGTGCGGGGCGCGTTCCGGCCTGCCGAGCGGTCCCGTCCCTGGGCCAGCTCCAGGCGCAGGAGCGCCTCCAGCAGGCGCCGGGGATCGGCCTCCTCCGTCACCAGGATGGCCACGGTGTTGAGGTAGGCGGGGCCCCGGCCCGACTCGTCCGGCGTCTCCATCACCAGGGGCGAGGGCACCACCGCTCCCAGCGTCCGCAGCGCCGCCAGTCCCGCCGCCAGATGCGCCCGGCGGTCGCCGAGGTTCGAGCCGAGGGCGACGACGGCCTTCATGGGAACCGCGAATGGACGCGAATGGACGCGAAGAATGGAATCCCTTGGGCGCTGATTCGCGCCCTTCGCGGTTTCATCGCTTTTCGCCGTGTTCCGCCACCACCAGGGTGCGGATGCCGCCGCGGATGAGGAAGTCACCCTCGACGCGCATCCACTGGGGCTGGGTAGCCGTCACCAGATCGTCCAGGATCTGGTTGGTGACGGCCTCGTGGAAGGCGCCCCGGTCCCGGAAGCTCCAGAGGTAGAGCTTCAGCGACTTCGACTCCACGCAGAGGCGATCGGGCTGGTACTGGATGCGGAGCTTGGCAAAGTCCGGCTGCCCCGTGAGCGGGCAGAGGCAGGTGAACTCCTCCGTCTCGAAGGTGATGGTGAAGGGCCGGCCCGGCCGGGGGCTCTCGAAGGTGTCGAGCGTCCCCGTGGGCCGTGTCACCACGTACTTCGGAAGCTTCTTGGGGAGCGTGGGCTGGGAGGTCTTCTTCGTGGCCATGGGGGATTCCTTGAATGATGTTTAACCACAGAGGGCACAGAGATCGCAGAGGAAGGGCCTAGGTTGACGACGGGAGGTCATGGATCACCCGGGTGACCCCGTCCACCAACCGGGCCTGGTTGAAGTTCACACCGAGACCGAGGGGGAGGCTCATCAGCTTCAGGTAGGTGAGAATCTGAGCCCTCAGGAGCCCCGGGTGATTCCGTGCTGCTTTGAGTTCAACCACCAGCCGCCCGTCCACCAGAAGGTCTATGCGATAGCCGCTGTCGAGCCGTTCTCCCTTGTAGGCAACGGGCACGGGAACCTGCCGCTGAAAAGGGATGCCCATCAGAACCAGTTCCCGGGCCAGACACACTTCATAAGCGGACTCGAGCAGTCCCGGTCCCAGCTCCCGATGCACCTCGATGCAGGCCGCAATGACCTTCTGGGACAGCTCGTTCAGCGCTTCAAAATCCCTCGTCACTCTGTGCCCTCTGTGGCCTCTGCGGTTAATTCTTCAAGTTCTCGGGGATGTACGCGTACGGGATGGGATCGGCGACGCCGGCCTCCTTGAAGCCGCGGAGGCGCAGGGCGCAGGAGTCGCAGCGGCCGCAGGCCTCCCGCTCGCCCTGGTAGCAGGACCAGCTGAGGTGCAGGGGCGCGCCGAGTTCCATCCCCTTCCGCACGATCTCCGACTTGCGGAGGTGCAGGAGGGGTGCGTGGAAGGCCAGGCGCGTCTCGGGCTTCGTGCCCAGGTTCGCCGTCTGCTCAAAGCTCCGGAGGAAGGCCTCGCGGCAGTCGGGATAGCCGCTGCTGTCCTCCTCCACGAAGCCCACGAAGATGGCCGTGGCGCCCAGCACCTCGGCCCAGCTCACGCAGGTGGCCAGCAGGTGGGCGTTGCGGAAGGGCACGTAGCTCACGGGCACGCCCGCCCGGTCGGGATCGCCCTCGGGCAGGGCGATGCTCGGGTCGGTGAGCGCCGAGCCGCCGATGGCCTTGAGGGAGTCGAAGCCGATGATGAGACGGCGGTGGGCGGGCACGCCGTAGAAGTCCGCGATGTCGCGGAAGGCCTGCTTCTCGCGGTCCTGGGTGCGCTGCCCGTAGTCCGCGTGGACGAGGGCCAGCTCGAAGCCCGCGGCCTTCGCCAGGGCGGCGGTGACGCAGGAGTCCATGCCCCCGGAGAGGGAGACGACGGCCAGATCAGCCACGAGAGATCCCTTCAGCCCAGGCTTCCAGCTCGTCCATCCTGCGCTGAAGCCGTTCGGCTTCAGCGTTATCTGCCGCTGAAGGCGGCAGCTGGTAGGGCGAACCGTACCGGATGGTGCACGAGGCGAACGGCATCGGGATCACCATGCGGTCCCAGGTCTTCAACTCGAAGTTGCGGTCGAAGGCGAGGCTCACGGGCACGATCCAGGCGCCGGTCTTGCGGGCCAAGGCCACAGTGCCGGGCTTGAGTTCCATGAGGGGGCCGCGGGGGCCGTCGGGGGTGATGCCGAAGTCCCAGCCCTGCTTCACGGCCTGGATCATGCGCACGAGGGCCCGGGCGCCGTCGTCGCTGGCGGTGCCCCGCACGGCGTGGATGCCGAACCAGCGCCAGGTGGCCGCGCTGCGCTCGCCGTCCCTGCTGTCGCTGGAGAGGATGGCCACGCCCCGGGCCTCGCCGGCGGCGTTCCGGCGCCGGAAGGGATAGGCGAGCGGCATCATGAAGAGGCGCCGGTGCCAGAAGGCCAGGATGAAGCGTTCGTCGCGCTCCGCGAGGGCCTCCACGGCCTCGAAGTTCTCCCGGCGCACGCGCAGGGTGTTCGCCCAGAGGCGGATGAGGCCGGCCCCCAGGAAGGGCACGGCGCGGAAATTCAGCCACACCGAGAAGGGCGAGCCGAGGGGCCGGCCCCGCTCCGCGATGGCCACCCGCGCGGGCATCAGGCCTCCCCTCCGAGCAGGTCCTCGCGGTTCACGGGGTACATCGTCCCGCAGTAGTCGCAGCGCACCTCCACAGGGCCGGGCTCGCGGAAGAGATCCTCCTTCTGGTCCCGGGGGAAGGTGCGCAGGGTGGCCAGCAGGGCCTCGCGGCTGCACCGGCACCGGTAGAAGAGCTCCGAGGTGGACTGAAGCTCGGTGCCCTGGCCCTGGGCCACCCAGGCCGCCAGGAAGTCCGGCGTGCGCTCCCAGAGGGGTACCACATCCAGTCCGTCGATGGCCTGCACCAGCCGCGCCAGGCGCTCCGGCGGACAGCCGGGGAGCGGTTCCACCAGCAGGCCGCCGGCCTCGCCCGTGCCCGGGTCGCACCAGAGGGTCATGCTGGCCTGCACCTGCTCCGACTGCTGGAGGTAGTGCTCGATCTGGGTCTGGATGCCGCCTTCCACCAGGGGCAGCTGCCCGATGTAGGGCTGGCCGCTGCCGTTGGAACGCATCACCTGGAACACGCCCGGCCCCGCGATCCAGGCCTCCGCCTCGGCGGCGCCCAGGTCCAGCACCCCGCGCAGGGTGCCGTCGGGCCAGCTGTCCGCCACCACGGCCTTGGCGCGCCCCCCGCCCTTCAGGAGAAGCTGGAGCCGCTCCGCGAAGAGGGTGCGGCTCTGCAGGAGGGCCGCGGAGGCCAGCAGCTCCGTGAGGCAGGCGCAGGCCTCGGGCTCCAGGTGGGGATGGCCTCGGCGCACGCCGTCCCAGAGGGGACCGGCGTCGAGAGACGAGAGGCGGATGTGGCCGTCCCGGGTGAGGGCCTTGGTCACCCGGGCCTGGGGGGGGGCGTCGTTCATGGGTCCTGTGCGGTGGGACGGGCCGTCCGGAGGACGGCGGCGGAACCCTCTATTGTGCCCGGGCCGCCCGCCGCGGTCGCCAGGGAATCCTCACCAGGAGGAGGGCCGCCACGGGCAGGGCCAGAAGAAGCACTCGCGGGTCGCGGAACCCCACCTTGGCCTTCCAGGCGAAGTGCAGCACGCCCAGGAGCACGGCGAGGTAGGCCAGCCGGTGCAGGCGCTTCCAGTTCCGCCCCAGGCGGCGCTGCCAGCCCTTCGTGCTGGTGACTGCCAGGGGCAGCAGGCTCAGCCAGGCGGCCATGCCCACGAGGACGAAGGGGTGCCTGGCGATGTCGCGGGCCAGTTCCGCAGGGCGGAAGCCCTGGTCCAGACCCGTGTAGAGGAGGAGGTGCAGGCAGCCGTAGGCGAAGGCCCAGAGGCCGAGGGGCCGCTTCAGGGGTGCCCAGCCCGGCCAGCCCATGAGGCGCTGGAGGGGGGCCATGGCCAGGGACAGGCCCAGCAGCGCCAGGGTCCACCACCCGCAGGTGTCGATGAGCTTCTCCACGGGGTTGGCCGTGAGGATGGCGAAGTCCTGGCGGAGGAGCCCCCATCCGAGCCGGAGCAGCGGCAGGAGGGGCAGGAGCCGCGCCAGCCAGAGGAGTGGTCTGCGGAAGGGGCCTCCCGGCCCGTTGTGGCGAAGTGGCTGCCCCTTCATACTCGAACCTCCTGGACCCTCCGGATTGCGCTGACCTGCAGTGCGACAAGGTAGCGCGGATCCGGACGAGCGCCGCTCCGGCCCTCTCCGCGCCCCTTCGGAAGGCCGGGCTCGACCCTTCCCCAGCCCCGGAACCCGCCATGCCCTCGCTCCTCGGCCACGCCGCTGCCGGCCTCGCCCTGAACGCCGCCCTCGCCGGCGACCGCCCCCCCCGCCGCAGCTGGGCCCTCGCCGCCGCCTGTGCCCTGGCGCCGGACCTGGACTGGTTCACGGCCTTCCTCCGCCTGCCCCACAGCCATGCCTTGGCCCACCGGGGCGGCACCCACTCCCTGCTGGCGGCAGCCCTCCTCGCCAGCGCCGCCATGCTGCTGGGCCTCCGGCCCCACCTGCGCCAGCCTCGCCTCTGGCTGGCCCTGTTCGCCGCGGCGTTCTCCCATGGGCTCCTGGACGCCTGCACCCTCGGCGGCGTCGGCGTGGCGGCCTTCCACCCCTTCTCCCAGGCCCGCTACGTCTGCCTCTGGCAGCCCATTCGCGTCTCGCCCATCCCCCTCACGGGCCGGTTGTGGGTCCGCTTCCTCGGCGCCCTCTGGACGGAAGCCGTGTGGATCGGCCTCCCGGCGATCCTCCTCGTCACCGCCACCCGCGCGGCGCGCTGGGCCCGACCCGTACCTGATCACGCCTAGAAGTTCCGCCGCAGGTCCAGGCCCGAGTACATCGACGCCACCTGGTCGCCGTAGCCGTTGAACATCAGCGTGGGCCGCCGCGACCACTCGCCGATGCGGCGCTCCGTGGCTTGGCTCCAGCGCGGGTGGTCCACGCCGGGGTTCACGGTGGCGTAGAAGCCGTACTCGTTCGGCGCCGACTTCGCCCAGCTGGTCCAGGGCTGGTCCCGCACCAGGCGGATCTCCACGATGGACTTGGCCCCCTTGAAGCCGTACTTCCAGGGCACCACCAGCCGCAGGGGCGCCCCGTTCTGGTTGGGCAGGACGCGACCGTACACGCCGAAGGCCAGGAGCGTCAGGGGATGGTTCGCCTCGTCCAGGCGCAGGCCCTCCAGGTAGGGCCAGTCCAGCACCGGCAGGCGCACGCCCGGCTCCTGGGCGGGGTCGTCCAGGGAGAAGAAGGCCACGTAGCGGGCGGTGGACTTGGGCTGCACGCGATCCAGCAGGGCCTTGAGGGGGAAGCCGGCCCAGGGGATGACCATGCTCCAGCCCTCCACGCAGCGCATGCGGTAGATGCGCTCCTCCATCGGGGCGAGGCGCAGCAGGTCCTCGATTCCGAAGGTCCGGGGCTTCAGGCACTCGCCTGTCACGCGCACGGTCCAGGGGCGCGTCTTCAGGCGCCAGGCCTCCCGGGCCGGGTCCGACTTGTCCGTGCCGAACTCGTAGAAGTTGTTGTAGCCCGTCACCTCCTCCCAGCGGTTGGGGCGCTCCGAGGTGCTGAGGGGGCTGCGGGCCAGGGGTCCTAGGCCCCCTGGATCGGCCGCCACCAGGGGCAGGCCCGTGGCCGCCAGGGCCACGGCCGCGGCGGTTCCCGCCAGGAAGCGCCGGCGATCCAGGTAGAGGCCCTCCGGGGTGATCTCGGAACCGGCGACATCGGTCGGGCGGCGGATGAGCATGGGGCCTCCGTGGAGGATGGGATGCCGGAACCCGGCGGAACGTTCGCCCGCACCTCGGCCACACTGGATCCGGAGGCAGCCATGCCCAGCCCCGCGCCCGAACCCCGCCTCGACCTGCGCCTCCGGCTCTACCTGGGCGACGAGATCGCCCTGGGCCCGGGCAAGGCCGACCTCCTGGAGGCCATCCGGGACGAGGGCTCCATCGCCGCGGCGGGCCGGGCCATGGGCATGAGCTACCGGCGGGCCTGGCTGCTGGTGGACACCATGAACCGCTGCTTCCGGGAGCCCCTGGTTGCCACGGAACGGGGCGGGGCGGGCCGGGGCGGGGCCGTCCTCACCCCCCTGGGCGCCGAGGTCCTGGCCCGGTACCGGGCCCTGGAGGCCGCCGCGCGGACGGCCACGGAGGCCGGGGCTGCAACCCTGACCGCCCTCCTTGACACCGGGGTGGCGCGTTGACGGGCCGGAATTTCCGATATATTCCTTGAAACATAGCGGCGACCGGCCGCGCCGGGAGCCCGCATGACGCGCCTTCGATCCCTCCTCACCCTCCTGCTGGGCCTGGCGCTCGCCGCGGGCCTCCGGGCCCAGGGCAGCGTCAGCGTGGCCGCGGCGGCGGACCTGCAGTTCGCGCTGGCGGACGTGAAGGCCGCCTTCGTCCAGCAGCACCCGGGCGCCCAGGTGACCGCCGCCTTCGGCTCCTCCGGCAACCTCGTCGCCCAGATCTCCAACGGCGCCCCCTTCGATGTCTTCCTCTCCGCCGACGAGGACTACCCGAAGAAGCTGATCCAGGCGGGCCTCGCGGAGGCCGGCGACCTCTTCCGGTACAGCCGCGGCCACTTGGTGCTGTGGGTGCCGAAGGCCTCCCCCCTGCCCATCGAGCGCCTGGGCATGAAGGCCCTCCTGGATCCCGCCGCGAGGAAGGTGGCCATCGCCAACCCGCGGCACGCCCCCTACGGCCGCGCCGCCGAGGCGGCCCTGGCGAAGCTGGGCCTCCTGGAGGCCATGCAGCCGCGCCTCGTCTTCGGCGAGAACATCTCCCAGACCGCCCAGTTCGTGCAGTCCGGCGCCGCGGACGCGGGGCTCCTGGCCCTCTCCCTGGCCAAGGGGCCGGCCCTGGCCGGCGCCGGCCGCTACGTGGAGGTCCCCGTGGACGCCTACCCCGCCATGAACCAGGGCGGCCTGCTCCTGGCCCGCGCCAAGGGCAACCCGCTCGCTCGGGCCTTCTGCGACTTCCTGCGGGGCCCCGAGGGCGTGGCCATCCTGAAGCGGTACGGGTTCGCCGTGGACGGGCACTGATGGACTGGGAGGCCCTCCGCCTCAGCCTGCGCCTGGCCGCGCTCACCACGCTGATCCTGCTGGTGCTGGGCCTGCCCCTGGGCTGGTGGCTGGCCGCCACGCGCCGCCGCTGGAAGTTCCTGGTGGAGGCCGTGGTGGCCCTGCCTCTGGTGCTGCCGCCCACGGTGCTGGGCTTCTACCTGCTGGTGGCCATGGGTTTGCGCAGCCCCCTGGGACGGGCCTGGATCAGTCTCACGGGGCACCCGCTGGCCTTCTCCTTCGAGGGCCTGCTGGCGGCCTCGGTGCTCTACAGCCTGCCCTTTACGGTGCAGCCCTTCGCCGCCGCCTTCGCCGCCGTGGATCGCGGCCTCCTGGAGGCCTCCTGGTGCCTGGGCGCCTCGCGGACCCGCACCTTCCTCCGCGTGGTGGTGCCCCTCTCCTGGGCGGGCATCCTCACGGGCATGGTGCTCAGCTTCGCCCACACCCTGGGCGAGTTCGGCGTGGTGCTCATGGTGGGCGGCGACCTGCCGGGCCGCACCCGCACCGTGAGCATCGCGGTCTACGACCAGGTGCAGGCCCTGGAGTACGCCGCCGCCGGCCGCACCGCCGCCCTGCTGCTGGCTGTCTCCTTCGCCGTGCTGGCCACGGTCTACGGCCTGCGCCGGGCCCAGAGGCAGCCGTGGACCCTCATCTGAGCGCCGCGGCCGCGCGCCGCTTCCCCGGCGGAATGCGCGTGGAGGCGCGCTTCGAGATTCCCGATCCGGGCTTCTCCGTGACCGTGCTCTTCGGGCCCTCGGGCTCGGGCAAGACCACGGCCCTGCGCCTGCTCGCCGGCCTGGAGCGCGCGGACGAGGGCGCCCTCGCCTGCGGAGGCCGCCTGTGGGCCGAGGCCACCACGGGCCACCACCTCCCGCCCCAGGCCCGGAACGTGGGCTTCCTCAGCCAGGCCTACGACCTCTTCCCGCACCTGAGCCTGGCGGGCAACCTCGCCTACGGGTTGGCCGACCTTCCGCCGGCCGCGCGGCGGGCGCGGGTGGCGGAGCTGGTGGCCCTCCTGGGCCTGGAGGGCCTCGAAGACCGGCATCCCGCGCAGCTTTCCGGCGGCCAGCGCCAGCGCGCGGCCCTCGGCCGGGCCCTGGCCCGCCGCCCCGCCCTGCTGCTGCTCGACGAGCCCCTCTCGGCCCTGGATCGACCCACGCAGCTGCGCCTGCGCCGGGAGCTGCGCGACCTGCTGCGGCGCCTGGAGGTGCCCACGGTGCTGGTGACCCACGACCGCACGGAGGCCCTGCATCTGGGGGACCGGATCGTGGTGATGGACGGGGGCCGCGCCTGCCAGTCCGGTGACATCCAGCGGGTCTTCGACCGGCCCACGGACCCGGCGGTGGCGCGGATCCTCGGGGTGGAGACGGTGGTGCTGGGCCGGGTGGTGGAGACCCGCGGGGGCCTCGCCACCCTGGCGGTGGGCGAGGCCCTGCTCCACGCGCCCGATCCGGGCGGCCTGGGCGTCCGGGCCTACGCCTGCATCCGGGGTGAGGATGTCCTGGTGGAGCGCGGCGAGCCGGGCCCCAGCACGGCCCGGAACCGCCTGCCCGCCCGCATCGCCGCCCTCCAGCCCGAAGGCCTCCTCGTGCGCCTCACCCTCGACGCGGGCTTCCCCCTGGAGAGCCTCGTGACCCGCCAGGCCTGCGCCGACCTCGGACTGGCCGAGGGCGAGGCCGTGACGGCCCTCCTCAAGGCCTCCGCCATCCACCTCATCCCCCACGACTGAGCGATCGCAGGTCAGGCGAACACCCAGGCCCGCGCGGCGTCGCGGATGGCCTGCACGGCGGGATGACGCAGCCGGCGATCCACGCTCACGGCGTAGATCCGCTCGCGCACACCCTCCGCGGTGCCGAGCCGCTTCACCCGGTACTGGCGGACCACCTCGGTGGCGATGGCGTCGGGGGCCGCGCCTGCCAGTCCGGTGACATCCAGCGGGTCTTCGACCGGCCCACGGACCCGGCGGTGGCGCGGATCC
>DASVZU010000197.1:0-4034 GCA_036391515.1 Holophagaceae bacterium
GGCGGCAGGTGGCCCTCGGCGCCGGTGTAGCGCTGGAGGAGGTCGGCCCGCTCCAGGCTCACGCTCAGCTGGCCGCCGTCGGCGTAGCGGAGCTGGAGCACCTCCTGTTCCTCGCCGCCCGCGGTGAGGGTGGCAAAGCCCACGAACTCGCCGATGCCGTGGTCCAGGTGCACCACCCGGTCGCCGGGCTTGAGGTCGCGCAGGTCGGAGAGGAAGGCCGCGCTGCGGGACTTCTTCGGCGCGGCCTGCACGGCCCGCCGGCCGAAGACCTCGCGCTCCGTCAGCACCACCAGGCCCGGCTCCTTCAGCTGGACTCCCGCGCTCAGAACGAGGTGGATGGCCCGGCAGCCGCTGTCCGTGCTCGTGCCGAGGGGCAGGTCGTGCTCCCGGAGGAGCTCCGAGAGGCGGTCCCGCATGCCCGGAGTGGAGCCCGCCAGGAAGACGCGGTGGCCCGTGAGGGCCAGCTCCTTCAGGTGCTCCGCCAGCTCCCCGAGGCGCCCCTGGAACTCGCGCACAGGCTGGGCGGCGAGGGGCACGGTGGCCTCGCTCTGCCACTCCGTGAGGTGCAGGGTGGGCCGGCTGGGATCGGAGGCCAGGAAGCGGTCGTCCATGTCCGGGCAAACCACGCCGCCGCGGCGGAGCACGGCGAGGCCCTCCTCGATGCGGGCCCGCTCGGCGTCCCGCAGAGCCTCCTCCCAGGCGGGATCCAGGCGCACCCGCAGGCAGGGCGGCATCCAGTGGACCAGCTGGCCCAGGGGCTGCGAAGCCAGCTGGGCGGCCAGGGGGTAGAACAGCTCCTCGCCCGGGAAGTGGCCGTGGGAGGCTAGCCGCGCGCGGCGGAAGGCCAGGTCGTCGCCGGGCTCTGGTGTACGGTCCGCCCGGGCCTCCGCGGCCTCCAGCAGCTTCCCTCGGTCGGCCTCGTAGCGGGGGTAGAGCGTGAGGGCCTCCAGGGCCTCGCCGGTGCGCCGCTGGGTGTCGGGGTCGAAGGGGCTCAGCCGCTCCAGCTCGTCGCCGAAGGTCTCCAGGCGCAGAGGCTGCTCCAGGTGGTCGGGCCAGAGGTCCACCACCATGCCCCGGGAGCTGAACTCCCCGGGCGCCGAGGCCATCTCCGTGCGCCGGTAGCCCAGGGCCACGAGCGTCTCCAGCAGCAGGTCCCGGGGCACCTCGGCGCCCAGGCGCAGCTCCAGCTTCTGCTTCTGGAACCAGGTGGGATGGGGCAGGCGCTCGCTGGCCGCCAGGGGCCCGGTGACGAGCACCTGCACGCGCCGCTCCAGGAGGCCCACCAGGGTGGACAGGCGGTCCCGCAGCACCATGCCCGGCGGGCTGCTCTCGCCGCCGGCGTAGGGTGCGAAGCCGGGGAAGTGCGCCACCCCGGCGCCCGGCAGCAGGGCCTGCAGGTCCGCGGCCAGGGCCCGGGCCTCGGCCTCGCTGGGGGCATCCACCCACAGCGAGGTGCGCCGCCCCTCGCGGGTGATCCACCGCGCCAGCACCAGGGCCAGGGCCGGCGGCGAGGTCCAGCGCAGCTTCGCACCCGGCGCATCGAGCGCCCCCGCCGGCGCCTCGGCCAGGCGGAGGAGATCCTTCAGGTCTTGGGACAGCGCTTCCATGGACCTTCCAGAGTGCCGCAATCGATGCCCGGAGACGAGGCCCAATCAGGAAAGTCACGGCTCCAAAAGTGGAACACAGAGGACACAGAGAACCCGGGAGGACACAGAGAAAGACCAGGAACTGTCCCCGGAGGTTTTTCTCTGCGTCCCCTGCGGCTCTCTGTGCCCTCTGTGTTCCAGTCTTTCTAGGGAGCCTGGCTTCAGAGCTCCCGCACGGCCCAGTCCCGGGGCATGAGCACCCGGTCCCACCACACGCCCTTCTCGCTGCGCTTCCCCACGGCGAGGAACATGTTCACTTCGGCGCCGCGAGGCAGGCCCAGCAGCTTCGCGGCGCGCCAGGGGTCGAAGCCCTCCATGGGGCAGGTGTCGTAGCCCTCGGCCCGCAGGGCCAGCATGAAGGTGGCGGCGGCCAGGGCCGTGCTCTTGTGGGCCATGACGCGGACATCCGAGCGCGACATGAAGTTCGGCGTGGGACGGAAGAGGGACATCAGCCGGCTCACGCCCCGCTTCAGGGGCCCCAGGATCCCGAAAGGGCCCGTGGTGTAGACCATCGGAAGGAGCTTCCGGTAGTAGGCGGCCTGGCTCTTCCGCATCGGGCCCCGGCTCTCGAAGACCCGCAGGATCTCGTCCCGGTTGCGCCGCCAGGTTTCCCGGTGCGTCACCAGGGCGACCAGGACCGGTGCGGTCTTGGCCGGCAGCTGGTCCAGGCAGGCGGCGTTGGCCGCCTGTCGGACCGCCGGGTCGCGGATCACCACGAACTCCCAGGGCTGGAGGTTGCTGGAGCTGGGCGCGAGCCGCGCAGCCTCCAGGCAGCGGTCCAGCACCGCCTGCGGTACGGGGTCCGGCAGGAAGTCCCGCACGGTGCGCCGGGTTTCGACAGCCTCGAAGAACTCAGGCATAGGGGGCCTCCTCGACGGGGGGCTCGATGGCCGATTCCTCGGGTCGGCCCACCCTGCGGCGGATCCAGGCCCAGCCCTTCGCCAAGGTCATGTCCTCGATGATCTCGAAGAACACGGGCACCACGATGAGCGTGAGCAGGGTGGAGGTGATGATGCCGCCCACCACGGCCCGGGCCATGGGGGCCCGCATCTCGGCGCCGGCGCCCAGGGCCAGGAAGAGGGGCAGCATGCCGCCGACCATGGCGAAGCTCGTCATGAGGATGGGCCGCAGCCGGACCATGCCCGCGCGGATGATGGCCTGGCGGCGGGGGATGCCCTCCTCGCGCTGCAGGTGCAGGGCGTGGTCCACCAGCAGGATGGCGTTCTTGGTCACCAGGCCCATGAGGAGGATCTGGCCGATGCTCGTCATCATGGACATGGAATCGCCCGTGACCAGGAGCATCAGCACCATGCCCACCATGGAGAGCGGCAGGCTGGCCATGATGGCGACAGGGATTTTGAAGCTCTCGAACTGGCTGGCCAGCACGAAGTAGATGAAGAACACCGCGAGGAGCAGGGCCTGGCCCATGAAGCCGGCGGTCTCCTTGCTGTCCCGGGTCTGGCCCAGGAACTCCACGCGCACGCCCTCGGGCAGCCGGCCGCCGGCCTTCAGGGCGGCCACCTTGGCGGCGGCGGCGGCGCTGACCTCGCCAAGGGTGGAGCCCTCGAAGTTGGCGTCCACCTCCACCTCCTCCATCAGGTCGTGGCGCTGGAGCTTCGCAGGGGCGATGCCCTCCTCGAAGCGCACCACCTGGTTGAGGCGGACGAGGGGATGCTTGCCGCCGCCCAGGTCCTTGGTGCTCTGCACGGTCATGTTCGCCAGCTGGGCCGCGAAGCGCCGTTCCCGGTCCGAGAGGCGGATCCGGACGTCGCGCTGCTCGCCGCCCTCGTCCTCGTACTTGGCCACCTTCTCGCCATCCACGAGGGGACGCACCATGGAGGCCACCAGGGCCGGGCTCACGCCCAGGTCCGAGGCCGCCTTGCGGTCCACCACCAGGCGCAGCTCGGGCTTGCCGCTGTCCAGGCTGGTGGTGACGTCCACCGCGCCCGGCACGCTGCCCAGGGCCTGCTTCACGAGGGGTACGGCCTGGATGACCGCATCCCGGTCCGGGCCCTGCACGGCCACCATGATCGGGTAGGCCACGCCCCAGTCGTTCACGGGACCCACGGCCGCATCGACGCCGGGCACGGACCGGAAGGCCTCGCGGATCTGACGGCGGATGGCGATCTGGCCGGGGCGCCGGCCGTCGGACAACTTCACGTAGATGCCGCCGGACTCCACGGTGCCGTTGAGGCCCGTGCCGATGGTGGTGTAGGTGAGCTGCACGCCGGGTACGGCGCGGATGGCCTTCTCCAGCTCGGCGGCCTTCTCCCGGGTGGTCTGGAGGCTGGAGCCTGGCTCGGTCTTGAAGTTCACCTGGAGGTCACCCCGGTCGTAGTCGGGCATGAAGTTGTTCCCCAGCAGGCCGGCGAGCATCATGGCCGCGAA
>DASVZU010000198.1:0-6964 GCA_036391515.1 Holophagaceae bacterium
TGACCTCCCCCCAGAACCGCCAGTGCAGGGTCCCCCAGTCCATGGCGGACGGGGCCACGAAGGCCTCCATCGTGTGCCCCTGGAGCATCAGGAGCATGGCCAGGAGGCGGGCGAAATCCAGAATGTGAATGCGGGGCGCGGGAACAGGCGACCCTTGGGCGGGAGCGGGCATGGGAACCGGAGGAGGCGGGGCAGGGGGGCGGCGGACTGGCCGGAACCCCCGGGCCGAGGGCCATTCTACCCGGCCGAAGTGCCTCTGGGAGGGGTCCCCGGGTCGCCCATGGCGGCGAGCTGGCGGGCGAGCTGGGGGCTCTGGTAGCCCAGGGTTCGCGCTTTCCGGAAACAGTCCAGCGCCCTGCCTGCATTCCTCGGAACGCCGGGGAAATCCCCGTTCAGGTACCGGTCCCCCATCATGAACCAGGCCTCGGGGATGTCGTGCCTGAGGCACAGGTCCAGGAAGGGTTGGCCGAGCGCATCCGGGATCTTCCCGGGATGGAGCCGCTCAAGGGATCCCCGTCCGATGGGACGGGTCCGGCCGTGCCAGGTCGAGACGAGGAGGGCGGCCAGGTAGTACTTCGTGGCCTGCTGGACATCGGGGGCCTGCGTGGATTCCGCCGGGTCGTAGCTCCCCGCGAGCTTCATGTAGTAGGCGGCGTTGGCGTAGCGATTGTCGTTGTTCAGGGCCTGGGTGGCCGAGAGCCAGAGGCGGCGGGCCGCGAGGATGTCCCCGTCCCGGGCGCGGCGGTCGGCGAGGATGTCCATGGCCACCGGATCCCCTTCCATGGCCTTCTGATCCAGCTCCGCCTGGGCGAGGTCGGAGGAGGCCTCCCCGTAGACCTCGGCCCCGGCGGTGCCGCTGGCGTACTCGGCCACCAGGGCCCGGTAGAACCAGAGGGACTGGTCCCGGTCGTTCTGGTAGAGCGTCTTCCGCAAGGATTCCTGCTTGGTCTGGGTCTCGTAGATGTACCGTGGCTGGCCGGGGCCGCCGGGATACATGCCCACCGTGGAGGTGGGATTGCCCTGCTGGTACAGGTTCACCACCTCGAAGTTGAAAGTGCGATCGCTGCGGCCAAGCCCCTCCTTCTGGATGAACTCGGCGAGCCTCGGGACCTGGCTGATCTGCCCCTTGGCCATGCCGACCAGATACCGCTTCCCGTCGAGGCGGCGGCCGTTGCGGACGAGGAGGCGGGCCCGCTCCATCCCGGCATCCAGGTTCCCGGGGCTCGCGTCCGTGAACTTCTGCATCCAGGCCAGGGCGGCGTCGGGATCGGCCGAGGTGCCCAGGCCCTCCGCGTAGCAGCGGGAGAGGTACGGGTAGGCCTCGACCTGCCCGTTCCCGGCCATGCGATTCGCGATGCGGAACCGGAACTCGGGGCTCTCCGATCCGTTTTTCAGGATGCCCATGGCCTTGGTGACGGCCTGCTCCCGGAGCCCGGCGTTGAAGTCGGACAGGTCTTCGTAGAGGCGTTCATTGGGGCTGACATAGACCTTGGCCTGGAAGGAGGGCCATTCCAGCATTTTCTTCTGGTTCACGAAGGCGTAGAGATTGGCCTTCAGGTCCTCCCCGCCCGGGAAGTGGGACTCCACCTTCCGTTCGAAGGCTCCGTACAGGAAGGCTGCGCTGAGGAAGAGGAGGCCGCCCCGGCCCACGAGGCGCCAGAACCCGATGTCGAAGGTGTCTTCCATTCGCCGGGCGATGTGCCAGAGGATCACCCCGAGGGCGAGGAGCCGGAGGAAGGGGAACATCGTGAACGGGGCCAGCATGGCCCCGAGCATCGCGAGGATGCTGAGGGCCTTCCTGAAGTCGATGTGGGAACCACCCGCGATGCGCGACAGGAGCCAGGCCGTCGGCACGGACCAGAGCCAGCCGACGAGGAACAGGCCGAGGGGCAGAGCCAGGTAGGCGATCCAGTATCCGCGGGCCAGCACGAAGACCAGCGGGTAGAGCATCAGCTGGTAGATGGGGCTCGGGCTCGTCGCGCTGTAGAGCGAGGCGCCGGTGAGGTAGATCACACCCAGCACGAAGCCGAGGACCAGCAGCGCGAAGAAGGGCATGACCAGCGAGACCAGGAACAGGGCCACCTGCGCCTTCCTGAACCGCGGCCAATCCACCGAATCCTGGAAGGCCCTGGCCGGGTCGAAGTAGGCTTCCTTCACCATGGCCTTGATGGGCGCGAGGCGGGAGGGGCGCCTGGGCCCGCCGGTTCCTTCGTCGAGGGGCAGGTCCGCGGACGGGGCGGGCGGAAGGGGGTCCGGCATCCGGGAGGATGGGGTCCGGGGGGGCGGGATCTCCCCGATCTGGATCCTCGCCAGTAGGGCCTCGGACTGGTGTTGCGGGACAGACGGGGTTTCCGCCGGTTCCGGAGGAAGGTTGGACGAATCAGGGCGGTCCTGGCTCAAGGTGCACGTCCGTGGTTGAGAAATTCGTGGTGGGCAGGGAGGGTGTCTCCATTAATATCACAATTGACGATGAATAGATCGGATAAGCTGGATGGTCCCTCCCCCTCCCATGACCCATGAACGGACCCCCGGAACCCATCGGGTGGCCATCCGGGGGCTGATCTCAGCCATGGTTCTCTGGGGTCCCCCCGGCACCCGGGACGGAGAGGCACGAGCGCAGGAGGTGGCCCACCGCCTCGGTTTGGCGCGAGGCGAGGCGGAGGCATCTTCACCTGATGGGGAATCGCGGGGCCTCCCCACCTTCCAAGAGGCGCTCGAGGCCCTGCGGCCCGCCCCCCGCGCCACGCGCCTGCTGGCGCTGCGCGGGGCCCTCGAGGTGGCCCTGGAGGCCGGGACCCTGGGCCTGGGGCACAACCTGGCCCTGAGGACGGTGGTGGATGCGCTGGGCCTCAGGCCTTCGGACCTCGCCGATCTCTTCCGGCAGCGCACAGGGACGGAGCCTCCTCCTCCCTGGGACCCGAGCCGCAGGGGGGCCTGGGCCGGCCGGGAGGTCCTGGGGCCGGGACCGGCCGGTCCCTGGGACGACGCGGTTCCGACCCCGGATCCGCTTCCCGCCGGCGGCCCTGGAGCGATGGCGCGGATCAAGGCCCTGGCCATGCTCGGGCTCGACGAGGAGGCCGCCCCGGCCGAGATCCGGCGCGCCTACCTCCGTCTCAGCCGGGTCCACCATCCCGACCACTACCTGCCCCAGGGTGCCCAGGCCGTCCAGGAGGCGGACCGGGCCTTCCGGCGCATCAAGGACGCCTACGAGTTCCTGACCGGGGAGGAGCCGTGAGAGACCTCTACCGGGCGCTTGGCCTGGACGGTGCCAGGACCGATGCCGGGCAGGTAATCCTCAAGCTGGACGAGGGCGTGCTGCCCCGGGGCCTGGAGGAGGACGCCCGGTTCGTGCTGCTCGATCCCCTCCGGAGGGCCCGCTACGACGAGGCGCTCCGGGTCGGTCGCGGATTGGCGGAGGTCCGCTCGCGGTTGGGGCTCCCTCCCGATCCCCTCCTGCCGGCCCCAGTCGTTCCCCGACTCCAGCGCGACCGCCACCCGGGCACGGTTCCGGGCCAGGGAGACCAGCTGCTTCGCGTGGCCGGGTTCGGCGCGGGCGGCCTCGTCCTCCTGGTGGTGCTGGCCTGGCCCCTGGTCCGTCCGCCTGGGCGGCGGGCCTCCCAGGCAGCCCAGCCGGCGGCAGGGCCCAGGCCTGGAAGGGATTTCCAGCCGTCGGGCGGCTCTCCGCCCGGCACGGCTGGGGATGGGGCCCCCTCGCTTCCCACGCCCGATCACGGGACCCTGCGGATCGAGGTCGGGATCCATCCCAGCGTCCCCTGGCGCATCGAGACCGACCCCGGCCGGGACTACTTCCTGTCCCTGGTGGACGCGCGATCCCGGGCCACGGTGCTCACGCTGTACCTAAGCGGCGGCCAGCCGTACCAGGGGCTCGTACCGGAGGGTTCCTTCCGGCTGGTCTACGTCTCGGGATCCGGCTGGCTGGGCCCCCGCCGGGGCTTCGCCGTGGATGCCAGATCGGTGAACGCCCCCCAGATCTACCGGATCCAGGCGGGACCGGACGATACGTGGACCTGGAGCCTGGGCCTCCACCCTTCCGGCAGCGAAGGGTCGCCCGTCGCACCCCTGGACGAGCCTGACGAGCCTGACGAGCCTCCGCCAGCCCTCCGTCCCTGATCACGCTTCGTGCGCCCGCGAGTCCCGGAGGCTATGATTATGAATCCGACCAATCCGGTCAGGATTCTGGGGCCGCCATGAAAGTGATCGTCGCCAAGACTGCGGGCTTCTGCTGGGGCGTGAAGCGCGCCATGGACGCCGTGCTGGAGGCCTCGATGCGCAACGATGGGCGGGCCGTGCAGACCCTGGGGCCGCTCATCCACAACCCCCAGGCCCTGGAGCTCATCGGCAAGCGGGGTGTGGCCGTGGCCGCGGCTCCGGACCAGGTGCAGAACGGCACGGTGGTGATCCGCGCCCACGGCATCCCCATCCAGGACTTGCGCGGCCTCAAAGAAAGGCAGAAGAAGGGCGAGGTGCGGATCGTCAACGCCACCTGCCCCGAAGTCGCCAAGGTCCACCACAAGATCAAGAAGTGGAGCCCCAAGGGCTACTTCACGGTGATCCTCGGCAGCCATGGCCATGCCGAGAGCGTGGCCCACCGAAGCTTCGCCGAGCACGGCAGCCAGATCGTCGCCAACATGGCCGAGGCCCAGGCCCTCACGGACGAGCAGCTGCGGAAGGTGCTGGTGGTGGCCCAGACCACCTTCACCGTGAAGGACTACCACGAGATCACGGACTACATCCGGGAGCGGGCCGGGGAGGCCATCTTCGAGAACACCATCTGCGAGGACACCTGGATGCGCCAGGACGAGGCCAAGGAACTGGCCCGCACGGTGGACGCGGTGATCGTGGTGGGCGGGAAGGCATCCAGCAATACCAAGCATCTGGCCGAACTGGCCCACCACTACGGCAAGCCCGTGCAGTACGTGGAGACGGCGGCCGAGCTGGACCTGGGGGTCTTCACGGGCCGGGAGACCGTGGGCGTGCTGGCCGGAGCCTCGACGCCCACCTGGCTGGTGGACGAGGTGGTGGACGTGCTCGAGCAGCTGGGCGACGGCCCCAGCCGGTGGCGCAGCTTCGCCCAGGCGGCGTTCGGCAGCTCCTCGCTCCTGGCCCTGGGCGCCGCCCTCATGACGGCCGGTGTCCACAAGTGGCTTGGGCTCGTGCCCACCTGGCGGTACCCGCTGGTCACGGCCGCCTACGTGCTGGGCATGTACCTCTTCAGCCCCTTCCTGGACCCGCTGGGCCTCGGGGCCAAGGGGCCGGCGCGGGCCCGGTTCCTGGACCGGAATCGCCGGATCCTGCTGGCGTCCGGGGTCGTGGCCATGGCGCTGGCCCTGGGCGTCGCGGCCAGCCTGGGACCCAAGGCTTTGCTGGTGGTCGTGGGTGCGTCCCTGGTGGGGGCCGCCTACAAGCGGCGCTTCCGGCTGGGGCCGCTGCAGGTGAGCCTGCGGTCCATCCCCGGCTCCAAGGACGTGATGGTGGCCCTGGCCCTGGCCACGGTGTCGGTGGCCATGCCCGTCTGGCAGGAGGGGCGGGCCTGGGATCTCCGCGCCTTTGCCGCCCTGTTCCTGGTGGGGGTCCTGGCCTTCGTCCGCACGGTGATCTACGAGATCCGGGACATGCAGAACGACCAGATCGTGGGCAAGGAGACCCTGCCGATCCTCCTCGGGAAGCGCGCCACCAAGGCGGTGCTGGCGCTGCTCCTGGGCACCCTGCTCGCGGGCACCCTCTGGCTCACCTTCCAGAACCGGGCCGAGGGGCATCCCCTCGCCGTGGCCCTGGTGCTGGTCGTCTGCGCGAGCTATCCCATGCTCTACCTCTGGCTCTACCACGAGCGGTTCACGGCCGGCCGCCACCGCTTCGAACTGAGCGTGGACCTCAGCTTCTACCTGGTGGCCCTGCTGGCCCTCGTCTGATCCCCGCCGGGCCATACTGGGGGCTGACGCTGCGCGAGCCCCGATGACCGATCCGGCCCCCGAATCCCGACCTTCCCAGCCCCGGCGCGGCCAGGCCGGGGACCTTCCCGGTGGCCCCGTCCTGCTCGCCCTGGCCGTCCTGGCCTGGGCCCTGGCCTGGATGGCCCTGGAGGTGTGGTTCGGGCGCCGCGGTATGGGGCCGCTGGCGCAGGCCCTGGCGCCTGTGGGAGTCTGCCTTCTTCTCGCGGCAAGCCTGGCCTTCGCCGCCCCCGAACGGGGCCTGCGCCTGGCCGTCTCCGGGTGGCTCACCCGGCTCCTGGCCGGGACGATCTTCCTAGGCCTGGGAGCAGGCTGGGCTGTGGTCCGGGCGCGGGGCGGAGAGGTGCTGCCCGGCGGCCTCCTGGACCTTCCGTTCTCGATCCTGGGCACGTCGCGGCCCTCGGACCTCCTCCGCAGCCTCTGGCTGGAGGCCCTGCTCCTGCCTCTGGCGGCCCAGGCCCTGGCCTTTGCCCGGGTCCGCCGGGGGGAGCTGCGCCGGCGGCCTGGCCTCGCGCTCCTGCTCGCCGCGCCGGTGCTGCTGGCCGCTGCCGCCCTGGTAAACCGGGCCGGGGGGCTGCGCGCCTCCCAGGTGATCCCGGTCGGCGGGAACGCCGCCCTGTTCGAGCCGGCCTGGTCCACGGGCCACCCCGTCCCTCTCCCAGGGTTCCAGGTGCGGCTGGAGGCCATCGACACGGTTCCGCGGGAACCGGCCTTCCGGCTCGCCGTGGAGGGGCCCGGGGCCCGGTGGGCCGCCCGCGTCGAATCCGGCCAGAGTGGTGACCTGCCCGGTGGCCTGCGCTACCAGGTGGAGCGCCTCATCCCGGACGCCCTGCCCAGCGGGCAGGTGGTGGAGGATCCCCAGGGCCCGGAGAACCCGGCCGTCCAGATCATGCTGGGCCTGGGGAACGCGGAGCCGCTGGTGGGCGTCCTCTTTGCCCGGGAGCCGGAGGGCTGGCGCCGGGACGAACCCCAGGGCCGCTTCGCGGTGGTCTACC
>DASVZU010000199.1:0-5716 GCA_036391515.1 Holophagaceae bacterium
CGGACATGGCGGGCCAGGCCCTCTGCGGCGAGGTGAGCTGCCGGGACCGCTACGAACTCAACCCCGGCGGGGCCTTCCGCGTGGCGGTCCTCGACGGCGGCATCAAGCGGAGCATCCTCGACCAGCTGGTGGGTGCGGGGCTGCACCTGGAAGTGTTCCCCTGGGACACGCCGGCCACGGAACTCACGGACAAGCGCTTCCACGGCCTCTTCCTCAGCAACGGTCCCGGCGATCCCGGCGCCCTTCCGGGCATGCAGCGGGAAGTCGAGGCCTGCCTCGGCAAGCTGCCCATCTTCGGCATCTGCCTGGGCCACCAGCTGCTGGGCCAGGCTTTCGGCGGCCGCACCTTCAAGCTGAAGTTCGGCCACCGCGGCGCCAACCAGCCCGTGCAGGACCTCGCGACCGGCCGCATCGAGATCACGGCACAGAACCACGGCTTCGCTGTGGACGAGGCCAGCCTCCCGAAGGAGATCCAGGTCACCCACCGGCACCTGAGCGACGGCACCGTGGAGGGCCTGCGCCACACCTCCCTGCCTATCTTCTCCCTCCAGCACCATCCCGAGGCCAGCCCCGGTCCGCACGACGCGCACCCCGCGTTCCGGCGGTTCGTCGCGCTGATGGAAGCGAATCAAAGATGATCAACCACAGAGGACACAGAAGGCACAGAGAAAGCATGAGCCTTCTGTTTTTCCTCTGCGCGCTCTGTGTCCTCTGTGGTTAAACGAACAAGGATGGGCGATGCCTAAGCGTACGGATCTGAAGAGTGTGCTGGTGCTGGGGTCGGGGCCGATCCAGATCGGCCAGGCCTGCGAGTTCGACTACTCGGGGACGCAGGCCCTGAAGGCGCTGCGGGAGGAGGGGATCCGCACGATCCTGCTGAACTCCAACCCAGCGTCGATCATGACGGACCCGGGCCGGGCGGACGCCACCTACCTGGAGCCCCTCACCCTGGCGGTGCTGGAGAAGGTCATCGAGGCTTAGAAGCCCGATGCCATCCTGCCCACGGTGGGCGGGCAGACGGCCCTCAACCTGGCCATGGAGGCCCATGAGAGCGGCCTGCTGGCGCGGACGGGGGTGCACCTCATCGGGGCCCAGCCGGAGGCCATCAAGCGCGGCGAGGACCGCCAGCTCTTCAAGGCCCTCATGGACGACCTGGGCCTGGAGACCTGCCGGGGAGGGTTCGCCCACAGCATGGCCGAGGCCAGGGACCTGCTCACGGTCACGGGCTTCCCCGCCATCATCCGGCCCAGCTTCACCCTGGGCGGCAGCGGCGGCGGCATCGCCTACAACGTGGACGAGTTCGAGACCATCGTGGCCCGGGGCCTGGACCTGAGCCCCACCAAGCAGGTGCTCATCGAGGAGAGCATCCTGGGCTGGAAGGAGTTCGAGCTGGAGGTGGTGCGCGACCTGGACGACAACGTCGAGGTCATCTGCTCCATCGAGAACCTGGATCCCATGGGCGTCCACACCGGGGACAGCATCACGGTGGCGCCGGCGCTCACGCTCACGGATCCCGAGTACCAGCGCATGCGCGACGCGGCCATGGCCGTCATCCGGGCCGTGGGGGTGGAGACGGGCGGCTCCAACATCCAGTTCGCCCTCGATCCCGAGACCAGCCGGATCATCGTCATCGAGATGAACCCCCGCGTGAGCCGCAGCTCCGCGCTGGCCTCCAAGGCCACGGGCTTCCCCATCGCCTGGGTGGCCACCAAGCTGGCCCTGGGCTACCGCCTCTGGGAGCTGCCCAACGCCATCACCCGCATGACCAAGGCCGCCTTCGAGCCGGTGCTGGACTACGTGGTGGTGAAGATCCCCCGCTTCACCTTCGAGAAGTTCCCCCAGGCCGAGAAGGTGCTGGGCACGCAGATGAAGAGCGTGGGCGAGGTCATGAGCCTGGGCCGCAGCTTCCAGGAGGCCCTGCAGAAGGCCGTACGCTCCCTGGAGGAGGGCCACCTGGGCCTCTCCGGCGCCCTGGAGGGCAAGCTGGACCTGGGCCGCCTGAAGGAGCACCTCCTTATCCCCGGGCCCCAGCGCATCTTCTGGCTCTACCACGCCCTGAAGGCCGGCCACAGCGTGGAGGAGCTCCACCGCCTCACCAAGATCACGCCCTGGTTCCTCCGCGAGATCGAGGAGATCGTGGTGCTGGAGGGCCGCCTGCGGAGCTTCCCCGTGGACCGGCTGCCGGAGGAGCTGCTGGAGAAGGCCAAGCGCGCCGGGTTCGCCGATGCCCAGATCGCCGCCTTCTGCGGCTGCACGGAGGCGGAGGTTGCGCGGCGCCGGGAGGCCTTCGGCCTGAGGCCCGCCTACAAGCGGGTGGACACCTGCGCCGGCGAGTTCTCCGCGGAGACACCCTACCTCTACGGCACCTGGGAGGAGCGGAGCGAGGCCGCGCCCACGGACCGGCCCAAGGCCATCGTGCTGGGCAGCGGGCCCAACCGCATCGGGCAGGGCGTGGAGTTCGACTGCTGCTGCGTCCAGGCGGTGGAGGCCATCCGCGCCAGCGGGGTGGAGGCCATCCTCATCAACTGCAATCCCGAGACCGTCAGCACCGACTTCGACACCAGCGACCGCCTGTACTTCGAGCCCCTCACCTACGAGCACGTCAAGGCCGTGGTGGACCGCGAGGCCGCGGGCGGCAAGCTGCTGGGCGTCTTCGCCCAGTTCGGGGGCCAGACGCCGCTGAAGCTGGCCTCGCCCCTGGATGCCGCCGGGGTGCCCCTGCTGGGGACGCCCCTGAACGCCATCCTCGATGCCGAGGACCGCGAGCGCTTCGGACAGGCCCTCAAGCGCCTGGGCATCCCGGCGCCCGCCTGGGGCATGGCCACCAGCTTCGAGCAGGCCCTGGACGTGGCCCACGGCCTGGCCTATCCGGTGATGGTGCGCCCCAGCTTCGTCCTCGGGGGCCGGGCCATGGCCGTGGTCTTCGACGACGCCGGCCTGGAGAAGTACATGCGGGAGGCGGTGGCCGTGAGCAACGACCAGCCCGTGCTCCTGGATCGCTTCCTGGACGGCGCCCAGGAGCTGGACGTGGATGTGGTCTGCGACGGCGAGCAGGTGGTCATCGCGGGCCTGCTGGCCCACATCGAGGAGGCGGGCATCCACTCGGGCGACAGCTACGCCGTCATCCCGGCCCTGGGCGTGCCCGAGGCCATCGTGGAGACGGTGAAGGGCTACAGCCGGCAGCTGGCGCTGGACCTGGGCGTGCGCGGCCTCTTGAACCTGCAGTTCGCCGTGAAGGACGGCATCGCCTACTGCCTGGAGGCCAACCCCCGGGCCAGCCGAACGGTGCCCTTCGTGAGCAAGGCCACGGGCGTGGACTGGGCCGGCGTGGCCGCACGGGTGGGCCTGGGCCAGAGCCTGAAGGCCCAGGGCGTCAGGGACGGCGTGCCCCGCGCGGTGTCCGTGAAGGGCGTGGTCTTCCCCTTCGCCAAGTTCCCCGGCGTGGATCCGGTGCTCGGTCCCGAGATGAAGAGCACGGGCGAGGTCATGGGCATCGGCGAGACCTTCGGCGAGGCCTACGCCAAGGCCCTGCTGGCGGCGGGCATCCCGCTGCCGCTGTCGGGCACGGTGTTCCTCACGGTGAACGACGCAGACAAGGCGCGCCTGCCGGAGCTGGCCCAGAAGCTCGTGGGGCTGGGCTTCGGCCTCTGCGCCACGGAGGGCACGGCGCGGACGCTGGAATCCGTGGGCCTCAAGGTGCGGCGCATCTTCAAGGTGAACGAGGGCCGGCCCAACGCCGTGGACCTCCTCAAGAACGGCGAGGTGCAGTGGGTCATCAACACCCCCCTGGGCCGCGACGCCTTCTTCGACGAGAGCGCCATCCGCAAGGAGGCCCTGCGCCTGAAGATCCCCTGCCTCACCAACCTCAGCGCCGCCCTCGCTGCCTGCGAAGCCGTCGAGACCCTGCGCGGCGAGATGAAGGTGCGGGCCATCCAGGGGCTGGCCTGATCATTCCGGAGGTGCCCATGTCCGTCCAAGACCGCATCCAGTCCTTCCTGGCCTCGGGCCCCTTCGCGGTGGTGGGGGCCAGCACGGACCGCTCGAAGTACGGCAACAAGGTCCTGCGCTGCTACCAGCAGCACGGGAAGGAGGTCTACCCCATCAACCCCAAGGCGCCGGAGGTGGAGGGCCTGAAGGCCTATGCGTCACTGGCGGCCCTGCCGGTGAAGGTGCCCGCGATCTCGGTCATCACGCCGCCGATGGCCACGGAGCAGGTGGTGCGCGAGGCCGCCGCGGCGGGGGTGAAGCACGTCTGGATGCAGCCCGGCGCGGAAAGCCCCGAGGCCATCCGCACCGCCGAGGCCCTGGGCCTGAGCGTCATCGCCGGAGGCCCCTGCCTGCTGGTGGTGATGGGCTACCACGAATAGGGCAAAGCCAAACGGAACACAGAGGACACAGAGAACCGGGGAGGACACAGAGAATGGCCGGGGACACCGCCTTCCTCTGTGGCTTCTGTGGCGCTCTGCGTCCTCTGCGTTCCCGCTTACCGCCTTCGCCCCAGTCTCAGCCTAGGCCAGACCCAGGTTCTCCCGGACCAGCCGCCGCTGCTCCTCGTGGGCCTGGAGCACCTTCGGCACTTCGCTGTGCCATAGCCTCGACACGTCGGCGAAGGAGATGGTGGGCTTCGAGTCGGCGCCAGGGGTCGAGGGTTCGGTTGAGTCCGGCGAGAACATCCCGCGGATACCAGGCTTCGGGGTCATGGAGTGGGTTCCTTAGAAGGGCAAGGTACGCGGTCTGGAGCTGGTAGGCAACCCCGGATTCGGGCAGCCCGGGCCGGGCCCGCACCTGGGCCACGGCCTCCTGGTCCATGGCCAGGCTTCCGGAGGTGCCCTCGTCCACCCGGATGTAGTAGAGCCGGAGCCCCCGCGCCACCTCGGGCACCTGGGCCAGGAAGGTGCGGGGGGCCCGGGCGTGGGTGCGGGCCATGCGGTCCAGAGGCACGTAGCGGCCCTCGCGCTCCGAGCGCTCCAGCATGGCCCTCACGGCGCCGGCCGGATCGCGGTCCGCGTAGGCCAGGTGGATCTCGGAGGGGGTCCGGCGGATGCGGGCCAGGAGAAAGGCCAGCCCGTCCGGATCCGTATGGGGCGCATCGAAAACGGCCCCGAAGGACCAGCCCAGGGCGGCCGCGCCCGTGGTCTTGCTGGTGGCCTGGCCGCCCATGAGGATAAGCACGGGATGCCCCTGGGCCGTGGCGAGGATGCGGTCCCGCAGGCGCTTGCCCAGGGCGTGGAGGTGGATGGCCGCCCGGCCGCCGGGGTCCTCCAGGGCCTCGTAGCCCTGGGTGGGGTTGCTGCGGAGGGTGGGCAGCAGGGTGGCGAGCACATCCGCGTTCAGCACCTGCCCGTTCAGGCTGTCGGGCAGGGCGGCGTAGTCGTCCAGGGCTGCCTCGGCCCGGCGGGCGCAGTCGGCGGCCTCCGCCTCCAGGGCACCCCGCACCTCGGCGCGCTCAGCCTCGTCGAGCTCCCAGTAGGAGCGGCGGAGGTGCCAGGGCACCTGCTGCCAGGGAAGGGGGGTGGCCATGGGGACACAGTACGCCCTCCGGCGTCCCCGCGCTGCTCCACCGTATGCTGGTGGCCATGGAACAAGCGCCTTCCACGCTCCTCTTCCCCGGCCAGGGCACGGAGGCCGTGGGCATGGCCGCGGGCTGGGAGGCCCACGGGCCCTGGCGCGCGGCGCTGGCGGAAGCGGAGGCTCGCACGGGGGCGCCGCTGCGGAG
>DASVZU010000200.1:0-5613 GCA_036391515.1 Holophagaceae bacterium
ATAGAGGTCCGCGTAGAAATCGAGGTTCTCCAGTACGGTGAGATCCGGATAGAGGCCGAAGCGCTGGGACATGTACCCGATGCGTTCCTTGATGGCCTCGGATTCCCCGACGATGGGGAGGCCGTCGATCCAGGCCTCGCCGGCGCTGGGCGCGAGGATGCCCGTGAGCAGGCGCATGGTCGTGGTCTTCCCGGCCCCGTCGGGTCCCACCAGGCCGAAGATCTCGCCCTCCGCCACGGCCAGCGTCAGCTGGTCCAAGGCCACCTGGTCCCCGAAGCGGCGCGTCAGCGCCTGGGCCCGGATGGTGTCCATCAGCGGCCGTCCAGCTGGATCTCGGCATCCACGGGCATGCCGGGCTTCAGTTCCATGGCTGGGTTGGGGATGTCGATCTTGATGCGGTAGACGAGCTTGGTGCGCTCCTTCCGGGTCTGGACGGCCTTGGGCGTGAACTCGGCCTCCGAGGCGATGAACGCCACGCGGCCCTCGTAGCGTTTCCCGGGGAAGGAATCCGTGGTGACGAAGGCCTTCTGCCCCACCTTCACCCGGCCCAGGTCCGTCTCCTCCACGAAGCCGCGCATCCAGACCTGGCCGAGGTCCGCCATTGTCACCACGGCGGTGCCGGGGGAGACATACTCCATCGGCTCGATGTTCTTGGAGAGGATCACGCCGGCGCTCGGGGCCCGGAGGGTGGCGTAGCCCAGCTGGGTTTCGGCCAGGGCCAGGGCCTGCCGGGCCTCCTCGTAGCGGGCCCGGGCCTGGTCGATGTCCTCCTTCCGGGGTCCCTTGCGGACGAGGCGGTACTGCTGGTCCGCCTGCTGGACCTTGCCGCGGGCGGCCTCGAGCGCGGCCCGGCTGGCCTCGTAGTCCCGCACCGACAGGATGCCCTGCCGCTGGAGATCGCGGATGCGGGCCTCGTCGGGCTCCAGCCGCCGGAGGTCCGCCGTGGCCTGGTCCAGGGCGGCCTGGGAGGCGGCGATCTCCTCCTTGCGCGACCCGGCCAGCATCGCGTCCAGGGCGGCCCGGGCCGTGGCGGCCTCCGCGTGGCGCATGGCCACCTGCTGCTCGAGATCCCGGGCGTCGAGCCGGGCCAGGAGCTGGCCGGCCTTGACTGTCTGGCCCTCGTCGACCGGGCGCTCGAGGACCTTGCCAGCGACGCGGAAGCTGGCCTCCACCTGGACCACTTCGATGTTCCCGGAAAGCGCGAGGCGGTTCTCCCGGCCATCCCGGCAGGAGGTGGCCAGGGCTACGGCGGCGCCGACGGGAAGCATCAGGGCGATCGGGCGGAGCAGGGCGGATCGTTTCATCAGCGGATCTCCTGGAGGTCTCAGGGACGGATGCGGAAAGGACGGGACCGGCCGCCCGGGGGTCAGGCGCCGAAGTCGGGCAGGGGCGGGAAGGGCGCGGCCGGATCGGTGGCGATGCCGCGCCAGTAGACCTGCAGCCAGGCCCGCTCCGCGGCGGGGACGGAGGGCTTCTCGGGGAGCCGGTGCACCTGGGGCGTGATGACCGGGAACAGGTCGAGGATCTCGAGGTGCATGCGCACCAGGAAGAAGGTGGCCAGGAAGGGGGGCAGGTCGGGTCGCACTTCGCCCCGGGCGGCACCCTGCTCGAGCAGGCTCCGCACCTGCAGGGCGGCGCCGCCGACGTAGGCCTGGATCTGCGTCTGGATGCCCTCGGTGCCGCGGACGATCTCCCCCCGGATGAGGCTCCGGAAGCCGGGATCGTGGCTCAGGTTGCGGTGGAAGGCGCCCATGGCGTCCCACAGGCGGAGCGGCGTCGGGCGCAGGTCGGAGGGGTCGGCGATGCGCCGCAGGGCCTCCACCAGGGGCGGGATCCGCCGGCCCAGGAGGGCCGTGAACATGGCCTCCTTGCTGTCGAAGTGGTAGTAGATCAGGGCCGGGTCACAGCCCGCCTGGCGGGCGATGGCCCGCAGGCTGGCGGCGTGCAGGCCCTCCCGGGCGAAGACCTCCTGGGCGGCGTCCAGGAGGTGGTCCGCATCCACCCGCTGGGGCTTGGGGCCTCGGGGGCGAGGGGTTGGCTGGGGCATGGGGGCACCTAATTCAACGACTGTTGAATCATGGGGGCTTCCCCAGCCCGGGGCAAGGGGAAATTTCATCAACCGTGGAAATAGATCCGGAATACGAACCGGCCCCCGGGCAGGGGGCCGGTTCCGGGAGCAGGGCGGGCCTACTCGCTGGAGATGGGGGCCTCGGTCGTGTAGTCGAGGGTGATGACCTCGGGCTCCTCGAAGGCGATGCGGTTCTCCTCCACCTCAGCCATGGCCACCTGGCCCCAGAAGGAGGCGAGCTTGGGGGCATCCTGGGCCTGGCCGTGCTTGTTCACGGGGACCACCACCTCCACCTTGGGGAAGGCCCCACGCTGGAGCTGCTCGCAGCGCTTGCCGGCCACCACGACGAAGCGGTACTTGTTGGCGATTTCTTCCGGGACACGGACGATGGTGCGCTGGCTCATGGACACTCCGAACCAGGAAGCATAGCACCGGAACGGCGTTGGAACAATCGGCTTGGCGTTAGGATGGGGGCTTCCGGGAGGATCCATGGATAGGGGCAAGCTGTGGCGCGGGGCCTTCGCAGGCAACCTCCGGCTCCTGGAACTCAACAGCGCCGGCCTCACGGCCGAACTGGCGGACCGCCGCCCGGCCTCCGGCGTGAACTCGGCCGCCTGGATCGTGGGCCACGTGACCGCCACCCGGCGGCGGATCGTCAAGCTGCTGGGCGGGACGGTGCCCGAGGACCCGGCCTGGGAACAGCACTACGCCCGCGGGGGCCCGGGGAATCCGGCCCACCTGCCCTGGGGGGACCTGCTGGCGGCCTTCGGAGCCACGGACGCGCTCCTGAAGGAGGCCCTCCTCTCGGTGGCGGACTGGGACCGTCCCACGGTGAACCCCGCCATCGGCCAGGAGCAGGCCCTGGAGCAGGTGCTGGCCTTCCTCTACATGCACGAGTGCTACCACCTGGGGCAGATCGGCGTCGTCCGCAAGCTCCACGGCCTGCCGGGGGCCCTCTGATGCGGATCATCCTCGGGATCACCGGCGGTGTCGCCGCCTACAAGGCCGCCGAGCTGGCGCGGCTGCTGGCCAGGCGGGGCCACCAGGTGCGCTGCATCCTCACGGAGGCCGGCTCGCGCTTCATCACGCCCCTCACGCTCGCCAGCCTCACGGGCGAGCCCTGCTACGGTGCGAATCCCGACCAGGAGGAGTGGCGCGCCAATCCGAGCATCGAGCACATCGAGCTGGCCCGATGGGCCGACCTGGTGGCCGTGGTGCCCGCCACGGCGAACATCCTGGGCAAGTCCGCCAACGGCCTGGCCACGGACCTCCTCAGCACGGTGCTGCTGGCCACGCGGGCCCCGGTGCTCTGGGCACCGGCCATGAATACCGGCATGTGGGAGCATCCTGCGGTGCAGGCCAACGTGGCCCGGTTGCGGAGCTTCGGTCACACGATCGTGGATCCTGCCGAGGGCACCCTGGCCTGCGGCGAGGAGGGCGCCGGCAAGCTGGCGGAGGTGGAGGTGATCGCAGAGGCCATCCAGGTGGCGGGCACGCCGAAGCTGCCCGGCCTTGCCGGGCGCACGGTGCTTATCACCGCCGGCCCCACCCGCGAGGACCTGGACCCCGTCCGCACCCTCACCAACCGCAGCACCGGTGCCATGGGCGTCGAGCTGGCCCGGGCCTTCCGGGACGCCGGCGCCCGGGTGCAGCTGGTGCTGGGCGGCGACCTGCCCGCGCCCTGGGGTGTGGAGACGGTCCGCGTGCGAAGCGCCCAGGACATGCTGGCGGCCTGCCAGGCCCGCTGGCCGCAGGCCGACGGACTGGTGGGCGCCGCGGCGGTGGCGGACCAGCGCCCCGAGCGTGTCGCCTCCGAGAAGGTGAAGAAGGGCGAAGGCCCGGAGACCCTGGTGCTGGTGCGCACGCCGGACATCCTGGCCACCCTCTCCGCCGCGAAGCGGCCCGGCCAGTGGGTCCTCGGCTTCGCCGCCGAGAGCGAGCGCCACCTCGACCACGCCGCGGCCAAGCTGGCGAAGAAGGGCCTCGACGCCGTGCTGGTCAACGATGTGCAGGATGGCCGGGCCTTCGGGAACCAGCCGAACAGTCTCACGCCCGTCACGACCCAGGGCCCCCAGCCCGCGTTGGGACCGCTCCCCAAGGACGAGCTCGCCCGGGCCGTCGCGGCCTGGTGGGCGGCGCGGCTCGGATAGGCCCGCTCAGGCCTTCAAGGCCTCCCGGGCGGTGAGCACCTTCGCCAGCGCGGCCTCGGGCGTGTCCGCCAGGGCGGTGAGGTGGCCCATCTTCCGGCCGGGGCGGGCCTCGGTCTTGCCGTAGAGGTGCAGCTTCACGTCGCGGTGGTCGAGGAGGCGCTCCCAGGCCGGTTCCCCGCCCTTCGGCCAGAGATCGCCCAGGAGGTTGGCCATGGCGGCGGGACGGAGCAGGGTGGTGTCGCCCAGGGGCAGGCCGCACACGGCGCGCACCTGCTGCTCGAACTGGCTGGTGGTGCAGGCGTCGATGGTGGCGTGGCCGCTGTTGTGGGGGCGCGGGGCCAGCTCGTTCACCAGCAGCTCGCCGCCGGGCTTGAGGAAGAACTCCACCGTGAGCATGCCCACCACGCCCAGGGCCTCGGCGATGGCGATGGCCATGGCCTGGGCCCGCTTCGCGACCTCCGCGGGGATGCGGGCCGGAAACACGGTGGTGTCTAGGATGTGGTTGCGGTGGGCGTTCTCGGCCACGTCCCACACGGCGGTCTCGCCGGCGGAGGACCGGGCCGCCACCACGCTGCACTCCAGCTCGAAGGGCACCCAGGCCTCAAGGATGCCCTGCTGGCCGCCCAGGGCGGCGAAGGCGGCGGGCACCTGGCCGGCCTCCGTGAGCTTCTGCTGGCCCTTGCCGTCGTAGCCGAAGCTGGCGGTCTTCAGGACGGCCGGGAGGCCCAGAGCCTCCGCGGCTTCGCGGAGGTCGGCCTCGGCGTTGATCTCGCGGAAGGGCGTGACGGGGAAGCCGTGCTCGGCCAGGAACCGCTTCTCCCGCAGGCGATGCTGGACCGTGTGCAGCACGAAGGCGCCGGGGTGCATGGGCCGGACCTCGGCCACGGCCTCCAGCGTCTCCGCGGGGATGTTCTCGAATTCCACCGTCACCACGTCCACCCCCCGCGCCAGGGCCTGGGCGGCGTAGACGTCGTTGTAGGCGGCGCGGATCTCGAGATCGGCCACCTGGCCCGCCGGGCAGTCGTGGCCCGGATCCAGCGCATGCACCCGGTAGCCCAGGTTGCGGGCCGCCAGGGTGAACATGCGGCCCAGCTGGCCGCCTCCGAGAAGGCCGAGGGCGGAGCCGGGGCGGATGGGACGGGACATGGAGGCCTCTCGAATCCCCCATTGTGGCATTCTCGTGCCATGGAGCGCGTGCACCTCATCACCCTGTCGGACCGGGCCTCCCGGGGGGAGTACCGGGACGAGTCCACCCCGCTGCTGCGGGATTGGCTGCTGGGCAAGGGCGTGCGTCATGTCACGGCGGATCTGATGCCGGATGATCCCGAGGCCCTGGAGGCCGACCTGCGCCGGGTGGCGGCGGAGGGGGTGCCCCTGGTGCTCACCTGCGGCGGC
>DASVZU010000201.1:0-16749 GCA_036391515.1 Holophagaceae bacterium
GACATTGGCCGCCATGGCAGCTGGGGGAAACCACTCACTAGTAAGGGCTGAAGTGGCATTAAGTGCCATTGATACCCCGTTTACTAATAAAGATTTATTTTTTCAATTATTGACACATTCTTGGTGCCTTGGACTCGGAAGCTTCGGCTGATTTGTTTGCGGCATTACGAGCTTTCATATCTCCATATTGTAATTACCGTTTTGACAATCATAACGACAAGAATAATTATAAATAATACAACATTTAATATATTTTTTTTTGAAATTAAGCCTTGTCGAATTTTAATGATTCGATTAACACCCCTATAAAGAAGATATAGCATAAAAATTACAGCCAGAATGGTTATTGGAGTGCCAAGATAGCGACCGGTTCCTGGAGACACCATTTCTCACTCCTTACAAACATACAAGCCAACCCCGGTTTCGTTCCATCCAACATGTTTATCTATATAGACACCAAACCAATCATTGCCTACTGCTACACCAACGCTAACGCCGCCCAAAAGTGGGATGCTCGCCTTACCTCCACCAAACCAAAAACTACCGCTACCAGGATCGCCACTCCCATATAGCTGAATATTTCCATACCCACCGTTGAGTCCATCTCCAGCTGATGCTTCAAATAATCCACCATAATTAGCTGGTTTCCCAAGTGGCTTTTCTACAATTCCCCCAACAAAAACCTGACCCACTCCGGGATCAAAGGTTCTACCGGTATACGCAAAGGAACCCGCACCAATGCCCCAATTCATTGGAGTGCCAGGGGTATGTCTCAGGCTCTCTTGTTTTGGGCTGCCCGCAATGCAACTCTTAGGTTTTGGAGTTTGCGGCGTATATGATGCACCCGATCCACCTCTCATCCCCGCCTGAAGCCCTAGGGCGGGTTGCGAATCACCAGGCGAAGACGATGAAGCATAGGGACTTCCCACTGGCGTCAACGTCCATCCCCTTGCCCAGTTATTCCCTTGATATAAGTACGAATTACCGTTCGCATCGATGCTCTCCTGCCACACACCTCCCGTTTCTGCGATGTAGAACTGGTCTCCAATGGTGACAAAGTAGCGTTGTTGCATGCCACTCGGATCCGTCGCCATCATGGGGCTCCCCCCCGCGTAGGCGAATTGGTTGAACTGGTTGGGATCTACCCCTTGGTCCGAATTCAGGAATCGGTGCCAGGCCGGGCTGTAGTACCGCCCCCGCATGTAGATCAGGCCGGTGGCATCGGTCTGGACATGGCCGGTGTAGCCGGTGAGGGGCTGGTAGCCATAGGTGTAGGTCGGAGTCCCGATCAGCTCCCCATAGGGCCCGAAGGCCTGCCGTCCTTCCACCGCCCCGGTCGATCCGGTCGTGATGACCCTGGGCGTTCCCAGGTAGTCGGAGTGCAATTCATGGACCCCATTCACATCCACCTCGGCGATGGCCTGGTCTCCAAGATAGATCGCATCCCGCTTCCAGCTCCCGTTCGCGAGGTACTCCCCCAGCAGCAGCCCGCCATTCGTGTAGAGGTACTGACGGTTTCGCGTACCGTCGGAAGCGTCCGTCAGGGTCGCCCGCAGGCCCGAGGGCGCATACCGGTAGTTCTGCACGGCCGCCGTTTGAGAATCGGTGACGCTCGCCACGCGCCCGAAGGCATCCCAGCCCATGGAGAGGTAGCGCCCGGAACTCACTGCCGTCGCAATCTGGGAGGCCTCTCCGTTGTCGGCATACATCCAGCCCGTGGCCCCTCCATTGGTCTGCAATCCCGTGATCCGGTTGTCCACAAGCGGGTTGAATCCGAAGGCATTGAAGGTCGGAGGTGCCGGGATCGAGACCGTATTCGTGGTGTTGTTCCCGAATCCATCATACGAGTAGGCGGCGCTGATCCCGAAGCCGGATGCGCTGTTCAACTGTCCCATCTTGTCGTGCTGGAGCGACCACTCGCCCGCCTGCGTGAGGTGATCCGAAGGGTCGTACTGGTAGGAACGGCTGTCCCCACCACCGGCATAGGTCACGGTCCAGTTCATGAGATGGAGCCCGTAGGCATCGGGCGTCCACTGGCTGCTGGCGCCACTGGCGAAGGCCAGGGACGTCCGGTTTCCCCACCCGTCATAGCCCACCGACGCGAGGAGTCCGCCATTGTTCGTGATCTGGTTCACGCGGTTCAAGGCATCGTAGCCATACCCCACGATCCGCCCGCTCGGATAGGTGATGGTCGCCAGGGTGCTGTTCCCGTCGTACCCGTACCCGATCGTGCGGACCACGCCATCGATCGTGAGGGATTCACCGGATAGGCGCCCGCCAGGACCGTTGTAGCTGAAGCCCTGGCTCACGCCATCCGAGGAGACCATCCCGGTGAGGAAGGTGCCCGTGTAGGTGTAGCTCAGGCTGGCCCCTCCATTGACCACGGAACGCCGCCGGCCGAGCGCATCGTAGCTGAGGGTCAGGGTCCGACTGGTGTTGGCGATGGAACCGGGGGCTCCCTGCGCGTTGAACCCCGAAAAGGTCGTGGTGTGGGTTTCGGGCTCGGTCCGGCTCACGAGGTTTCCGATCCCGTCATAGCTGAACGAGCGTACCTGATTGACCCCCCCGTTGCTTTGAGTCACCTGGGTGGCCTGGCCAAATTCGTTATAGACCGCAGTGGTGGTCGTGCCTGTCGGGTCGGTCGAAGCCACCACCTGTCCCCAGGGATCGCGCGTCTGGGTATAGGTCAACCCATTGGTCATCGTGATGGTCACCACCTGGTTCACGCCGCTGGCGCTGTAGGCAAAGCTGGAGCCTGGGCCGGAGGCAGGCTGCTCGGATATCAGGCGATCCAGTGCGTCATAGCTGGTCTGGCGCACGGTCCGGCTCGTGCCGCCGCTGATCTCGTGGACCGCCACACGACGGCCATAGGTGTCGTAGGTGTAGGTCTCTGTCACCCCGTCGCCCCTGAGCCTGGATTGGAGCCGACCGAATCCATCGTAGGTCTCCGATCCACTGACCCGGCCCTGGCTCCAGGTCCGTGTCCGCTCGCTCGGGTAGGAATAGGTCAGGGTGGGGTCTCCGGTCTTCGCAACGCTCAACACCCTTCCACGCAGATCGAAGGTGTAGGTCGCCGTGTTCCCTTGCGCGTCCGCATGGCTGGCCACAGCCCCCGCATCGTTGTAGGTCCAGCCTTGATTCAACGAGGGGCTGATGTTGTTGCCTGACGTGGTTGCGGAGGTCGGGCCAAGGGGACTGGACACATAGCTTGTCCCGAGAGAAACGTCGGCGGCCCAGGAGGCAAGGATGCCTGTGTGCGATAGCCGGCCATCCGCATCGTAGCTGTAGGTCTGTCCCTTCTCCTGGCCTCCGGCCTGGACGGAGGCCTTGGTGGGCTCACCCTTGGTGGTATAGGTGGCGGCTGTCACAATGGCGGGCAGGTTCGCATTCGTGGCCAGATTCAGGCGGGTGATGGTGGTCGAAGTGGGCTGGGCCTGATCCAGGTATTGCGAAAGCGGATTGTAGGCTGTCGTGGTGCTCTGGACAGCCGTGCCGCCGACCGTAAGGTACTCGCCCGTTGGGAGGCTTGTTTTCACGGCGAGGGTCGTACTGATATCGACCTTCGGCTTTCCCGTCGAAATCACGTGGGTGCCGTTCGGCGTGGTGAGGCTTCCGTCTTCACCTGTGGACGTCAGGTCGTAGTTCGTCGTCTGGGTGTTCCCCGAGGCACCCTGGACCTGCAGGGACTGAATGGCTGCGTTGGCGGTCGAAAAGCCATATACGATGGTGCGGCCTTCCGTGGCCGATCCATCGGAGTAGCCTTCGGTGTAGGTGGTGGTCCAATTGGCCCCGGTCGTGGGGACCGCAAACGACCAATTTTGGGAATGGCTTGCTCCCGTGACCGAATCCGCACTCGCGGCGGAGGTGACGCCGCGAACATAGGGCGCATCGTTGGGGAAGGCGATCGTCTGGAAGGTCAGGGTGGTCTTCACCCCCAAGGGATCCGTGATGCTGTTCAGCTCTGCGAGGTTGGTGTCCTGATACCCGAAGGTCCAGTCCGCCTCGGGGGCAGTGGCGGTTGGCGGCGCGGGCAAGGACGGCACATAACCTGGAACAGAGAGACCGGACGGTGGGCCCATTCGAATCAGGGTCGGGCGTCCTATCGGTCCGCCCACCGCCAACGGCATGGGGCGAAGGGTTGCAATGGGGGTGCCCATGGCAACAGGAAGCAGCGTCGGCGCTCCCCAGTACCCCTGGACCAATAGGGAAGGAGCGGAAACCCCGATGAAATCCGCCCGAAGCAGATCCACCACCGTGCTGGTCGAGCCACTCTGGATCGCCCAGGCTACCTGGACGCCCTTTCCGCTCGGGTTCAGCGCGGTCACGGTGAAGCTGGTCATCCCCGACCAGGTTCCTTGCTGCCACTGGAAACTGACCCAATGCCCGAATCGATCCACCCAGAGAACGGGAACGTAATCCCGAAGGGTGGCCTGGTACGCATAGACCCTTGCGCGGTTCCTATCCATGAGCACTTTGAATTGACTTGCTGTCGTCAACTGGCTGACTTTGGTGCTCCAGGTCCCGAGGTCTGCCAGGCTCGCGGAATAGAGCCCGTAGGACCCCGAGGAATCGAGGGCGTAGCCCCCAGCCGGGGCATTGAATCCGAAATCCTTGGGTAGGCTGCTTCCGTCCGGCGCCGGCGTGGACCATTCGCTATCGCGGAACAGGGTTCCATCCTCGAGAACCTGGGTCCCGTCTTCCGGCACCCCGCTGGTACTGCCAGTGCTTGGTGTGATGAATCCAAAATTCAGCGAACCCCAGATCCCGCGATAGCGCTGGACAGGAGAATAGTGCGGGGTGCTGGTGCCATCGGGATTGCGCGTATAGGTGATGCTCTGGGTCAGATCGCTCATCACTGAGGCTTGGTACCGGTAGACCACCGGAATCGGAATGTCCCCCGGCACGACCCCGACGGGCAGGGACCAGCCGAGGGCGCCCGTGGCTGGCGCCACGCGCCACCCGGATGAATAGCCGATGGTGGTCTGCGGATTGATCAGGCGGCAGGGCGCAGTCTGTGCCGCCAGGGATGACCCACCCCAGATTCCAGCCAGGAAAACCGCCAAGAGGCCCAGTCCGTACCCATCCCGTCGAGAAAACATCTGCATCTCCAAACACTGGAAAGACTGCAATCAAATAAAGCTTGTAAACACTGCAAGCTCGTCGTGGGACCACCCTGCGAACTGGACAGAAGTTGCGTCTCACATCCTATACACACCCAACGACTCCCATCGAAGGCTCCCTCCGAACGGTCAAATTCTTCCCCTGAACGGGGGACTTCTTCATCTCCAGCCTGGCATGGCCTCACCAGGGCGCCTTCGCTTGGCCTTGAGCTCGCGACAAGCGCAGCCCTCCGGGTCGGCTGGAAGCCCTCACGAATGCCTTCGGGACGGCAAGGACGCGATGCGAGGAGCCGTCAACCTCGGCGGCTAGGAGCCTCAGGCGCCCTCGAAGAGCTTGAGGGTCTCGTCCAGCTTCCGCAGGGTAGCGAGGATGCGGAAGGGCTCCACCGCGATGTAGTCCACGGCCCCAGCGGCCACGGAATGGTGCCGCTTCTTGGCCTCGTCCTCTTCGGTCCCCAGCAGGAGGATGGGCAGGGTGCAGCCCTCCTTCTGCACGAGCTGGCGGCACAGGTCCAGGGCCCCCGTGAGTCGGAGCTGGTTGTGGATGAGCACCATCCGGACGCGGCCCCAGCCATCCCCCCCGCTGACCGGCGCAACCTGGGCCTTCACGGGTCCCTTGATGTAGTCGAGGGCGATGAGGCCGAACTTCCGACCCATGGCCTCCCCCAGCCGCCGGGCGAAGTCCTCGCGCTCGGTGAGCAGCAGCAGCATCGGATCGCGATCCACCAGCAGGCTGGCCGTGGGGAGGGTCGCGCCCTGCACGGACCGCTCCAGGGCCTCCTTGAAGCCCCGGGGGCTGAACGCCTCGCGGTCCTGCTGGGCCTGGAGGCGCTGCTGGTCCTGGATCCAGGCCCGGTACCGCTCCAGCAGGGCGCCATCGGCCTGCTTGGTGAAACGGAGGCCCACCAGGTTCTCGCCGAAGTAGGCCACGGTCGTGGGCGCGCGCAGCCGAAGGTTGGCCGCCAGAGGCACGTCGAGCAGCGACTCCTCGCCCATGCGGAGGAGCTCCCGGACATCCTGCTTGCTGTTCCGCAGGACCAGCTCCAGACCCTCCTCCCCGAAGCTCTGGACCAGGCCGTCGATCAGGGCGTTCCGGGTGTTGGTGAAGGTGGCCGCCTTGCTCTGCACGGCCAGGTCGGGGATGAAGTCCGCCAGCCGGTGCATATCCGACCGCCGCAGCACCCGTGGCACCGTGGCGAGGCAGGCCTCCGCCCCCTCCATGAGCTCGCGGCCGGCGTAGGCCACCACGCATTCGTACTCGAGGCCGCGGTCCTTGAACTTCAGGGCCAGGCTGTCGCCGGGCTCCAGGCCCCAGGCGGCGATGGCCTCGTGCTCCATGCGGAAGGCCAGGCGCTCGCCATCCTCGGTGAGGATGGGGAAGCTGCCCCGCTGGTCCTGGAAGGCCACGCCCATGCGGGCCCCCTCCACGCAGAGCCGCTGCAGCACCATGCGGATGGCGACATCCTCCTCCACGAGCGCGGCGGAACGGGCCATCTCAGTCCTCCACGGGCGGCAGGGCCCCGGCGGGCAGCCACCGGGACAGGGCCCGGCGCAGGTCGTCCATGCGCACGGGCTTGGGGATGTAATCGTCCATGCCCGCCTCCAGGCACCGCTCGCGATCGCCCACCATGGCGTTGGCGGTCATGGCCACGATGGGGAGGCGCCGGCTGCCCCGCTCCCTCGCACGGATGCGGCGCGAAGCCTCGAACCCGTCCATCTCGGGCATCTGGCAGTCCATGAGCACCAGGTCGTAGGACACACCGACCAGGGCGTCCAGGGCCTCCAGCCCCGTGGCGGCCACGTCGGCCTCGATGCCCAGCTTGGCCAGCATCCGCTCGGCCACCCTCTGGTTGACCAGGTTGTCCTCGGCCAGCAGCACCCGCACGGTCACCGGGCCTTCCGCCTCCCCGGCCTGCCGGGCGCGCGCCGGCCCGGTGCCCGCGCCGGCCCCGGGTTCGACGAGGGCCCGCAGCTGGGCTGGCGAGACCGGCAGCGACAGGAAGGCGGAGATGCCCCGGGCCCGGGCCGCCTGCCGCAGCTCCGGCTGATAGAGCGGACCGGCGAAAGCCAGCCCCTCCTCCGGCTCCCGGCCCTCCGGAAGGGTGTCCAGGGCCCCCGCCCCCAGGATGGTCAGGGTGCCGGTCTCCGGAAGGATCGCGCCGCCGCGGGCGGCAGCCTCGAGGATGGCCGCCTCCAGGCCCCAGGCGCGGAGCTGCTCCGCCATGACCCGGGCCGAGGCGGGCGGCAGGCCGATGAGCTCCACCCGGCGGACGGCGGGACGGACGGAAACCGCGGCGGCACGCTGTCCCAGGCGGACCGTGAACCAGAAGGTGCTGCCCTCGCCGTGGACGCTTTCCACGCCGATGCTCCCGTCCATGAGCTCCGTCAGCTTCTTGGAGATGGCCAGCCCCAGGCCCGTTCCGCCGTACTTCCGTGTGGTGGAACTGTCCCCCTGGAAGAAGGAATTGAAGAGCCGGTCCACCACCTCGGGCCGCATGCCGATGCCCGTGTCGCGGATCTCGAAGCGGAGGAGGACGCCTTCCGGGCCCGTTTCGACGGGCGCCACGCGCACCTCGACAGACCCCTCGGCGGTGAACTTGAGGGCGTTGTCCATGAGGTTCGTGAGGATCTGGCGGAGACGGCCGGGATCGCCGGCCACCAGGGGCGGCGTGGCCGGATCCACGAAGGCGGCCAGCTCCACCCGCTTGGCGTGGGCCTTGACGCCCAGCACCGACATGACGTCCTCCAGCACCCCGAGCAGGTTGAATTCCAGCGTCTCGAGGGCCAGCTTGCCGGCCTCGATCTTCGAGAAGTCGAGGATGTCGTTGATGAGGGTGAGGAGGGATTCCCCGCAGGACCGCACCGTCTCCGCGTACTGCCGCTGCTCCGGCTCCAGCGGCGAATCCAGCAGGAGGCCCGTCATGCCGATGATCCCGTTCATGGGCGTGCGGATCTCGTGGCTCATGTTGGCGAGGAACTCGCTCTTCAGGCCCGAGAGCTCCAGGGCCTTGTCGCGGGCCTCGGCCAGTTCCCGGTTGGTGGCCTCCAGGGCCCGCGCGGCCTCCTCCAGCTTCATCTGGGCCCGGCGCCGGTCCGTGATGTCGTGGTACTGCCAGAGGTGGCCCAGGTCGTCCCCGCCCACCATGATGGGCACGAAGTCCCGGGAGAGGATCCGTCCGTCCAGGAGGCGGATCTCCTCGCCGATGACCGGCGTCCGCAGCTCGAGCAGCTCCGCCTGCCGCCGCTCGAAGGCCTCCGGCTCCTCCAGCAGGGGCCGGCACTCGTCCAGCAGCTCCTGGGCCTCGCTCTCCACCAGGACGTGGGCCGGGACCGGGATCTGGAACAACCGGCAGAACTCCTCGTTCAGGAGGGCGATCCGCCGTCCCTCGGTCTCCACCAGGATGCCGGCCTGCATGTTCTCGATGAGGGCTCGCAGGCGCGAGGTGGCCATCCGGAGGACCAGTTCCCCGTGCTTGCGCTCGGTGATGTCGTTGAGGGTTCCCGAGACGCCCACCACCAGTCCCGAGGCGTCCAGGGTGATCCGCTGGTACAGCTCCACCCAGCGGGCCTCCCCGGCCTTGGTCGAGAAGCGGAATTCCCCCTGCAGGGCCTTCTGCCCCGTATCCAGGGCGTAGGTGAGCATGTTCAGGTACCGGGGCTTGTCCGCGGGGTGGAGGTAGCCGAGGAAGGGGGTTCCCAGGCTCTCCGCCACCTCGAAGCCCGTGAGCTGGGTCCAGGCCGGATTCAGGAGGGACCAGAGGCCGTGCCGGTCGATCTGGAAGAGCACCTCCTTGAGGTGGTCCACCAGCACCCGGTAGCGCTCCGCTTCCTGCCGGGACGCCTCGCACCGGTCCCCCACCACCTGGAGGAAGGCCTCCCAGGCCGGCCCCTCGGGCAGGGCGACGCCGGAGACCTCCAGCGCCCGCAGGGGGCCATCGAAGGGGGAGAGACGGGACGGCGTGGAGGCGGAGGGGTCGTTCGGCATGCCTCCATCTCTTCGGGCGGGGTCGCTTCGGACCTTTGATCGGCGCCGCGGCTATGCTGGTCCCCCGGCACCGGAAAGATTTTTCTTGTTTTTTTCGCTTTTTGCCCCATTCTTAGGTTCCGCCCCCTGGAGGACCCATGGCCGCCACCGAGCACGACGACCGCCTGAAAGCCCTGACCCGCACCGTCGCCGACATCGAGCGGGCCTTCGGCAAGGGTTCCATCATGAAGCTCGGCGACCGCATGGCCGGCGCCGAGGGCATCGAGGTCATCAGCACCGGCTCCATCGCCCTGGACTCGGCCCTGGGCGTGGGCGGCGTGCCCAAGGGCCGCATCGTGGAGGTCTACGGCCCCGAGGCAAGTGGCAAGACGACCCTGGCCCTCCACATGGTGGCCCAGGCCCAGCGGAAGGGCGGCCTCGCCGCCTACATCGACGCCGAGCACGCCCTGGACCCCGAGTACGCCAAGAAGCTGGGCGTGGACGTGGACAACCTCTTCATCAGCCAGCCGGACAGCGGCGAGCAGGCCCTGGAGATCTGCGACCAGCTCGTGCGCAGCGGCGCCCTGGACATCATCGTGGTCGACTCCGTGGCCGCCCTGGTGCCCAAGGCCGAGATCGACGGCGAGATGGGCGACAGCCATGTGGGCCTCCAGGCCCGCCTCATGAGCCAGGCCCTCCGCAAGATGACCGGCACCATCAGCAAGACCCAGTCCTGCGTGGTGTTCATCAACCAGATCCGCATGAAGATCGGCGTGATGTTCGGCAACCCCGAGACCACCACCGGCGGCAACGCGCTGAAGTTCTACGCCTCCGTGCGCCTCGATGTCCGCAGCATCCAGAGCATCAAGGGCAGCACGGGCGATCCCCTGGTGGCCGCCAAGGACGAGGACTCCTCCGTCATCGGCAAGAAGACCAAGGTCAAGGTGGTGAAGAACAAGGTGGCGCCGCCCCTGAAGATCGCGACCTTCGACATCATGTATGGCGAGGGCATCAGCCGCACCAGCGAGCTGGTGGAGCTGGGCACCCAGCTGGAGATCATCCAGAAGAGCGGCTCCTGGTACAGCTACAAGGACAGCCGCCTGGGCCAGGGCGCTGAGAACGTGAAGAAGCTCTTCACCGACAACCCCGAGCTGGCTGACGAAATCGAGGGTCAGATCCGCGAGCGGCTCGGCCTGAAGGCCCTCGTCGAGGCCTGATCCCCCTCAGTTGCCTCCCATTGGAAGGGGAAGGCAGGCGGCGGCGTCCCCCACGGGTCGCCGCCGCCCATGCGTACGGGGATTCACCTGTCGCGACAGGCGGCTACACTGGCCGCCTCGCCTCCGGAGGCCCCATGTCCCGTTCCGCCTTCCAGGTCATGACCGTCCACCTCGCCCAGTTCGAGGAGGGCAGCCCCCGCGACCGCGCCGAGTTCGTGCGGCGCCTGGGCGACAGCCTCCGGGACACGGGCTTCGTGAAGGTGGCCGGCCACCGGGTGGAGGCCACCGATGTCCGGGGCGCCTACGAGGCCGCCCGGGCCTTCTTCGCCCTGCCCGAGGCGGCCAAGCGCCGCTACTTCGTGGAGGGCACGGGCGGGGCCCGGGGCTTCACGCCCTTCGGCAGCGAGCACGCCAAGGACAACCCCGTGGGGGACCTCAAGGAGTTCTGGCATGTGGGACAGGAACTGCCCGAAGGCCATCCCCTGAAGGCGGTCTACGGCGACAACCTCTGGCCCGAGGCCGAGGTCCCCGGGTTCAAGGCCCACACCCTCGCCCTCTACCGGGCCCTGGAGGCCTGCGCCGGCACCCTGCTGGAGGCCCTGGCCCTCTACCTGGGCCTGCCCGAGCGCAGCCTGGCGGACATGATCGTGGACGGGAACTCCATCCTGCGCATCATCCACTACCCCGCCCTGCGGGATCGCTACCTGGAGGGCGGGGTCCGCAGCTCGGCCCACGAGGACATCAACCTCATCACCCTCCTGCCCGCCGCCACGGATGCGGGGTTGCAGCTCCAGGACCGGGAAGGTCACTGGCACGCCGTGGACGCGGCGGAGGGGGAGATCGTGGCCGACGCCGGCGACATGCTGAGCCGGCACGTGAACCTGAAGATCCCCAGCACCACCCACCGTGTCGTGAACCCCGACAGCCCGGATGCCGTGCGCTACGCCATGCCCTTCTTCTGCCACCCCCGGCCCGACGTGGTGCTGGACTGCCCGGAGGCGCTGCTGGCCCCGGGGGAGGGGCGCCATTTCCCGCCCATCACGGCCCACGCCTTCCTCCTCCAGCGCCTGCGGGAGATCGGGCTGATCAGCTAGCCGGGCGGCCCTGGCGGAAGGATCGCCGCAGGACCCGGCGCATCCGCTCCACCAGGGGCGAATCCCAGGCCTCCAGCCTCCGCAGGACGTCCTCGGCCTCGCTCCGCCGGCCCAGGTGGGCCTGGGCGGCCCCGTAGTCCAGCCACAGCTCCTGGGAGAGGGGGCGATAGCGCAGGGCCACTTCGAGCACCCCGAGCTCCCCCCGCCAGTCCTTCAGCCTCCGCAGGCACTGGGCCAGCCGGATCCAGGCCTCGGCCTCGTCGGGACGAAGCGCCAACCCCTTCCGGTAGGCCTCGGCCGCGGCGTCGAAACGGAACGCATTCAACCGCGTGCTGCCCAGGTTCAGCCAGGCCAGGGCATAGTCGGGGCGGAGCTTCAGGGCCTCGTCGAAGGCCTGCTCGGCCTCCGGGAAGCGGTTCTGGGCGTCCAGCGCCACCCCCAGGTTGTTCCAGACCCTCGCCTCCGGCCGCAGGGCGAGGGCCCGTCGGTAGGCGTCGACCGCCTCCTGCACGGCCTTCCCGCCTGCCCCGCCCCCGCGGAGTTCCCGCCGTTCGGCCTGGTCCAGGGCCAGGCCCAGGGCGAACCAGGCGTCCGGGCTCGCGGGCTCCGCCTCCACCCACGCCCGTGCGGCAGGCTCCCACTCGGTCGCGTTGCGGGGATCCTCCGCGAGGGCGGAGAGGTAGTCCTCGGCCTCCGTGAAGCCGGCCCGCTGCGGACGGCCCGGGGGCTCGGCCGGCTGGCTTTCCAGGGCGTCCAGCCCCGCGACCGAGATGGCGAAGCTGAGCCGGGGACTCCGCACCGCGGTGAACGTGGTGAGTCCCAGCAGGCGCCCCTGGGCATCGAAGAGGCCGCCGCCGCTGGACCCCGGATGCGTCTCCACATCGGCCTGCAGCAGGCGGCCGTCCCGGTAGTGCCAGATCGCACGCAGCCGGCCCTGGGAGGCCACGAGTCCCCGCCCCCCGGGGAAGCCGAGGGCGAAGACCGGCTCGCCAGGCGCCGGATCCTCCGGGCCGGCCTCTGCAGGGGGCAGGGGCAGGCCCGGCACCGTGAGGAGGCAGAGGTCCAGGTCCGGATCCACGCGGATGGCCGTGGCTCTCCAGGTCACCCCCCCCTGGCTCACGAGAATGGGGCTTCCAGCCGCCGCCACATGGGCGTTGGTGGCCACGAGCCCCGGGGCGACCACCACGCCGCCGCCCACCCGGTCGAGCTCGCCCTGGGAGAGCCGGGCCCGGACCTTCACCAGGCTGGCCCCGGCCCTGATCGCCACCGGAGCGGGCGCCTCCTGGTGCGGGAGCGCAGCCGGGAGCAAGGGGACTAGTCCCCGTCCTGCATGCCGAGACCCGCACCCTGGAGATGCCGGGGCAGCGCCGGGACCGGCTGGGTGTTGAACCCACCGGCCGGTGTCGCTGGAGCCTTGGGCTGCGGGCGCCCGCCCTGGGCCTGCATGGCCTTCATCTGCTCCCCGGTGGCGAAACATTCCAGCCGGGCCAGCTGCTCCGTATTGGGGAAGCCCTCGTGCCGGACGCGGCGGGGACCCCAGATGGCCACCAGCTCGCCCCGGATCTCGGAGATGCGCGGCAGGGACTGGCGCCAGTACAGGCCCAGGGGCTCGCCCTCCGCGCTGGCGAAGGCCACCAGGTCCGACTCCGGCAGGAGGACCGGCGCACCGGCCGTCCAGGTGGCCACGGTGAGGGACTTGCCCTGCTGAGTCTTCAGCAGGCCCACCGGGGCGGGGCGCCCCAGGGCCGGATCCAGGTCGCGCTCCTGGGTGCGGATGGCCTCCAGCTGATCGAGCTGCTTGAACTCGCGCTGGGGCCCGGACATGGGATGGGGCTCCTGGATCCGCGCGGGCACGAGGTGCTCGCCGATGCGCTCCAGCACCGCGGCCTGGAGCAGGGGGGCGCCTTCCGACAGGGACTTGCCCACGGCCTCCATCAGCTTGGGCAGCAGCACCTGGGGCGCGGCCAGGAAGAGCCCGGGAGTGGGAATGGCGAGGAAGGGGTGCTGGTCCTTGAAGAGGCCGTCCCACACCTCGGGCAGCAGGAGCCGCGCAGCGTCATGCCCGTCCCGCCAGGGGCCCCGGTAGATGCCGGAGGGCAGCCGCTCGAAGGCCCCCTCCGAGCGGTGGCGCAGGTTCTCCAGGGCCAGGTCGTGGACCTCGGCCTCGGACTGGTCCCAGAGGCGCATCCAGGCCGCGGGGACGGCCATGTCCTCGAGGCGGACCCGCTGGAAGAGCCCTTCGATGAAGAGGCGGTGCCACCGCCCCTCGCGCTCGGCCCGCCACGCGGGCACCAGTTCGGGGAAGAGCCGGTCCTGGACCTCCTCCCAGGGGGGCGGCAGGGGCAGGCCGGCCCGGTGGGTGGCCGCCACGGCCTCCGCCCAGCTCTCCCGGCCGGCGGCATCCCGGTGGGCCTCGAAGGCCGGCACCAGCGCCTCCAATCCAGGCAGGGCAAGGGGAACGCCCCGCGCCTCCAGAAGGTCCGCCAGGGTCGGCAAGGGCCCCTGGGGAGCGCGGTTCAGAAATCGGTCGAAGAAGCCCATCGCGGATGATCCAGACGAAACAATCCATTCTGACCCAGGAAGTGAATTTATGCTTGGGGAATGGAGCTGCAGGACACCCTCGGCCGCCCGCTCCGGGCGCTGCGCCTGTCGGTCACCGACCGATGCAACTTCCGCTGCACCTACTGCATGCCCCGGGAGGCCTTCGGCCCCGATCATGCCTTCCTGCCCCGGGAGGCCCTCCTCACCTTCGAGGAACTCGCGCGGCTGGCGCGGATCGCCGCGGGCCTGGGCGTCTCCAAGCTCCGGCTCACGGGCGGCGAGCCGCTGCTGCGCCGCGAGCTGCCCGCCCTCGTGCAGATGCTGGCCGCCATCCCGGGGGTGGATGATCTCGCCCTCACGACCAACGGCGCCCTCCTTCCCGAGCTGGCCGCGCCCCTTCGCGCCGCGGGCCTGAAGCGGATCACTGTCAGCCTGGACACCCTGAAGCCCGACCGGTTCCAGCGGATCAGCGACACCCAGATCCCCCTCTCCCAGGTGCTGACGGGCCTCGAGGCGGCGCGGGCCGCGGGCTTCGGTCCCCTCAAGCTGAATTGCGTGATCCAGCGCGGGGTGAACGAGGACGAGATCCTCGACCTCGCCGCCTTCGCCCGGGAGGAAGGGCACATCCTCCGCTTCATCGAGTTCATGGACGTGGGCACCACCAACGGCTGGCGTCTGGATTCCGTGGTGGGGGCGGAGGAGATCCGCCGCATCCTCCACGGCAGGTGGCCCCTGGAGGCCGTGAACGACCCTGCCGGCGCCGTGGCCCGCACCTGGCGCTACCTCGACGGGAAGGGCGAGCTGGGCCTCATCGCCTCCGTGACCGCCCCCTTCTGCGGGGGCTGCGACCGGGCGCGGATCTCCGCCGAGGGCCGCCTCTACACCTGCCTGTTCGCAGGGGATGGCCTGGACCTGAAGGCCTTCCTCCGGAGCGGGCACTCCGACGCGGATCTGACCGCCCTCCTGGCCGCCCGCTGGGCGCGGCGCGATGACCGGTATTCCGAACGGCGCCGGGGCCACACCCCGGGGCTGCCCAAGGTCGAGATGTCCCACATCGGCGGCTGAGCCGCATGGAGGAATGCATGCACCTCGCCCCGCGCCTTGCGCTCCTGCTCGTGGCCTCCCTGCTGGCCGCGGGCCCCGCCGCGATCCGGCCAGCCGCCGTCGTCCACGGCGGCGCCGGCAGCCCCCGGGTCCGGAAGGACGGCACCGATCCCGCTGCGGCGAAGGCCCTGTCGGTGCTGAAGTCCGGGGGCAGCGCCCTGGACGCCGCCCTGGCGGCCGTGGTGGTACTGGAGGACGACCCCCGCTTCAACGCCGGCACCGGCGCCAACATCCGCATGGACGGCAGGACCATCCAGATGGACGCCGCCTGCATGGACGGCGCCTCCGGAGCCTACGGCGCCGTGGCCGCCATCGAACGGGTGAAGAATCCCGTGCTGGTGGCCCGGAAGGTCATGGACACCCCCCACCTCCTCATCGTGGGCGACGGCGCCACGCGCTTCGCCCGGGCCATGGGCTTCCCCGACTACGATCCCACCTGCGCCGAGAACCGGGCCAAGTTCGAGCGCGTGAAGGCCATCCTCACGGGAGCCCAGCCCGGCGAGGAAGAGGCCTGGAAACGCTTCGACTGGCGAAAGGCCTGGAACTTCCCGGATCCCATCCCCGCGGAACTGAAGGCGGCCCTGGGTCCCTCCGACACGGTGGGCTGTGTCACGCGGGACGCGAAGGGCCGCTTCGCCGCCGCCATCAGCACCGGCGGCACCACCATCACCTTCTACGGCCGCGTGGGCGACGTGCCCATGTACGGCGCCGGCATCTACGCCGGGCCCCGGGGTGCCGTGGCCTGCACGGGCAACGGCGAGGACATCATCAAGCACCTCATGGCCAAGACCGTCTACGACCTGCTGGCGAAGGGCGTTCCCCCCCAACGGGCCGTGGACCGCGCCCTGCGGGCCTTCCCGCCCCGCATCGACCTCGGCCTCATTGCCGTCAGCCCCCAAGGCACCGGCGGCGGCTGCAACTACTCCCCCGAAAAGCAGGCCTACGTCACCGACTACCGGAACCAGATGGCCTGGAGCGTGGCGGAGTAGGACCGGAGGGGGCGAATGAGGAAGGGCCCGGTGGGACCGGGCCCTTCACTCCTTGCGGGCCGCCTCTAGAACTGCAGCCCGGCGTACACGGATCCCGACCAGGTGGGGGCCATGGCCCGCAGGGTGTTGGCATCCAGGGCGGAGAGGGGCATCACCTGGGACTGGGAAGTCTTCACGAGGGCCGCCGCGGCTTCGACGCCGATGAGGGGGCGGATGGAACCGGCGCTGAACTTGAGGTCCAGGCTCAGCCGGACCCACGGACGGAAGTACACGGTGTGGGCATCGATGTAGCCCACCCCCCCCGCGGTCGTGGAGTACTGGCCCTTGGGATTGATGGTCTCGCCCCGGCCTTCGAGGTGGAGCCCCAGGTCGACTGAGCTGCCCAGGGGAAGGAGATAGGCGCCTCCGAGGGACCAGTAGCTGTAGTGGATCTTGGTCTGGGTGGCATCGAGGACGTTCGGGGGCGGGGTGGAGCTGATGTCCCGATTGGTGACCATGCGGGCGGAACTCTCGAAGCGCCCCCCGACCTCCCAGTACCAGCGGGATTCGTCGATCTGCCCGATGATGCGGATCCCGGGGCCCGTCTGGTAGCCGGCCTGGTCCTTGACCCCCTGGCCGAGCAGGACCCCGGAGGTCTGGATGGTCTCGCCGAACAGGATCACTCTCGCGTTCAGGGAATCGGCGCTCTCCTGAGCGCACAGCGCCCCCGTCGCAAGAACC
>DASVZU010000202.1:0-7520 GCA_036391515.1 Holophagaceae bacterium
AGCGCCTCCGGCTCGGGCTCGGGGAGCTAGTCCCGGGACTGTCCGGACCCCGGTACCAGGCAGGCCTCCGCTCCCCCCTCCTCCCCCTCCCCGAGAAGCCCCATGGCCACTCCCGCGATCACCAGCCACCAACCGAACACCGGCCCGGCCGCCGGGAACAACGTCGTCAACATCTACGGCACCGGCTTCACCGGCGCCACCGGCGTGACCTTCGGCACCACCGACGTGTCGGCCGGCAATATCCAGGTGTACGGGGACTCGCAGATCGGTGTGATCGTCCCGGCCGGCGGCGGGTCCGTCGATGTCACCGTGACGACGCCCCAGGGCAGCTCCCCCAGCGTCCTCGCCGCCCAGTACACCTACACGCCGGCGGCGCCGGTGGTGAGCGCCATCAGTCCCGCCAGCGGCCCCCCGGGCACCTCGGTGACCCTCACCGGACTGAACTTCACCGGGGCCACCGACGTGGGGTTCGGGGTCACGAATGTGCCGGCCATGACCGTGGTGGACGACACCACCATCACGGCCACCGCCCCCACGGGCACAGGTGTCGTCGATGTCACGGTCTTCACGCCGGGCGGCCAGTCCGCGACGACGCCCGCCGACCAGTTCACCTACACCGCAGGAGGCAGCATGGGATCGGGGAGCGGAAGCGGGAGTGGCAGCGGTTCCGGAACCGGCACGGGGACTGGAACCGGCACAGGGACCGGCACGGGGACCGGAACCGGCACGGGGACCGGGTCGGGCGCTGGGACCGGAGGAGGAGGCACCGGCGCGGGTTCTGGAACCGGAACCGGCCCAGGCACGGGTACGGGGTCGGGCTCGGGAGCGGGATCCGGCTCGGGCTCAGGATCGGGAGCGGGGTCCGGGGCGGGGAGCGGCACCGGAGCAGGGAGCGGAGCCGGCTCAGGCTCCGGGTCCGGCTCAGGCAGCGGGACGGTGCCGACCGGAACCGGGACCGTACCCGGAGGCCAGACGGGTCCCGGCGGCTCCGCGGGCACCGGGGCCGGATTCGGGGTGGGCACCCTGCTGCCAGGAGGTGGAGGCAGCTCCGCCCCCAGCAACCTTCCCTACTACGTCGACCCCGCCCTCACCGCGCAGGTGGTGCAGTCCCTGATGGGCGTCCTCCAGAACGCCACCTCGCCCGACGCCATGGAGGCTCAGAACATCCTGCTGCGGCGCCTGGCGCTGGAGGGGGATGTCATCGGCTCGCGCGTTCCGCCGCCCCGGAACATCACCGAGATCGGCGGCTATCTCAACCTGCTGGCCACGCTCCACGAAACGACCATGCGGCAGCAGGCCCTGGCCGGCATTCTCGGCGTCGCCGGCCCGGCCCAGCCCCTGGGTTGGGTCAGCAACCTGCAGCCCCTGGCCATGGTGCAGCTCCCGAACGACCGCCCGACCGGCCCGGCACAGGCGAGCCTGCCCCTGACCTTCCTGGTCCGGAGCGATTTCCAGTCGGCCGTGCAGGCGGCCCTGAAGGCCCTCCACAACCTGGGGGCTCTGCTGCCCTTCCAGGGCCAGCCGGTGATCTCCCTGCCCCCCGCCGCGCCCGGCGTCACGGCCCCCACGGATTTCCTCTACTACCTGGGACGTACCCTCACCCTGGCAACCTCCGCGGCCCTGGTCGCCCCGGCCACCGACGCGCTGGCACTGATCCGGCCGACCGGTTCCGCTACGCCCTTCGTGATCGCAGCCAACGTGCTCAATCCGGGCAGCGTGGCGGTCCCCCCGGGCAACTACGATGCCCTGGCCTGCACCGCCACCGCCTGCACCACGACCCCCCTCACCGGTGCGACCTTCGTTTCCGTGGCCCCCATCCTGGCCCAGGCCGGCTTCTATCCGGCCTCGCCCCTGCCCCTGCCGGTGAACACCGGCGACCGGGGGTGGGCACGTCTCACCAACGTCACCGGCCTCGTCCCGGGCGCCACCCGCCTTGGTGATGAGCTCAGCCTCCTCTACCGGCCTGACCTCGTGGTCAACAGCGTCTTCGCGCCGCTCGTGAACCTGGTCTGGAACGGCACCACCTTCGCCTAGGGGTGGTTCCCCGTGCCCGAAGGGGTCGAGCCGGCCTGCGTCCATCATGTGGTCCAGCTCGAGCTGGGCATCGGCGACCTGCTGTGCTCGCTCTATGGCCTGAACGGATTCTCGCTGGCCCTGGATCGCCCGCCCATCGTCCTGTACCTGCAGGACCACTTCGGATGGCTGGAACTGGTCGACATCCCCGGCCTGCAGGTCGTGGCCGCAGACGACCACCGGCCCCCCGCCGGCAGCCTGCGGCTCGGGGATACCGAATCGGACTACCGGGAGAAGCTCCGGGGCGGGCACGACCCCAAGCGGTGGTATGCACGCAAGCTGGGAGTCGAACCCGTGCGGCCCCCGCTCAACCTCCGCCTCTTCGCCGACCCGCCCGGCCTGCCGAGCCCCTACGTGGTCCTCGCCCCGTTCGCGACAAGGATCAACCGGACCTGGGAGGCCCACAACTGGCGCCTGGTGGGTCGGGACCTCACCGCCGCCGGCTTTGCCGTCATCGCCCTGGACGCCCCGGGCCAGCCCGAGCGATGCAGGGCCCTGGGCGTGGACTACTTCTGGGGCCAGACGCCGACATGGGTGGCGAACGTCTGCCGCCATGCAGCCTTGATCATTAGCGGCGACAGCGGCCTGGCCCACGTCGGGGGCCTCCTCGGCACGCCGACTCTCGTGCTGCAGGCCCAGCAGATCCCGGAAGCCTACTATTCGATGACCTCGAATGCCTTCATCGTGCCCCGCCAGCCCTGCGTCGGCTGCCGCTTCCAACCCGACCGGGGGTACGAGGAGAAATGCGACTGGGGCTGCTGGGCCCTGCAATCGATCAGCCCCCGCGAGGTCACGGCCCACGCGCTCCGCCTGCTGGGTGGCCCCCGGGAGACCCGCCCCGAGGGTTTCCCATCTCGTTGCCAACAGGGGGCATCCCTGGGACCTCCTCCGGGCCCGTGACCCGCAGCCCTTTTTCCCCCGCAATCCCGCCTCCTTCAGCCTATATTTCCGGGAGGAGCGGAGGGACGATGGACCGACGTACCTGGCAGGACCCCCTCAACTACAGCCGGGAGACCGGCACGGAACGGCGGGCACTCCGGTCGAGGGGCGACCGCCGCAGATACCATCGGGCCCTTCGCATCTTCTTCATCCCGCTGGATGTGCTGGTGCACAGGCTGAGGACCGGAAGCCTCGTGCTCTAGGCTTCTCCCCCCAGGGCCTCCTCGATGGTGGTGGCATCCACGAGGCCAGCACAGCCGTAGAGGACGGGCAGCAGGCGCTCTGCCGGGTGGGTGCGCAGGAGGCGGGCCACGAGATCCGTGCCGGCACGGTAGCAGGGCAGATACATGCGGCCCATGAGGGGATGGCGGCCCCAGGGGCCGGCGAACTTCGCGGCGCGCTCCTCCGACACGAGGAAGTCCCGCCTCAGGGTCGAGGCCACCTCCGCCTCGGGGGCCCCCTCCTGCCACAGGAGGTACGAGGCCTGGTTCTTGGCGTCGTCCTGGAGGAGGGCCAGCAGGAGGCCGAGGCGCAGGTCCGGATCGGGCACCTGGTCCACCTCGGTGACGCCGTGCGCGATGAGGATGGCGTTGTTGGCGATGCCCTCGAAGAGGGTGGCGGCGCGGGTGTTCATGGTGAGCACGGAGGCCTCGAAGCCTGCCTGTCCGCGCCAGTAGCGGTCCTGGAGGAAGGCGAAGGTGGTGACGTGGCCGGGCACCACTTCGTGGGTCACCAGCTGCTCGAACTCGGGCACGGTGATCTCCAGGGAGGCGTTGATCTCGTAAGTGGCCTCGTACTCGGGCCGCCCGTTGGGGCGGCGGGCCCGGCCCAGGTAGTTCATGGAGCCGGAGAACCAGGCATCCTTGATGGGCAGGAACGCGATGTTGTCCATGGGCACGTCCCGCAGCTCCGCCGGCAGGTGCGGGCGAAGGTGGCGCTCGGCCAGGGCGGCGTAGCGGGCGATGTAGGCCGCGCCCACGGAGCGCACCGAGGCCATGGGCACGCGCCGAAGGGCCCGCCAGGCGTCCACCGCGGCCAGGAGGTCCGCATCGCCGGAGGAGGGATGCCCGGCTTCGGCCAGCAGCTCGCGCACGGCGCGGCGCTTCCCGGAGGGGTCCGAGGGGGAGGGCGGCTGCCCCGTGGAAGCCCGCACACAGCGCTCGTAGGGAACCGGCGCGCCCTTCCCCAGCATCTCCATGGCCAGGTCCCACATCACCTCGAAGCTGAGGGCAAGGCCCGCCACATAGCGGCCCCGCAGACCCGGCATCCCCTGCGCGTCCTCGGCCAGGGCGGCGATGGCGCCGCGCACATCCACATCCCCGAGGTAGGCCTCGAGGGCGGCCCGGTCCGGGGACTTCGCGGACACGCCGCCGGTCTCCCGCAGCCGGGCCGCGGCCGGGTGGGTGTAGGCGGCGGGCAGGGGAGCGTCCGAGAACCAGGAATCGGCGATGAACCGGCCGAGACCCGAGGGGTTCATCACGTCCCCGCCCCAGAGGGTATCCATGCCGAGAATCGCAGTGGCGACGTGGGCTTCGAAGGGGCCGGTCATGGGGACCTCCAGGTGATGAGCATGCCACGGCACCGTTCCGACTGGCCCGTTCCCCCGGGGGGGTTTACCCTGGCTGCAGATTCCCGGAGCCGAATTGCCGAACCCCGACGGGCCGAACCTCAAGGGCTTCCTGCGCGAGATCAACCGTCTCGATGCGGAGGGCCGCCTCCGGAAGGCGGAAGGCCGGATCGCCGAGCTGGAGCGGAGGCTGTCGGACCTGAACCAGCTGGATTCCCTCACGGGACTGCCCAACCACCGCCGCTTCTCGGATCGCCTCACCCAGGCCCTGCTCCAGGCCCACCGGCACCGCGGCTCGGTGGGTGTCCTCCACCTGGACCTGGATCGCTTCAAGCGCGTCAACGAACTGCTGGGCCACAGCGGCGGGGACGAGGTGCTGCGCCAGGTGGCGCGGCGCCTGCTGGGCGCCCTCCGCCAAGAGGACACGCTCGCCTGCATGGGGGGCGACCGGTTCATGGTGCTGCTGCCGGAGCTGAAGGACGCCCTGGGCGCCACCCGGGCCGCGCAGAAACTGCTGGAGTCCCTCCAGGCGCCCTTCCTCGCGGGTGCCCGCGAGGTGAACCTCAGCGCCAGCATCGGGGTGTGCGCCTTCCCCTCGGACGGACTGGATGCCGAGTCCCTGCAGGCCCACGCCGAATCCGCCATGTACCGCGCCAAGGAGCGGGGAGGCGGCCGCCTGGAGTGCTTCACCGCCACCCTCAGCCAGAACTCCCTGGAGCGCCAGGAGCTGGAGCAGTGCCTGCGGGACGCCCTCCGCAACGGCGAGCTGCAGATGTACTACCAGCCCCAGTTCTTCATGGACGGCCGGCTCGCCGGGGCCGAGGCCCTCCTGCGCTGGAACCATCCCCTGCTGGGGCCCGTGCCGCCCGTGAAGTTCATCCCCCTGGCCGAGGAGAATCGCCTCATCCTGCCCATCGGCGAGTGGGCCCTGCGGGAATCCTGCCGGCAGATGGCCCTCTGGCAGGCCTCCACGCCCGATCCCCTCCTCCTCGCCGTGAACGTCTCGGCCCTCCAGTTCGCCCACGGCGACTGGGATGCCTGTGTGGTGAAGGCCCTGGAGGACTCGGGCCTGGCCGCCGAGCGGCTGGAGCTGGAGCTCACCGAGAGCCTGGTCATGCGGCAGGGCCACGAGGACGTGGAGCCCCTGCACCGCCTGCGGGAGATCGGCACGCGCATCGCCATCGACGACTTCGGCACGGGCTACAGCTCCCTCGGCTACCTCCAGCGCCTGCCCATCACCACCCTGAAGCTGGATCAGTCCTTCGTCGCCGCCCTCCAGGCCGAGCCGCCGGACATGTCGTCGGAGGCCATCGTGCGGGCCGTCATCCAATTGGCCCACAGCCTGAAGCTCACCGTGGTGGCCGAGGGCGTGGAGACCGAGGGCCAGCGCGACATGCTGGAGCTGCTGGGCTGCGACTGCCTCCAAGGCTTCCTCCTGGGGCGGCCCCTGCCCGCCGACGGCTTCGAGGCCCTTCTGGAATCCGTGGCGACCCGCCGCTTCCTCGGAACCCACCGGGACCCCGAGGCAGAGGTGACCATCCCCCTGCCGCCCGTGCCCGCCGCGCCCCGCACCCGCCGGAAGTAGTCAGCGCTCGGCGAGGGGCTCCTCCCCCGAGCGTTCCGCCGAGAGCAGGATCACCGCACCCAGGATGAGGACCGCCCCCAGCCACTGCCAGGGCCGCAAGAACTCGCCCAGGAAGAGCGCCCCGAAGAGGCAGGCCCCCAGGGGCTCCAGGGTGCTTACCACCGAGGCCCGCGCCGCGCCGATGCGGGCCATGCCCGCCAGCAGCATGGGGATGGGCAGGAGCGTGCCCACTACGGCTAGGCCCAGGAGCGGCTTCCAGGCCTTCAGGGCGAGGGCGGGCTCCCAGCGGTGGGTGGCCAGGGCCAGGGCCAGGTACAGGAGGCCCGCCGTGCCCATGATCCAGGCGCTGGCCACCAGGGCCGGCACGCCCTTCTGCAGCCGGGCGCCCAGGAGCATGTAGGCGGTGTAGCCGAAGGCCGTGGCCAGCCCCATGGCGAGGCCCAGGGCATCCGTCCCCCGCCCCGGCGAGCCCACGGCCAGGGCCGTCCCCAGGAGGGAGGCCACCAGGGCCACGCGGTCCCGCCCCTCCAGCCGATGGCGTCCCGCCAGCCACTCCCACAGGGAGACCAGCACAGGGTACAGGTAGAGCAGCAGGGCCGTGAGGGCCACGGGAATGCGCCGGGAGCTGGCGAAGTAGAGGCCGCTCTCCACCACGTAGAGGAGGCCCATGCCCACGAAGCCAGCCACGTGGGCGCGCTGCAGCCGGACCCGCGGCCCCCGCAGCGCCAGCCAGGCCCAGAGGGCGCCCCCGGCCACCAGGAAGCGCACCGCCAGGAAGGTGGGCACGCCCAGGCCCAGGGCCGCCGCCTGCCGGTTGAAGATGGGCAGCATCCCGAAGCAGAGGCCGGAGGCCGCCACCAGGAACAGGCCCATCCCCCGACCGGAGCGAGGGGGGGCCGGGGCGGGGATCGTGTCGGTCATCCAGGAAGGGTATCGCGGGCGCCCCGGGGCCGGTGTATGGTGTCGGCACAGCTGCAGACCCGCCATGGAAGGTTGGAGATCCACCCGCCAGTGACGCGCCCCGGTTCCGGCCTTCCGGAGCCCGGAGATCGTGAGGGGACCATGAAGATCGCTGTTCCGAAGGAGACGAGGGCGGGCGAGCGGCGCGTCGCCCTGGACCCCGAAGCCTGCCGGAAGCTGGCCCAGGTCGGCGCCGAGGTGGCCGTGGAGGCCGGAGCCGGCGCCTCCGCCGGCTTTCCCGACGCGGCCTACGAAGCGGCGGGGGCCAAGGTCCTGGCGGATGCGGTGGCCCTCCTGGGGGAGGCCGACTTCGTGCTGAAGGTCCAGGCCCCTCAGGCCCGGCCGGACGGGACCCACGAGGCCGACCTGCTGAAGCCCGGGGCAATCCTGCTCGCC
>DASVZU010000203.1:0-2550 GCA_036391515.1 Holophagaceae bacterium
GCCTACATGGTGAAGGGCGACAAGAACGACACCACCACGGTGGTGGACGCCGCCGTCTACCATGTGCCCTCCCGCACGCTGCTCTTCCGGGCCGGGGGCGTGGGCACGGCCAAGGGCACGTCCACCTGGTCGGGCCGGGAGGATGCTTTCCGCCAGCAGTCCCGGGAGAGCCTGGCCCTGGCCATGACCGATCTCTCCGCCGCCCTCGACCGCGAGGCCGCCGCCTTCCGGCAGGCCGTGGCCACGGGCGCCCGGACCGATGTCCGGCTGCGGGATCCCGGCGCGCAGGCCGTCGAAACCCCCTCCCCCCGCTGATGCCCGGAGCCCCCATGTCCCGCGCCCTCCTGCCCGCCCTTGTCGGCGCCCTCCTTCTCGTCGCGGGTTGCAATGCGCCCGAGACCCACGTCCGCCGCAGCAGCCTCATGGACTACCTGTACCCGAAGCAGAAGGCCGCGCCCGCCCCGAATCCGGCCGGAGCCCGGCTCCACCTGCCGCTGAAGCTCGGGATCGCCTTCGTCCCGGGAGGCGCGGCCAACTGGCGCGTCCAGAACCTCCTCGCCCCCGGGCAGGAGAAGCCGCTCCTGGAGGTGGTGCGCCGCAGCTTCAGGGACCGGCCCTGGGTGAGCGAGATCAAGCTGATCCCCAGCGCCTACCTCCGGCCCGGCGGGGGCTTCGACAACCTGGACCAGGTGGCGCGGATGTACGGGGTGGACGTGGTGGCCCTGGTGAGCGTGGACCAGATCCAGTACACCGATCCCAGGTGGTACAGCTTCACCTACCTGTCCATCGTGGGGGCCTACGTCCTGCCCGGGGACGCCAATGACACGCGCACCCTCATCGATGCCGCGGCCTACGATGTGCCCACCCGCACCTTCCTGCTCCGGGCCCCCGGCCAGAGCGAGGTGAAGGGCAGCTCCACCTGGGCCCACCGCGAGGTCCAGCTCCGCGAGCACTCGCAGAAGGGCCTGGAGCTGGCCATGGCGGATCTCTCGAAGAACCTCGACGCCGAGGTGGCCGCCTTCAAGGCCGAGGTGGCCTCCGGCGAGCGCAGGGACGTGGACGTGATGGACCGGAAGGGCGTCTCCCTTCGCGAGAGCGGGGGGAAGAATTTCGGCGGCGCCCTGGGCTGGCCCGAAGCCCTTGCGGCCCTGCTGATTCTCGCCGCCGGCCTCCGGATGCGGCGGGCCTGATGGACCCCTGGTCGCTCACCGCCGACGCCCTCCGGGAGCCCTGGCGCCTCTGGACGGGGCACCTGGCCCACTACGACTGGGAGCACGCCGCGGCCAACGCCGTGGCCCTGCTGGTGCCCCTGGTCCTCCTGCCGCCCACGGAACGGCGGCGGGCGGCTCTGGCCCTTCTCCTGGCCGCGCCCCTCCTCAGCCTGGTGCTCCTGCCGGGCCTCGGTGGGGGCGAATACCGGGGGGCCTCGGGCCTGGCCTGCGCCCTCTGGACCCTGGCGGGCCTGCATCTCGCCTGTCGCCGGGAATCCGCCACCGTGGGCCTTCTGCTGCTGGGCGGGCTTGGACTCAAGCTGGCCGCCGAGGTTGCGCTGGGTTCCGGCTTCCTCGTGCGGACCGAAGGCTGGCAGTCCCTGCCGGCGGCCCACCTCTGGGGCGCCATCCTGGGGCTCGCCTGGGCCCTGCCCGGTGCGCTCCGACGACAACCCACCTGAGCCACGGCAGCCTTCCGAAGAGGCCTCCATGAAGCCGCTTCCCCTCGCCCTCCTGGTCACGCTGGCCACCGCCTTCGCCTGCGCCCGCATCTACCGGCCCGTGGCCCTGGCCCTGCCTTCCGCGCCTGCCACGACCGGCCCCCTCGCGGGATCCCTGGCCCTCCAGCCCTGGGGCGACAACTCCCGCTACGAGGCCAAGGCCCGGCGGGCCGGGCTGCGGGTGGCCGTCCTGGTCCTGGAGAACCGCTCCGGCTCCGACCTGGACGTCCTGGGCCTGGACCCCCCCGACAACGTCAGCCTCATCCCGGCCGAAGCGGCGGCCAGCCTCGTGAAACAGCATGCGGTGGCCTACCTCTTGTACCCACTGGCGCCCGGAATGCTCATTCCCGGTGCCTCCACCAAGGGCTCCTACGGGCCTTCGGACCAGGCCGCGTTCTCGGCCCTGGCCATCGTCGGCGCCTGCATCGGCGTGCCGAACGCCCTGGTCGCGGCCCGGAGCAACCGCCGCCTGGCGGCCTTCCTCCGCGAATCCGCATGGGCTCCCGGAACCCTGCGCCCGGGCCAGGTGGTGCGGGGCCTGGTCTTCATCCGGAGCCGGGATCCCCATGCACTCCAGACCTTCCGCCTCCGGTACCAAGGGGGCGCAGGGCCCGGAACCCTGGATCTGGCCTGCCCGGGCATGACCCCACCCTGAGCCGGGATCCCCGCCGGCGCTAGACTGGAGGCCTGGAGCGCGCCATGTCCCTCGTCATCGCCGGAAGGACCTTCGAGAACCGCCTCGTGCTGGGCACGGGCAAGTACCAGGACTTCGCCACCATGCAGGCCTGCTACCGGGCCGCGCGGGTGGAGATGGTGACCCTCGCCGTGCGCCGCTTCGA
>DASVZU010000204.1:0-4142 GCA_036391515.1 Holophagaceae bacterium
GTAGAGGAAGAGCTTGATGGCGGCGTAGAGCTTCTGCGGGCCGCCCCAGATGGCGATGAGGAAGTACATCGGCACCAGCATCACTTCCCAGAACAGGTAGAAGAGGAACATGTCCTGGGTGATGAAGACGCCCAGCATGGCGGTCTGCAGCACCAGCATCCAGAGGTAGTACTCCTTGTGCCGCTCCGTGATGGAGCTGAAGGAGCAGGCGATGGCGATGGGGCCGATGAAGGTGGTCAGGAGCCATAGCAGGAGGCTGATGCCGTCCATGCCCACAGCGAACTTGACCCCGATGGACGGGATCCAGGTCCAGGCTGCGAACCACTGCACCGCGTCGCTGGTGCGGTCGTAGCCGAACCAGAAGGGCAGGCTCAGCAGGAAGCTGACGATCATCACGGCCAGGGAGCCGTACTCGAAGACCTTGCGCTGGCCCTTGGGCACCAGGAGCAGGACCAGCGCGCCCAGGAAGGGCAGGAAGGTCGCCACCAGCATCAGTGTCGTGTTTGCGGTGAACATGGGGACTCCAACCAGAAGGGCGTGGGCCTAGACCAGGAATTTCCAGAATGCGAAGACGAGGAAGCCGAGGAACATGACGAAGGCGTAGTGCTGGACCCGGCCGCTCTGGAGCCGCCGGAACACCAGGCTCACCTGGTGGATGAGCCAGGCCACGCCGTTCACCAGGCCGTCCACGATCTTCTGGTCGACCCAGTGCATGCTGTCGGCCCAGAGCACCGTGAAGCGGGCGGCGCCGTTCACCATGCCATCCACCACCCAGGTGTCGAAGCTCCAGAACTGGGCGGAGAGGCGCTTGCAGGGACCGATGAGGACCGCCTCGTAGAACTCATCCACGTAGTACTTGGCGTTCACCCAGCGGTAGAGATTCGGGAAGCGGGCCACGAAGGCCTTGGCGCGGCTCCAGCTGGGATCCACCTTGTAGATCCACCAGGCCAGCAGCATGGCGCCGGGAGCCCACACGAGGGTGGCCCAGGCCATCAGGCCGTACTCGATGGCGGGCGGGACATGCTCGCCGTGGGCCGGAGGCGCCACCTGGTAGAGCAGCGGCTCGATCCACTTGGTGAACAGCTCGGCGGGCACGATGGGCAGGACGCGATGGAGGCTCTCCGGGTAGTTGAGGAAGCCCCCCACCACCGCCAGGCCGGCGAGGATGGACACCGGCAGCCACATGCGCCAGGTCACCTCGTGGGGATGGTGGCCGGGAACGAAGTCGTGGTCCTCGGGATCGTCCACGTGGTGGTCGTGGGCCTGGTCCAGCTCATGGCCATGGTTCTCGCCATGGGCGTGGGCATCGTGCCCGTGGGCGTGACTGTGGTCGTCATGGGCGTGGTGCGCCTCGGACTGCACCGTGAGGCCGTAGGGATCATCTCCCGCGCCGCGGTAGTTGCCGTAGAAGGTCATGGCGATGAGCCGGGTCATGTAGAAGGCGGTGCAGAAGGCGCCCAGCATGCCCAGGATCCAGGCCACGAGGTTCAGCGCCGGGCCGTCGTAGTGCCCGTGGTGGTACCACCCCTCGAAGACCTTCCAGAGGATCTCGTCCTTGGAGAAGAATCCGGAGAACGGGAAGATGCCCGCGATGGCGAAGGTCGCGAGGATCATGGACATCGAGGTGATGGGCATGAGCTTTCTCAGGCCGCCCATGTTCCGCATGTCCTGCTCGTGGTGGCAGGCCGCGATGACCGCGCCGGAGCCGAGGAAGAGGCTGGCCTTGAAGAAGGCGTGGGTGAAGACGTGGAACATGCCGGCCGCGAAGGCTCCCGCCCCCATGCCCATGAACATGAAGCCCAGCTGGCTCACCGTGGAGTAGGCCAGCACCTTCTTGATGTCGTACTGGGCCAGGCCCATGGTCGCCGCCACGAAGGCCGTGAGGGAGCCGAAGGCCAGCACCACCGCCAGCGCCACGGGGGCGTTGACGTAGATGAAGTTCAGGCGGGTGATCATGTAGAGGCCGCTGGTCACCATCGTGGCCGCGTGGATGAGCGCGCTCACGGGCGTCGGACCTGCCATGGCGTCCGGCAGCCAGACATAGAGGGGGATCTGCGCGGACTTGCCCATGGCGCCCACGAAGAGGCAGCAGCCGATGAGGTTGAACCACCAGGTGGGGCTGGCGGCATGGCCGAAGAGGGTGATGGACGGCAGGGCCATCACGCCGCGCACGGAGCCCATGAGCGTGTCGTAGTCCAGGCTGCCGAAGACCATGAAGATCAGGAAGAACCCGATCATGAAGCCGAAGTCGCCGATGCGGTTGGTGACGAAGGCCTTCTTGCCCGCGACCGCCGCGAACTCCTTGTCGAAGTAGAAGCCGATGAGCAGGTAGGAGCAGAGGCCCACGCCCTCCCAGCCCAGGAACATCATCAGGATGTTGGCGCCCAGGACCAGGTTGAGCATGCTGAACACGAACAGGTTCATGTAGGCCATGAACCGGTAGTAGCGGCCGTCGTTGCGCTCCTCGGCCATGTAGCCGGTGCTGAAGAGGTGGATGAGGAAGCCCGCGCCGGTCACCAGCAGGGCCATGCAGCCGCTGAGGACGTCGAACTTGTAGGCCCATTCGATCTTGTAGGTGGAGAGGCCGCCCAGCACGCGCGCGCCGCCCGCGTCGAACCAGGTCCAGAGGCTCTGGTGGATGGAGCGCTCCTCCGCGGGCAGCCCGACCAGCTTCCCGAAATGGACCAGGGTGAGGACGAAGGCCAGGCCCACGCTGCCGAGGGCGAAGAAATCGACGACCTTGGTGTTCCGCAGCTTCCGGCCGGAAAGACCGTTGATGAGGAAGCCGAAGAAGGGCAGGAAGGGGATCAGCCAGAGGAGGCTGCCCGCGTGGGATGCGGCGGTCATGGCGGATGGCTCCGTGATCATGGCGAGGCTCATGGTCGTCATCCCTTCAGCAGGTTGATGTCGTCCACCTGGACGGTGTCCCGCCTGCGGTAGAGGGCCACCACCAGCGCGAGCCCGATGGCGACCTCGGCGGCCGCGAAACCCATCACCAGCAGCGCGAAGGCCTGGCCGGAGGCGGAGCCGCTGTGCCGGGCGAAGGCGATGAAGTTCAGGTTGGCGGCGTTGAGCATCAGCTCCACGCACATGAGGATCACCAGGGCGTTCCGCCGGATGAGCACCCCGGCCACGCCGATGGAGAACAGGGCGAAGGAGATGAGGAGGACCGAGTTCAAGCTGACCATCACACCCTCTCCGACTTGGCCAGGACCACGGCGCCCACCAGGGCGACGAGGAGGATCACGCTGAGGATTTCGAAGGGCAGCAGGTAGTCCGCGAAGAGGCCACGGCTGACGGCCTGCGCGTTCTGCTTGGCCACGTCCAGCCCCCGGGCCAGCTCGGGACGCAGCACCAGGGCTTCCGGGGAGGACACCCCGAAGATGGCGTTGCGGAACACCCCGGCGAAAGCCCCTACGCCGGCGAGCACGGCCACGATCGCGAACCGCGACTGGGTCTGGAAGACCTCCACTTTCGCCTTCTGCTTGAACTTGCTGATCTCGACAAGCATCACCACGAACAGGAAGAGCACGACGATGCCGCCGGCATAGACGAGGATCTGAGCCACTCCAAGGAATTCCGCCTCCAGGGAGAGGAAGCAGCCGGCGACGCTGAGCATGGCGAAGAGGAAGGCCAGGACGCTGTGGACCGCGCTCCGGGCGGCCACCATGAATGCGGCGCCTGCCAGGGCCATGAGCCCGAAGATCCCGAACATGTTCCGGCCGAGCGTTTCGAGTAGATGTTCCATGGGGTGTCCTTCGAGTCCGTGAGGGGGCGGTTCAGTCCTCGGCCACGCTGTACTTGCCCACCGGCGAGGGGACGAACATGTTCTGGCCGCCTCCTTCCATGCCGAGGGAGAAATCCTCGCGGTTGTAGGTGGCGAGTTCGAACTGGTGGTTCAGGATGATGGAGTCGAAGCCGCAGCTCTCCACGCAGAACTCGCAGAAGATGCAGCGCTCCATCTCGAAGTCGTAGCGCACCGGGTAGGGCATCTTGCGCCCCTCCAGCTTGCCCTTCTCGATGGTGATGACCTGCGTGGGGCAGATCTTCTCGCAGGCCAGGCAGCACACGCACTTGATCTCGCCCTGCTCGTCCTTCAGGAGGGTGAGCCGGCCCCGGTAGCGGGGCGCCAGGCGCACCGG
>DASVZU010000205.1:0-6049 GCA_036391515.1 Holophagaceae bacterium
CCGAAGAAGGTGAGCGGGTTCATGGTGCCCGCGCCCTTTTCCAGATCGTAAGGCTGGCCGATGAGGCAGCCCCGGTCGGCCCAGAACCGCTGAAGGCGGAGGATCAGTTCCTGGATGTGCATGGGAGGGCGTCCGTAAACCCTCGATTCTAGCCGCTTCCGGGCCCCTCCTGAACCGGGACCTTTGCCGCTTTGCCGGGGATCACTGGCATTCCCCCGACCTTCAGGTAGACTTCCCCTTTTTCCAGGTGCCCCTCATGGCCCGAAAAATCGCCCTCCTCGCCATTGGCGGCAACGCGCTGCTTAAAGAGAAAGAGCGCGGGCTCCAGGAGGAGCAGCTGGAGAACGCCCGGGAGACGGCGGAGATGCTGGCCCACGTGGTGTCCGAGGGCTACGCCCTCTGTGTGGTCCACGGCAACGGCCCCCAGGTGGGCAACCTCCTCATCCAGCAGGAGGCCGGTTCCAGCCAGATCCCCTCCTACAGCCTGGACATCTGCGGGGCCATGACCCAGGGTTCCATGGGCTACATGCTGGAGCGCATGCTCATCAATCGCCTGCGATTCATGAAGATCGAGGCGCCGGTGACCTCCGTGCTCACCGAGGTGGTGGTGGACAAGGAGGACAAGGGCTTCCAGGACCCCACCAAGCCCGTGGGTCCCTTCTATCCCGAGTTCCGGGCCCTGGAGCTGATGCGCTCCAAGCGCTGGAAGATGAAGGAGGACGCCGGCCGCGGCTGGCGCAAGGTGGTGCCTTCGCCCAAGCCCCTGGAGATCGTCCAGCTGGACGCCATCAAGACGCTGCTGCAGCACGGCCACAGCGTCATCGCCGGGGGCGGCGGCGGCATCCCGGTGATCCGCGACGCCAGCGGCTTCCTGGTGGGCGTGGAGGCGGTCATCGACAAGGACCGCCTCAGCGCCCTGCTGGCCGCCCAGCTCGAGGCCGACCTCTTCATCATCCTGACGGGCGTGGCCAAGGTCGCCCTCGACTTCGGCAAGCCCACCCAGCGCTGGGTGGACCGCCTCACCGCCAGCGAGGCCCGGAAGCACCTAGCCGAGGGCCAGTTCCCCCCCGGCAGCATGGGCCCCAAGATCGAGAGCGCCCTGGCCTACCTGGACGCGGGCGGCCACGAGGTGCTCATCACCACCGCCGAGGCCCTGGCTGTCGAGGATCCCGAGACCGTGGGCACCCGCATCGTGCGGGACTGAGCCCGAGGAGGCCAAGATGTACGCCCTGATGATCGTCCGCTACCGTCGCCCCATCGCCGAGATCGAGGCGGCCACGGAGGCCCACCGGGCCTACCTGCGCACACTGCAGGCCCAGGGAATCCTGCTGGCCTCGGGCCCCATGGACCCCCGGAACGGCGGCGTCGTCCTCTTCCGCGTATCCGATGCGAACCCCCTGGCGGACCTGGATGCCATCCGGGACGGCGATCCCTTCTTCCAGCAGGGCCTGGCCACCTACGAGCCCCTGGTGTGGAAAGTGAACTTCGGCCAGGAGGGCCTGGACCGCCTGTAGGGTCCGCGGCGGAGCCCGCGCAGCCCGGCACCGGCCAGGGGCTGGGGCGGCGCGAGCTCCGCCGCGAGGGTCAGGTGGTCATCTTGATGTCCACGGGGTTCCGGAAGGTGTCGTAGATCGGCGAGGTCCGCCGCACCTGCTCGTGCAGGGCCTTCACCTGTTCGGGGGTCCCATTGCAGGCGAGGTTCACCTTCACGCGGATCTGGGACAGCCCGGGGCGGACGCCCTTCTCCAGTTCGAGGAAGCCCCGAAGGTCGGTATCGGTCTCCAGGTCGAAGCTGAGGCTGGTGATGTCGATCCCCATGGCCGCGGCCGAAAAGGCGTAGGTCACACTGAGGCACGAACTCAGGGCGTGGAGGGCGGCCTCGCCCGCGTTGGGGGCCAGGTCGGTGCCCAGGAGGGCCGCGGGTTCATCGCCCTCCATGAAAAGGGGCGCGGCCCGCTTGTGTTCCTGTCCCGCCCCGTAAAGGGAATCGAACGTGCTCTGGGAATGGGCCCGGTTGATCCATTTGGCTCGTGAGCGGAAGGTGAAGCGGCCGAGGTCCGGCTTCGCCTTCACCTGGGCCACCATGGCGTTCAGGTCCTCCACGTTCACCCCGTTGTGGATGGTTGCGGTGCTACCCATGCGACCTCCTTCTGGACAGGCGCCTCCGGCCACGGGGGCCGAGCCTCCGGGAGGCCGGAGGCGCAGAGGGAATACCCGCGAGGCCCTCGCGCGTCGCGGGGTCCCCCGGAAACAGGCCCTCAGCATGGGGCGATTTGAGGATGATTCAAGGTCGCAAAGACCAGACCAGCGCGGCGGGAGCCGATCCTTCCAGAATCCAGCTATTTCGGATCCGACGCCCGTTTTGCGGCCTCCACCGCCTTCCGGGCCCGCTCGCGCTCGGCCTCGCTGGGCGTGCCCCACATGGCCCGGCTGGGCTTCTGCTTGAGGATCTGCAGCAGCTCCTCCACAGAATCCAGCGAGCGGCGCAGGGTCTTGAGGCTGGCCTCCAGTTCGGGCTGGTCCTCGGTTCGGAAGCGGGACAGCAGGGCGTCCGCCTGCTGCAGCGTGGAGGCAAGGCTCACCAAGATGCGGTCCAGTTCCGGTCGCCGCGATTCCAGCAGCCCGCGGGTGATGGCCAGGCTCTTCTCCAGGTCCGCCAGGGCCTTGTCCGCCTCGCCCATGCTCCGGTCCGCGTGGCCCACGAGCCCGCGGCCCTCCTGCGCGAGGGCCTGGAATTCCCGCAGGGCGCCGTTCAGCGACTGGAGCGCCTGCTTCACCGAGGGGTGGTCCAGCACATCGCCCAGGCCGTGGGTCCGCAGGCGGTCGCGAAGGGCACCCACGCTGGCGTTGAGCGTATCCAGCAGACGGTCCGCCTTCTCCAGCACGCTGCCGAGGGACACACCCTGGTCGCCGGGGATCTGGTCGCCGGGAGCCAGGGTCACCGTGCGCTCCGCCGGGTCCGGAAGCTGGAGGTCAAGGAAGGTGCTGCCGAGGCCCTTGGAGGCCACCACGGCCCGGGTGCCCCGCCACAGCCGGATATCGTGGCGGATGGAGAGGGTGGCCAGGAAGTGGTAGTCCACGCCCTCCTGCCGCATCTCCACCCGGTCCACGGCGCCCACGCGATACCCCTTGAGCTCCACGTCGCCGCCGGGCGCCAGGCCCTCCATGCTGTCCAGGCGCACCACCAGCGGGTAGGTCTTCTCCACCACAGCGCGGGCGTTCTTGAAGGCCAGCAGGCCCAGGAACAGCCCCAGGGCCGCGAGGACGAAGGCGCCGAGCCGGACATCCTGCTTGTCGAAGTTCATGGCAGCTCCGGATCGGAAGGGGTGGCGCCACCCGGTGCGAGGTGCAGCCGCCGTGCGGGAAGGCTCGCGAACGGGCCAGGTTCCTCCAGCGCCAGGAGGAGGGTCCGCGCCGGGTCCATCGCCCAGTCCCGGATCAGATCCAGCACGGTGGCGCGGTCCCCGGCTTCCACGCCTTCCAGTGGGTCGTCCAGGAGGAGCAGCGCCGGATCGAGGGCCACGACACGGGCGAAGCCGCCCAGTTTCCGGTCCCCGGCACTCACGGCATGGGGGCGGCGATCCGCCACCCCCGCGAGCCCGAAACGCGCCAGGGCGCGGTCCGCGCAGGCCGCCGCCTCGGCTTCGGCCACGCCGGCGAAGCGGAGCGGAAGCATCACGTTGTCCCGCAGGGTCTGGTTGGAGAGCAGGCCCCCCTGGGCGAAGACGAAGCCGAGGCGGACCCTTCCCGCCAGGGAGAAGGCTCCCTCCCCGGGCCAGACCTCCACCTCCCCGATGCGGACCCGCCCGGTGCGAGGCCGGAGGGTGCCCGCGAGCGCCCGGAGGAGCTGGCTCTTGCCGCAACCGCCCGGCCCGAGCACCAGAAGGTTCTCCCCGGGCTCAACGGAGAGGTGGAGCCCCGCGAAGAGGGGGCGTCCATCCGGGGCATCGAGGGCGAGATCGTCGACGAGGAGCATGGTCAGAAATAGAAGAAGGCGGTCACGAGACCATCCAGCAGGAAGACCGCCACCAGGGCGGAGACGACGGTCTTGGTGACGGCCTGGGGTATCTCCGTCTGGCTGCGGCGGATGCCCAGGCCGTAGTGGCAGGCGTGGAAGGTGATGGCCCCGCTGAAGAGGGCCACCTTGAGCAGGGTGGCGACCAGGTCCCGGTTCATGAGGGCGTCCCGCACCGAATCCATGAAGAAGCCCAGGGTCACGCCATGCTTGAGCCGCGCCACCAGGAGCCCCCCGGCCAGGGCCGAGGCGTCGAAGAACACCATCAGGGCGAAGACGGAGATGGACACGCCCAGCCAGCGGGGCAGGAGCAGGTACTGGTAGGGGTTCACGCCGTGGGCCGCCAGGGCGTCCACCTCGCCGTTCAGCTGCATGGTGCCCAGCTCCGCGGCGATGGCCGTGGCGCTGCGGCCGATGACCAGCACCGCCGTGAGCAGGGGGCCCAGCTCGCGGACGATGATGAGGACCATGAGCAGTCCGATGTAGTTCTCCGCCCCCAGGCCGGAGAGCTGGCTGAAGGCCTGGATGAGCGTGACGCCCCCCAGCAGCAGCGCCGTGCCGCAGACCAGCAGCAGCGCGTCGAGCCCCGTGAAGCGGATCTGGAGCCGGGCCTGGGAACCCACCACCGGCAGCTGGTCCAGGCGCAGGGTCAGGGCGTAGCGCAGGGTCTGCAGCACCAGGTGGGCCTGGTCGCCCAGGAACACCAGGAACCGGCGCGCCGGCGCGCCCAGCATCGCCAGGAAGCCCATGCCATCTCCACGTGGGGTGGGCCCAGGCTAGCAGGAAACCGGCGGGCTCAGCGATCCGCCACGAAGCCGTCGGCGTAGTCGATGACGCAGACCGTTCCGTAGGCCGCGTGGGGCGCCTCGCCGGCGCCCGCCTGGTGGAGGTCCGCGTTGAAGAGGTTCCTGCGGTGGCCGCGGCTGGGCACGCCGTCGTCAACCAGCAGCTGGACCACCACCATGCGGGGGTCGTCCTCGCCGGTGCTGATGTTCTCCGCCACGAGCGACTGCCAGCGACCCAGGCGGTCGAGCCGGGCCGCGGGCCCGCTGCCATCCGCCCCCTGGTGGCTGAGCAGTCCGCGGGGCCCGAGATACCGGGCGTGCTCCCGGGCCGCCCGGGCCAGCCCCTCGTTGAAGCGCAGGGGGCCCGCGGGCCGGGTGGTCTCCAGGAAACGGATGGCCTCGTCCAGGGCCGCCACGCCCTCCTCGGTGCGGAGCGGCACCCGTCCAGGAACCCGCCAGAGGGTGCCCTCGAACTGGCTCCGCAGTGCCTTCAGGTGCTCCGCGTAGGCTTTCGGCGCCACGCGGGCGTCGCTCATCTCCTGGACCACGGCCCGCTCGAAGGCCGTGGCCTTTTCCGGGGCGGGAGTCCCGGCTCCGAGCAGCGTGGCGGCGAGGTATAGGGCAACTGGTCTCATGGGATTCCCGGGTGGCGCCTCCCAGGATAGGCCCGCACCAGCCAGGGATGGAGGCGGCAGGCCAGGCAGAAGCCAAAGGCCGCCTCCAGGCCCGCGCAGGCCGCCAGGATGGCCGCCAGGCCGAGGCCCAAGGCGCGGGCACCGGCCAGCAGCGCCAGCGCCGTCCCCAGGGAGAACAGGCAGCCCACGGAGGCGGCAAAGCGCTTGGGGCCGGCGTTGACCGGCCGGGGGGCCAGCCCCGACAGCCGGCGCGCCAGCACCGCGGCGCGGGCGACGGGACTGAGGTCCGGCCACCCGGCGGCGCGGAGGGCAAAGTCGGCGGCCAGCGCCAGGGCGAGCGCGCCCCAGCCCTCCCAGGCCGCGAGGAGGACCAGGCCCATGGACAGCAGGGCGCCGAGCCGCCCCGCGGCCTCGTCCACCAGGCTGGGGGCGACGGGGCAGCTGGGACCCTGCGGGACGGCGGGGACCAGCCGGCTCAGCGGACCGCCTCCGCCAGGTCCATCTCCGCGTAGAGGGGATGGCTCAGGTAGCGTTCGCCGGTGTCGCAGAGCACGGCCACCACGGTCTTGCCCTTGCCCAGCTCCTTCGCCACCTTCACGGCGGCGTGCACGATG
>DASVZU010000206.1:0-2451 GCA_036391515.1 Holophagaceae bacterium
CAAGCGCCGTGGATGAGCCGATGAAGACCCGAATTCCCGACACCCCCGAACTTTCCGTCGAGCCGCCGCGCCACTGGCGCACCCTGGACGAGCGCGTGGAGACCCCCGAGGCCCGCCGCGCGGCCCACGACGAGTTCCTGCCCGGCGCCGTCGACATCTCCGACCTGCCGGCCCCCTCCGAGCTCTCCCGCCGCGGCTTCCTCGGCCTCCTCGGCGGCGCCGCCGCCCTGGCCGCCACCGTGGCCTGCGACCGCAAGGGCCAGGGACTCATCGTTCCGTATACCCGCCGCCCCCTGGAGGTGATCCCGGGCGTGGCCAATTTCTACGCCAGCGCCTGCCAGGAGGGCCGGAAGGTCTACTCCGTGCTGGTCAAGACCCGCGAGGGTCGCCCCATCCACATCACGGGCAATGACGAGCATCCCGGCTTCAAGGGCAAGACCAGTCCCCGCACGGTGGCCGACATCATGCGCCTCTACGACCCCGACCGCCTCCGGGCTCCCAAGGCCGGGGGCAAGGGCCTGTCCTGGTCGGAGGCCGACCGCCAGATCCAGGCGGCCCTCTCCGGTGCCAAGGCCGCCGGGAAGCCCGTCCTGCTCCTCACGGGAGCCGTGGCCTCCCCGAGCCGTCGCGCCCTGCTGGCCGACCTCAAGACCGCGCTGCCCACCCTCGAACACATGGCCTGGGAACCGGCGATCGGCGATGGCGCCCTGGAAGGGGCCCGCGCCGCCTACGACCGCGACGTGCAGGTCGTGCCGCACCTGGAGAAGGCCAAGGTCGTGCTCTCCCTGGCGGCCGACTTCCTCAACGGCGAGGATCCCCAGGCCATGGCCGCCTTCGGCGCCCAGCGGCGCCTGAGCGAGCCCGGCCAGCCCATGAACCGCCTCTGGGTGATCGAAGGGGCCCTGAGCCTCACGGGCAGCAACGCCGACGAGCGGTTCCCCGTGCGGCCCACCCAACTGGCCGCCGTGGCCTTCGCCCTGGCCAAGGACCTGCACACCCGCCACGGCCTCGCGCTGCCCGCCGGCGCCGACCTGGCCGCCGTGCCCGCCGGCGTGCCCCAAGGCGTGGACATCTCCACCGAGGCCTGGAACCGCCTGGTCAAGGATCTGGCTTCCGCCGGCCGCGAAGCCCTGGTGCTTTGCGGCCCCGATCTCTCAGCCGAGGCCCATCAGGCCACGCACCTCCTGAACGCCATGCTTGGCTCCCAGGCCCAGGAGCTCCGCCCCGTGGACGCCCTGGCCACCCTGAAGGAGCTTGATCAGGTCGTCCAGAACCTGGCCGCCGGCCACTACGCCGCCGCCTTCCTCTGGGATGTGAACCCCGGCTACGCCTACCCGGCGGCCCGCTCCTTCCAGGACGCCCTGGCCAAGGCCCCGTTCCGCGCCTGGATCGGCCTGGCCGAAGACGAGACGTCCGCCCAGTGCCAGCTTCAGCTCCCCGAGAACCACTGGCTGGAGTCCTGGAACGACTACGAGGACGGCAACCTCGTCGTGCTCCAGCAGCCCACCATCGGCGCCCTGTACGACACCCGCCAGGGCGAGGACATCCTCCTGGCCATGCTACGCGGCCTCGGCGCCTCCGCGCCGGCCGACTACCACAGCTACGTGAAGACCCGCTGGCAGAAGGCGGTCTATCCCACCGGCAGCGCCGTGTCCTTCGAGCGCTACTTCGAAGTGGCCCTCCACGATGGCCTGGTGAAGGACGGCCAGGCCCCGGCCAGCCCCGCCTTCAAGGGGACCGAGGTCGCCGCCGCCACGAAGGCCGCGTTCTCCGCCAAGGCCGACGGCCTGGAGCTCTTCCTCCACCCCGGCTTCGCCACCCACGACGGCCGCTACGCCAACATCGGATGGCTTCAGGAGACGCCGGACCCGGTCACCAAGATGACCTGGGACAACCCGTTGATCCTCTCCGTCTCCGACGCCCAGAAGCTGGGCTTCCGGGATGGCGACCTGGTGGACCTCGGCGTGAACGGCGCGACCCTGCGCCTTCCCGTGGTGCTCCAGCCCGGCCAGGCCAAGGGCGTCGTCGCCTTGGCCCTGGGCTACGGCCGCACCACCGGCGAGGTGGCGATGGGCAAGGGCGTCAACGCCTTCCCACTCGTGGCCGCCGGAACCTCTGCGCCGCACCTGCGCACCGGCGTGCGCCTGACCGGCGCGGGCGGAAGCAAGCCGCTCTCCCGGACCCAGGCCCACCACCGCCTGGATGGCCGCGAGATCGTCCAGTCCTGGACCTTGGCGGAGTACGCCAAGGAAGCCGCCGACCGGAAGAAGGGGCCGGAGCTGGTCACCCTCTACCCAGACCAGCAGTTCCCCGAGCACAAGTGGGGCATGGTCATCGACCTCTCCGCCTGCGTGGGCTGCGCCGGCTGCTCCGTGGCCTGCCAGTCCGAGAACAACATCGCCGTCGTGGGCCCCGAGCAGGTGACCAAGGGCCGCGAAATGCACTGGATCC
>DASVZU010000207.1:0-1944 GCA_036391515.1 Holophagaceae bacterium
TGGCCCACCGGGAGGGGGTGGCCGAGCGGGCCCGGAAAGAGGTGCTTCCGGCCCTGCTGGCCGCCCAGGAGGCCATCGAATCCGCCATCGCCTTCCACCGCGCGTCCCACCGGAGCTGACATGAATGCCTGGATCTGCGCTTCCCTGAGGACCCCCTTCGGCAAGCACGGTGGTGCCCTGTCGGGCCTGCGGCCCGACGACCTGGCCGCCGGCCTGATCACGGCCCTGATGACCCGGCATCCGTCGGTGGACTGGGCGGCCGCCGACGAGGTGATCCTCGGCTGCGCCAACCAGGCGGGCGAGGACAACCGCAACGTGGCGCGCATGGCCCTGCTGCTGACAGACTTGCCCGCCTCGGTGCCGGGCGTCACGGTCAACCGGCTCTGCGCCTCGGGCCTGGAGGCGGTGGGCCAGGGCGCCCGCGCCATCCTGGCGGGAGAGGCCGACCTCGTGCTGGCGGGCGGGGTGGAGAGCATGTCCCGGGCCCCCTATGTGGTGGGCAAGGCCGCCGGGGCCTTCGCGCGGGACCAGAAGCTGGAGGACACCACCCTCGGCTGGCGGCTCGTGAACCCAGTCATGAAGGCGCGGCACGGGATCGAATCGAACGCAGAGACCGCGGAGAACCTGGCCCGGGAGCGAGGCATCGCCCGGGAGGACCAGGACCGCTACGCCCTGCGGAGCCAGGCCCGCGCCGAGGCCGCCCGCGCCGACGGCCGGCTGGCGGAGGAGATCGTCCCCGTGACGGTGCGGGAGGGGAAGGCGCTCCGCGCCGTCGATCAGGATGAGCATCCCCGGCCCGCCACCACCGCGGAACAGCTGGCCTCGCTGAAGCCCCTGCTGGGCGAGGGCACCTCCATCACGGCCGGCAATGCCTCGGGTATCAATGACGGCGCGGCCCTCCTGCTGCTGGCCTCCGACGGCGCAGTGCGCCGCCACGGCCTGACGCCCCTGGCCCGCGTCACCGGCATGGCCAGCGCCGGTGTGCCCCCGAGGATCATGGGGATCGGCCCCGTGCCTGCCATCCGGAAGCTGCTGGAGCGCCAGGGCCTCACCCTGGCGGAGGTGGACCTCCTGGAGCTCAACGAGGCCTTCGCGGCCCAGGTGCTGGCCTGCACGCGGGAGCTGGGCCTGCCGGACGACGCGGACTTCGTGAACCCCAACGGGGGGGCCATCGCCCTGGGGCACCCGCTCGGAGCCAGCGGGGCGCGCCTGTGCGGGACCGCGGTGCACGAGCTGGCCCGCCGGGGCGCCCGCCGCGCCCTCGTGAGCCTCTGCGTGGGCGTGGGTCAGGGGCTCGCCCTCGGGCTGGAAGCCCCGGCCTGAGGCTCAGGCCTTCTCCAGCAGTTCCCGCAGCCGGGTTTCCCAGGCGGCGCGGAGGCTGTCCAGGCGCAGGCCCTTGCCCTTGTTGGGCGCGGCCTGGAGGAGGCCCTGGGCGCTGGGGTGGGGCAGGGGATGCAGGTCGAAGGGCGGGACGCCCTCCGCGAGGTCTGGCAGGCGTTCCAGTATCCAGCGGGGCCGGGTGCCGAAGGCCAGGACAGGCAGGGGGGCGGTCCGGCCCGCGGCCGCCCGGGTCAGTTCGCCGGCCAGGCGGTCGAGGTTGGCCCGGCTCCGCAGCTCCCGGTCCGAGGGGGCCCGGAAGCGCTCGCCGTCGTTCGTGGGGCAGGCGGGCCAGGCGTTGCTGAGGGCGGCTCCCTGCAGCCGGGGGAAGAGGCCTCGGGCCTTCAGCCGGGCCCCATCCCAGTCGTCCCAGGCGGGGGCCGGCACCTCCGCCAGGCCGGCCGCGGCCAGGGCCCGGTAGACGGCAATCCCGGCCCCATCGCCCCAAAAGGGGATGCCAGACTGGTCGGCGCCCCGGGGGCCCGGCGCCTCGCCGAAGAGCATCACCCGGACGGGGCCGGCGGCCGGGAACAGGGCGGGGACGGGCTGGCCGAGGATGCGGGGCAT
>DASVZU010000208.1:0-22365 GCA_036391515.1 Holophagaceae bacterium
CGGCGGGCCGCGAAGCGCTGGTCCTCGACCATGTACGGGGCCGAGTAGTCGAAGCTGATGTCCTGGGTGTAGGGCACGGGCCTGGCGGGGTCGCTCACGAAGGCGTCGAAGCCGTCTGTGGCCCCGGGTCGGGTGAAGCTGATGCGGCCCTGGGACTCCAGGTAGAAGCTCAGGGGCTTCGCCTGCTTCGGGGGCCAGGCGTCGAAGGTGCGCCACCGGTTGCTCCCGGTTTCGAAGACCGTGGCCTTGGGCAGGGCGGGGCCGGGGACGTCCTTCAGGAAGTGGTTGAAGAAGGGCAGTTCCACGTCCTGCTCGAACCAGGCGGCGGTCTTCGATCCGAACTCCGCGGTGCCGATGCGGCTGCCGTCCCCGCTCGCCCACTGGCCATGGGTCCAGGGGCCCATCACCAGGTGGCTGTCCGTCGCGGGGCTCTTCTCCGTCAGGGTGCGGGCGCAGGCCAGGGCGCCGAAGAGGTCCTCGGCGTCGAACCAGCCGCCCACGGTCAGCACGGCGGGTTTCACGTCCCGGAGCCGGGGGCGGAGGTCGCGGGCCTGCCAGTAGGCGTCGTAGGTGGTGTGCCGGATGTACTCCTCCCAGATGCCCTCGGAGGCCTGCTTCACCTTGGCCTCGAGGCCCGCCACCGGGCCCGCCTCCAGGTACCAGCGGTAGCCGTCGGGCGTGCCCACCTCCGTGACATCCGGGCGGTCGGGCGAGGGGGCGTCGTGGCGGCTGTGGAAGAAGAGGAAGAACCCGAAGTTGGCCGCGAGCTGGAAGGCCCCCCGGTGGTAGCTGTCGTCGCCCTCCCAGAGGTCGATCATGGGCGCCTGCGGCGACACGGCCTTCAGGGCCGGGTGGCCGCAGAGCATGCCCTGGGCGACGTAGTGGCCCGGGTAGCTGATGCCCCACATGCCCACCTTCCCGTTGTTGTCCGGCAGGTGCTTCACCAGCCAGTCGATGGTGTCGTAGGTGTCTGTGGCTTCATCAGCGGCCTTGGGATCCCCCGGCGTCCGGGCGGGCCTGGCGTCCACGAAGGTGCCCTCGCTCATGAAGCGGCCCCGCACGTCCTGGTAGGCCACGATGTAGTCCTGGTCCGCGAAGGCGGGGGAGGGGCCCACGCCCCGGCGGTAGGCGTCCTCGCCGTAGGGGCCCACACCATAGGGCGTGCGCTGCAGGAGGATGGGGTGGGGCCGGCTCGAGTCCTTCGGCAGGTAGATGGAGGTGAAGAGCCTCACGCCATCCCGCATGGGAATGTAGACCTCGCGCTTGGTGTAGCGGGCCGTGACCGGGTTCGGCGGCTCCGGGGCCTGGGCGGCCAGGGGGCCGAGGAGAGCGGCAAGGACCGGAAGGCACAGAAGGCGGCGGAGGGGCATGGAACTCCCGGAAAAGAGACGATGCTCCCACGGGAACCGCGGCCTCGGGAAGCGTCGTGGGAGAATCGGGGAGAAAGGGCGGATCCGCATGAAGTTCAAGGTCAACGAGGTCTTCCACAGCATCCAGGGGGAGGGCGCCCGGGCAGGGCGGCCCTGCCTCTTCCTCCGGCTCACGGGCTGCCCTCTGCGCTGCTCGTACTGCGACACCGAGTACGCCTTCTACGACGGGACGATGCGGGAGCTGGACGAGCTGGTGGCGGAGGTCCGGCAGCGGCTCGGGCCGCCGCGGAAGGGTCCCTCGGCCCCCTTCGTGGAGGTCACCGGCGGCGAGCCCCTGGCCCATCCGGGGGCCCCGGACCTGCTGCGGGCCCTGTTGGGCCTGGGCCACGAGGTGGCGCTGGAGACCGCCGGCAGCCACGACCTGGCCCCGGTGCCCCGGGAGGTGGTGAAGATCGTGGACCGCAAGACCCCCGGCAGCGGCGAGGGCCACCGCTGGCTGGAGTCCAATCTGGACCACCTGGTGCCGGGGCAGGACGAGCTGAAGTTCGTCCTCTGCGACGCCGCCGACTACGAATGGGCCCGGGCCTGGTGCGCCGAGCGGGGGATCTGGGACCGGGTGGAAGTGCTCTTCAGCCCGGTGTGGGGAGGCCTCGATCCCGCCTGGCTGGCGGAGCGGGTGGTGGCCGATGGCCTGCCGGTCCGCGTCCAGCTTCAGCTGCACAAGGTCATCTGGGGGGTGGCGCGCACGGGGGTGTGATCTTCGCGTTCCTTGAGGAATCGCTCGAAGCAGCCGATGAGTGGGTCGTCTAACGCCTCGCAGGAGTTCCCCTGGACATCCTCGTCATCGATGACAGCAGCTACATCCGCGCCTTCGTCCGCATCCACCTCCAGGAGGCCGGATACGAGGTGGGCGAGGTGGAACCGGGTTCGCTCTACGACGTGCTGGCGGCCATCCACGCCTCCCGTCCCGCCCTGGTCATCACCGACTACGAGATGCCGGCCTGCAACGGGGAGAGCCTGATCCGGGCCCTCCGCGAGGATGCCGCGCTCCGCGACCTCCCCGTCATCGTGCTCAGCGCCCACCGCGAGGCGGAGCTGGTGGCCCGGCTCAGCCGGTGGAACCTGGCGGCCTACGTGCTGAAACCCATCGGTCCCGAGGATCTGGTGAAGAAGGTTCAGCGGTTCTTCGCCTCGAAAAGGTCCCGCCAGGGGGCTGAGCCCGGAGCCCCCGACTGAGCGTGGCCCCCCGCGCCTGCCGGGCCGCTACTTGGCAGCCTTCCAGTCCGCCAGCTCCTTCTCCAGGTTCTCCGTGTATTCCTTCGGGGCCTTGCCCCGGGAGAGGTCGATGGCCTTCTGCAGGTGGGCGAGGGCCTCTGGCATCCGCTTCGCGTCCCGGTAGATCCGGGCGGCGGTCTCGTGGTTCCAGAAGCTCTCGCCGGCCTTGAGGCTCGTCTCGATCCAGGCCTGGGCCTTCCGGGGCTCGATGCCCTGGGACTGGCAGTAGGCTGCAGCCTGGTACCAGGGCACCCAATCCGTTTCTGGCGCCCGCTTCAGGGTGTCCTCCAGCTGGGCCCAGTAGGCGGCCTTCACGTCCATGGCCACGGGGAAGGCCACGCGGAGGTGCTCCCAGGCCAGCTCCACCTCCACGATGCCGGGCGCCGTGGGGCGGAGGCGGTAGTCCAGCCATTCCTCGTAGGGGCCCTGGCTGGGCGTGGCCTCCCAGCGGAGCTGGTCGTCGGCGGCCTTGTAGTCGTAGGCGCCCCACTGGTCGGCCTTCCGGTTCAGGATGAGGGTCCACTGCTTCTCGCCGGGGATGGCGAAGAAGGCGTAGCTGCCGGCGGGCACGTCCTTTCCGGCCACCTTGGCGTCGTGGCTGAGGGTGAGGACGGTGGCGGCGTTGGCGCCGGCCCGCCAGACCTCGCCGTAGGGCACCAATCCGCCCCAGATCTTCCGGCCCTTTACGGCCGGGCGGGAGAAGCTGAGCTTGATCTGGTCGATGCCCACGTCCTGCGTGATGGTGCAGGCCGGGCTCACGCGCCAGGGCTTGAGGCGCACGGGAGCGGGCTTGGCAGGCGCGGGGGCCTGGGCGGCCAGCGGGAGGGCGAGGGCGGCGCAGAGAAGGGAACGGACCAGCCGGGTGCGCATGGGGTTCTCCGGGGAAGGGGACTCCAGCCTACGCCTTCGGGGGGGGCCCCAGGAAGCGGCCGGGCTGCCGGTTGAAGGCCTTGAGGATCTGGATCCAGAGGTGGCGGGCGGCGCGGCCGTCGAGGTCCCGGGCACGGATGGCGGTCCAGAGGGCGAGGGCGAAGGAGACGGTGAAGTTGAGGACGCCGATGAGGCCGATGCCCAGGAGGCCCCAGGCCAGTTCCCCCCAGGGATGGGCGCCCTGGTGGAGGAGGAGGCTGGCCGCGCCGAGGCCCAGGGAGGCGGCCTGGAGGGTGACGTGGCGCACCTCCAGGTGGATGCCCGCGAAGGCGGCGGCCAGGGGGACGAAGCCGAGGAGGAGGCCCAGGGCCACGTAGCCCGCCATGCCCGGAAGCTGGCGGCGGACGAAGCGGGCCAGGGCGTCGGCGGCGGCGGGGCCGAACCAGGCCCTCAGCCGGTGGTTCCGGGCCAGGGCCTCGGGCAGGCCCCGGTAGGCGCTCCAGTTGGCGGTCCACCCCGCGGCGAGGCTGGACAGCCAGAGGATCACCCCCGTGACGGCCGCGAAGGCCCAGGTGCCCACGTGCCTGGGGTCGTTCATCTCCAGGCCGTGGAGGGCCGTCTCCGGGCCGAGGGGCGCGTGTCCGGTGGCCCAACGCCAGAGCAGGCAGATGCCTACGGCCGCGGGGATCGCGACGAGCACATTGCCGAGGGCGGCCATGACCTGGGTTCGGGTGATGGCGGCCACCGCCTCGATCTCCGCCTCCCGGCCGTTGTCCTCCTCCAGCGCGCGGGCCAGGGCCGCCGCGGTCATGGCCGGCTGCTTGGAGGCGAGGCTGAAGCCGAGGAGCTGCATGGCGATGAAGCTGATGGCGTAGTTCCCGGACACGCCCAGCCCCAGCATCAGCGGGGCAAGCGGGAGGGCGAAGAGGCCGAACTTGACCAGGGCGGTGCCGGCGGTGAGCAGGCCGCCGCCGGCGGCGGAGCGGCCCATGGCCCACCATTCGGCGCGGTTCCGGGCGATGTAGTGTTCGCCGGTCTCGCCGGTGTGCTCCACCACCTTGCGGGCCAGGCGCTTGACGGTGGTCCGCAGGAGGGCGCCGAGGTCGTGCTGCCGGGCGCAGCCCTGCACCAGCTCCGCAGCGAAGGCGCGGCCCTCGCCCCGGCCCAGGGCGAACCCCAGGAGGCGGTCCATGCGGGCCAGCTGAGCCTCCGCCAGCTCCATCCGGAAGATGAGGTCGGTGGAGACGCCCCGCTCGTCCAGGCGCGCATGGGCCCGATCCAGGGTGGCGCGGCAGGCGGACAGAGTCTCCTCCCAGGCGTTCCGGGCCGCGGGGTCCCCCGGCGCCTCGGCAAGGCTGCGGACGACATGGTCCAGCTCGAAGAAGGGGGACTCGGCGTCGCTGCCGTCCGGATCGAGGGCCAGGAGGTCCCGGGCCAGGCCCACGGCCGCTGCGCGGTGGGCCAGCAGCCGGGCGGCGTGGAACCAGGTCTCCGGGGGCGGGGCCAGGAGGCCGGCCCAGGGTGCCAGCACCTCCTCGGGCAGGGCCTCCAGCCAGCGGGCATCCGCCTCGTCCAGTCCCAGCCGGTCCAGCAGGGCGTAGAGGTCGCCTTCCGGATCGAGACGGGGGATGATCCTGTCCACCACGCGCTGGAGGCCCTCCCCCAGCAGCGTGGTGCGGTCCGGCAGGCCCGTCTCTGCCAGGAGCCGCACCGCCGAGGCGTGGGTCCATGCCTCCCGCAAGGGGCCCTCCAGGGCCCGGCCGGCCAGGGCGGCCTGGAGGCGGCGGAGGCGCGAGGTGCGCCGGGGCTCCCCGTCCTCGCTTGCCGCAGGAGATGCTTCCAGGAGCCAGCGCAGGAGGGTCTCCAGGCGCAGACCGCTCCCGGATTCCAGCAGGGCGTCCAGCCTAGGGTCGGGCACGGTCATGGGCGGCTCCAGGTCGGATAACCAGGGTGCCACGGGGCCCCCCGGGAGCCCATCCTTGAGCGGGGAGGCGCCCAACGGTGGATCTTCGCAAGGCCCGGGAGGCCATGGTGCTGACCCAGATCGCGGCGCGGGGCGTCCGCGATCCCAGGGTGCTGTCCGCCATGCTCGAGACGCCCCGGCACCGCTTCGTCCCGGAGGGGGAGCGGGCTGAGGCCCACGGGGACCACCCCCTGCCCATCGGCCGGGGCCAGACCATCTCCCAGCCCTACATCGTGGCCTTCATGGCCGAGGCGCTGGAGCTCGCCGGCACGGAGCGGGTGCTGGAGGTGGGCTCCGGCAGCGGCTACTTCGCGGCGGTACTCGCGCGCCTGGCCCGCCAGGTGGTTGCCCTGGAGCTGGAGCCGGAGCTGGTGGCCCGATCGTCCGCCCTGCTGGCGGAGCTGGAGGTCGGGAATGTGGCGGTGCACTTGGCCGACGGCGCGCGGGGCTGGCCCGATGCGGCACCCTATGAGGCCATCGTCCTCAGCTGTACGGCTCCGGCAGTGCCGGAAGCCCTGTGGGACCAGCTGGCTCCGGGGGGTATCCTTCTCTCGCCCATCGGAACCCCCTGGGAGACCCAGTGGCTGACCCGCTACCGCGGCGGCCCTGCACATCGCGAGCGCCTGCTGCCCGTGGCCTTCGTGCCCCTGCGGTGACTCAGGCCGGCTCGGGCCTGAGCCGGAACCGGTCCAGGAAGCGGAGGATGGCCCCTGTGTCCACCGTGGCGGGGAGGCCGCTCCAGGGCGGCGACGGCCGGAGCATGCCGAGCATGTCTTCCGGGCAGCCGACCTGTTCGTACAGGCGCTCCACGCGCCGGGCCAGCTGGGGCAGCGTGGCTTCGGTGGCGAGGGCGTCGCGGAGGATGGCCAGGCGCCAGCGATCCTGGGCGTGGGCCCAGCGGGCGCTGCCGGGCCGGGGGGTCTTGCCGCGGGCCTCGGCGCAGGCGGCCCATAGGCGGGCCTCGAAATCGCGGAACTCGGGGCCGGGCAGCTCCCGGAGGGCCGTCATGGCGGGCCCGTCGCCGCGGCCGGCGCTCCAGGCCTGGATCGCAGCGGGCTCCAGGAACCCAAAGTCGTGGCCGACCACGACGTCGTCCCAGCCGGGCTCGCCGAGGCAGGTGCGGAAGGTCTCGAGGGCATCACGGTTCATGGTCACCTCAGAGAAGGAGATGGAGTGCCAGGTGGGCGGCCACGCGGGCGCTGGCCTCGCCACCCTCCAGGTCCGGCGCCAGCTCCATCAGGTCCGCGCCCACCCAGGGGCGCGACCAGGCACGGGCGGCGTGGACGAGGCGCAAGGCCTCGGCCAGGCTGAGGCCGCCCGGCACGGGCTCGGCCACCGCAGGCGCCAGGACCGGATCGAGGGCATCCAGGTCGATGCTCACGTAGGCCGGGCCGTCGCCCACGCGGGCCAGGTCCTCGTTCAGCTGGAGGGCCATGAGGGGATCGCGGAGATCCGCCGGGCTCCACATCCGCACGCCTACAGAAGCCAGGAAGGCGAGTTCCCCGTCGTCGAAGCGGGGGGCGCGCAGGCCCGCCTGGACCACGCGCCCGGGATCGAGGAGCCCCTCGAGGATGGCCTGGCGGACCCAGGTGCCGTGGTGGATGGCAGTGCCCCAGGCGGCGCCGTCGGCGGCATCCGGATGGGCGTCCAGGTGCAGGAGGCCCAGGGGGCCATGCTGCCGGGCCATGGCCCGCAGCGCACCCAGGGTCATGGCATGGTCGCCGCCCAGCATCAGGGCGCGGCAGCCGAGGCGGGCCCAGTCCCCCAAGGTGGCCTGGACGGCAGCCAGGGCTTCGTCGAGGGAGAACGGGAGAGTGGGGATGTTGCCGCCGTCCACCCACCCTTCGGCCGCTGCGGGAGGGAGGGGTTCGCGCCCCTCCCTCAAGCGCTGGGGCATGGGCCGGGTGCCCAGGCCCATGGAGGCCGCCCGGAGGGCCCAGGGGCCCAGGCGGGCGCCGGGGCGATGCAGGACGCCGGCATCGCAGGGCACGCCCAGGACGACACCCGCGACGGCCCGGGGGTCCAGCTCCAGGGGCAGGCCCAGGAAGGGCGTCAGGCCCGTGCGGAGGCCCTGGAAGATGGCGTCAACGGACATCGGGACTCCGGGGGGAGAGGGCGGACCTGAAGGCGGAGATCCAGTCGGCAGGATCGGAGAAGTCCTCCGGATGCAAGGGCTCCAGGGCCTCCAGGACCACGGGCGTGCGGGTGGCCAGGAGGGTGCGCAGGTGGGGCAGCAGGGTCTCGTCGCCCGTCCAGGGGTAGTGGGGCGCCGGGCTGCTGAGGCGGGTGGGCTGGGCCGGCAGGCCCAGGGCGTAGGCCGCCCGCAGGCCGCCCTCGTAGAAGGGGGCCAGGCGCTCCCCGCGGGTGGTGGTGCCTTCGGGGAAGAGGAGCATGCGTCTACCCTCGCGGAGGGAGCCCGTGAAGGCCGCCAGGGCGGAGGCGCGGCTGGCGGGGTCCTCCCGGTCCACGAAGTGGAGCCCCGACTTCCGGGCCCAGGCGCCGATGAGCGGATAGCCCGCCACCTCCCCCTTGGCCACGGTGCCCATGGGGCGGAGGCTCATGAGGACGACAGGATCGACCCAGCTCAGGTGGTTGGCCACCCAGAGGGGGATGTCGGGGCGGGGATGGCCCGTCACCTCCAGGTCCACGCCCAGGGCCGGCAGCAGGCGCCGGGCCCAGCGGTGGAGGCCGGACTGGGGCTCCGCTCCCGCGGCGAGGCGCGGGAGCAGGGTGAAGGTCGGCCAGAGGACGCCGGGCCAGCTCATCAGGACACGAGCTTGAGGCGGGTGTAGCGGGCCCGGACGCGCTCGAGGTCGTCCTTGGTGATGATGGACCAGAGACGCACGTCGCCGGGACCGTAGAAGTCGCGGACCTCCTCCACCACCCGGGCGCCGAGGGCGTTGTGGATGCTGCGGGCGTCGGTGTTGCCGGGCTCCACCAGGAAGCGGACCTCCTCCACCTCCTCCTGCACCAGCTTGGTCACCATGGCGCGGATGAGCAGGTAGTTGACCCGCGTCTTCTGGTAGTCCGGGTGCACGGCGAGGGTGGCGCAGTAGGCGGTGCGCCCCTTGGCGAAGTTGAGGACGTAGCCCGCGGGGCGGTCGCCGTCCATGGCCAGGAAGCACCAGTCCCGGTAGAGCTCGGTGCAGAGGCGGAGGTAGTGGGGGCAGAGCTCTCCGCTGCCGTCCTCGCGCCAGATCTCGGCCTCGAGGCGGCGGAGGTGGCGGAAGTCGTCGCTGGAGAGGGCCCGCACGCTGTAGCGGGAGCCTTCGGGGTGGGCCGGCAGGGTCTCGATCGTCATGGTTTCCTCCCTGGTGTGACACCAGGATGGGCGAGGGCCATGACATGCCCGTGGCACGCCGGGCAATTTCTCGGCAACAAGCCGGAACGGCCCCGTGACGCGGGTTCCCGCTACCCCGGGGGGATTCCACCCGGGTCTGAAAAGATCGGTCCAGAAGATGAAGGCGCCATGATGGTGCCGGTCATTCCGTGTGAATTCGAACCGGTCAGAAGTAGGGCGCCACCAGCTTGAGGAAACCGCCGGCCAGCAGGGCGCTCACCGGGATGGTGAGGACCCACGCCACCACCATGTTGCCGGCGATGCCCCAGCGCACCGCGGAGACGTTGGTGCTCGCGCCGACGCCCATGATGGAGCCGGCGATGACATGGGTGGTGCTCACCGGGATGCCCGCCCGCGCGGCACCGAGGATGACGATGGCCGAGGCGGTCTCCGCGGCGAAGCCGTGGATGGGGCGCAGCTTGACGATCTTGGTGCCCATGGTGCGGATGATCTTCCAGCCGCCAGAGAGCGTCCCGAGTCCCATGGCGAGGGCGCAGGCGAGCTTCACCCAGAGGGGCACGGCCACGCTGGCGCCGTGGGAGGCGATCTTCCCGTAGGTGATGAGGGCGAGGGCGATGATGCCCATGGACTTCTGGGCATCGTTGGTGCCGTGGGCGAAGGCCATGGCGCCGGCCGAGACGAGCTGGAGCTTGCGGAAGGCCACGTTCACCCGCTGCCCGAGCATGCGGCGGCAGATCCACAGGAGGGCCAGGATGAGGAGCATGGCCAGGAAGAAGCCGAGGATGGGAGACACCACCAGGAACGTGGCCACCTCCTCCAGCTTCGCGGTATGGAGGGCGCTCCGTCCTGCGTGGGCCACCACGGCTCCGGCGAGGCCGCCCACCAGGGCATGGCTGGAACTTGACGGGATGCCGAACCACCAGGTGATGAGGTTCCATGCGATGGCGGCCAGCAGGGCGGCGACGACCACTGCCGGGACCACGAGGCTGCTGTCGGCGATGCCCTTGGCGATGGTCGTGGCCACCTCGACCCCCATGAGGGCGCCGCCGAAGTTGAGGATGCCGGCCATGAGGACGGCCTTGCGGGCAGACAGGACGCCCGTGGAGACCACCGTGGCGATGGCGTTCGCGGTGTCGTGGAAGCCATTGATGTAGTCGAAGGCCAGGGCCAGGAAGACGATGATGACCAGCGCGAGGAGCATGGAATCCTCAGGCGTTTTTCATGACCGTGGAGCCCACGACCTTGGCCACCAGCTCGACCTTGTCGGTGGCGTCCTCCACCTGTTCCAGGATCTCCTTCCACTTGATGAGCTCGATCGGATCCTTCGGATCCTCGAAGATCTCGGCCAGGGCCGCGTGGTAGATGGAGTCCGCCTTGTTCTCGAGCGTATGGACGCGCCGGATGCGGTCCCGGATCTCCTTGCCGTTGGACATGTTCCTGAGGGAACGGACCAGGTGCAGGAGTTCGCCGGCGCCTTCGACCAGCAGGGAGCTGATCTCGGTCACCGCGGGTTTCACCGAGGCGATCCGGTAGAGGATGAGCCGTTCGCAGACCGCGTGGATGCGGTCCACCACATCGTCGATGGCGTGGGCCAGGTGGAGGATGTCCTCGCGCTCGATGGGGGTGACGAAGGTGGAGTTCAGGCGGTCGATGATCTCGTGGGTGATATCGTCCCCGGTGTGCTCCAGGTCCTTCATCTGCCGGCGCAGCTCGGCGAAACGGACCGGATCGCCGGTGCGGATCTCCCGGTCGAAGAGCTGGGCGGCCTGGTAGGTGTTGCTCGTGGCCGATTCCAGGAGGTCGAAGAAGACCATCTCCCGGGGTTTCAACCAGCGCATCAGGGCATTCAGGGACATGGCCGCTCCAAAAGACACCATCTCAACTGTATCTGGATCGGGGCTGTGACCGGAGCGTAAATTCCCCTGGAGGTCCTGTACGGCCTCGCGGCAGGCGGTGTAAGGTCAGAGGCCATGGACTACCAGGAACCCACCAGGAATCCCGGCGCCGGGTTGTCGGCCTTCATGGCGCGGGCGATCCTCTCGCTCGGCGCGATGCTCTTCCTCGGCCTGGGCCTTGGCATGAGCGTTCAGAAGGGGGTGTCCGCGGGCTGGACCCTGGGCCTCCTGGCCAGCCTGGCCCTCGTGCTGGTGCTCATGGCCCGCTGGCAGGTCCGGCTGGTGGCCGAGCCGCTGAACCAGCTCATGCGCGAGACCCGGCCCCTTGCCATCGAGGATCTCCCGGGCGCGTGGTCGGCCCTGGAACAGGAGAACCTGGACCTCCGGGAGCGCGCGGCCCGGGAGGACGAGCTGCTCCGGAGCATGATGACGCGGCTGGAGGAGGGAGTCCTCCTGTTCGGTGCCGCCCAGACGCTGGAGATCTACAACCCCGCGGCCCAGCGCCTGATGGGCCTGGGGGCGCCCCTGGCGGCCGGCATGGGGACCGGCGCCGTGTTCGGGGATCGCGAAAGCCCCGTGGCCATCCAGCGCGCCTACCTGGGCATCCCCTCGGAATGGCGTCTCAACCGGGCGGCCCGGAGCCTCCGGGTGCGCGCCATCCCCTTCGCGCCCTCGGGAGCCGTGGCGGGGGTGCTGCTGACCCTGGACGACATCACGCGGCAGGAGGCCCTGGAGACCACGCGCCAGAAGTTCATCTCCAATGTGAGCCACGAGCTGAAGACCCCGGTGACCGCCATCCGCATCGCCGCCGAGAACCTCCAGGAGGAGCGGCTGCCGGATTCGGCCCAGGCCAGCGCCCAGTCCATCCTCCGCTCCGTGGATCGCTTGACCCTGCTCCTGGGCGACCTCTCGGAACTGAGCCGCATCGAGAGCGGGGCCATGCGCCTCGAGCCGATCCGCCTGGAGCTCGAGACCTTCCTGCGCTCCCTCCGGGAGGACTTCGCGAGCCGCCACGGGGGCACCGGGGTGGCCCTCGACGTGGCCTGCGAGGCTCCAGAGGGGGCCCAGCTCGTGGCTGACCCCCTTCGGCTCAGCCAGATCCTGGAGAACCTGATCTCCAATGCCGTCAAGTTCAGTCCCGAGGGCGGGACGGTGAAGCTCCGGGTGGCGGTGTCGCCCCAGGGACACCGCTGGGAGGTCTCCGACCAGGGCCCGGGCATCCCCGAGGCAGAGCAGGGCCGGATCTTCGAGCGCTTCTATCGGGCCCAGGCCGCCAAAGCGAAGCCCGGCACGGGGCTCGGCCTGGCCATCGTGAAACACCTCTGCCGCCTGATGGGCGGGGAGGTGACGGTGGAAAGCAGGCCCGGCGGGGGGGCCTGCTTCCGCGTCATGCTGCCCATGCTGCCGGATCAGGCCCCGGCGGGTCCGCCCAGCCGGTAGCCCACCCCCACCACCGTCTCGATGTGGGAGGCGGCGGCCTCGCCGAGCTTGGCCCGGACCCGGCGCACGTGGGCGTCGATGGTGCGGCTCTCGCCCAGATAGTCCAGGCCCCACACCTGCTGGAGGATCTTCTCCCGGGTGAGGACCCGGCGGGGATTTTTCAGGAAGTAGGCCAGAAGCTCGAACTCGCGGCGGGTCAGATCCACCAGCTGCCCGTCCACCCGTGCCGTGTGCATGTCCAGGTCCACGCTGATGGGACCGAAGGTGAGCTGGGGGGTGCGCTCGGGGGTCTCGGCAGGGGTGGATCGGCGGAGGATGGCGCGCAGACGGGCGGCCAGCTCCCGGGCGGAGAAGGGCTTGGAGATGTAGTCGTCCGCCCCCAGCTCCAGGCCCAGCACCCGGTCGATCTCCTCGCTCCGGGCTGTCACCAGCAGGACGGGCAGGCCCCGATGGACCGGATCGGCGCGGATGGCCCGGAGCACATCCAGGCCGTCCATGTCCGGGAGGCTCAGGTCCAGGAGGGCTGCTTCCAGGCGCGGACCCTGGGCGGCGCCCGCGAGAGCCTGCAGGGCCTCCTTGCCGGTACCCACGGAGGAGACGCCGAAGCCCTCCCGACGCAGGTGCTGCTCCAGGCCGAGGCGGATCTCGGTGTCGTCTTCGAGGAGGAGGATCTGGGGCATGGATTAACTCTACTGTCCGGCGGCGTCGCTGCGGAGGTAGGGGTGCTTGGCGCTCCGTCCCTCGAGGATATAGAGCACCTCCTCGGCGATGTTGGTGGCCTGGTCGGCGATGCGCTCCCAGTTCTTGATGACCAGGATGAGATGGCTGGCCCGCTCGATGGACAGGGGATCGGCCAGCATGATGCGGAGCAGCTCCCGGTAGAGCTGGCCGTACAGCTCGTCCACCGAGTCGTCGCTCTGGATGACGGCCCGGGCGAGGGCCGCATCGTGGCCCACGAAGGCGTCCACCGCCCGGCGGACCATGCCCCGGGTCTCCTGCCCCAGCCGCTCGAGGCGGCCTTCGGGGAGGATCGGCGGATTGACGATAGGGGCGCGGCGGGCGATGTTGCAGCAGTGGTCGCCGATGCGTTCCAGCTCCGGGATGATCTTCAGGCTGGAGGCGATCAGGCGCAGGTCTGTCGCCGCCGGGGAATGCAGCGCCAGGAGGTCCACGCAGAGCTGGTCCAGCTTCAGCTCCCACTCGTCCAGCTGGCGGTCCAGCTCGTTCACCCGTTCCGCCTTGGCGGAGGACCGTTCGGCGAGGGCCTGGATGGTCAGCTCGATCATGTCCTCCGCGATGCCGGCCATCGCCATGATGCCGTCGCGAAGGTTCTTGAGTTCCGTGTCGAAGTGCCGCATCAGCCGAATCTCCCGGTCAGGTAGTCTTCCGTCATCCGTTCCCGAGGGGTGGTGAAGATCCGCTCGGTCAGGTCCATCTCGATCAGTTTGCCCAGCCAGAAGAACGCCGTGTAGTCGCTCACCCGGGCGGCCTGCTGCATGTTGTGGGTGACGATGACGATGGTGAGGTTCTCCTTCAGCTCGCCGATGAGCTCCTCGATCTTGGCCGTGGCGATGGGATCCAGGGCCGAGCAGGGCTCGTCCATGAGGAGCACCTCCGGGTTCACCGCCAGGGCCCGGGCGATGCACAGGCGCTGCTGCTGCCCGCCGCTCATGCCCGTGGCGCTCTCCTTGAGGCGGTCCTTCACCTCCTCCCAGAGGGCGGACTTGCGCAGGGCGTCCTCGACGATGCCGTCCAGGGTGGCCTTGTCCTTCACCCCGAAGAGCCGGGGGCCGAAGGCCACGTTCTCGTAGATGGACTTGGGGAAAGGGTTGGGCTTCTGGAAGACCATGCCCACCCGGCGGCGGAGGTCCACCTCGTCGATGCCGCCGCGGTAGATGTCCACCCCGTCGATCATCATGTCGCCGGAGACCTTCACTTCGCTGGACACCTCGTGGATGCGGTTGAAGCACTTCAGGAAGGTGCTCTTCCCGCAGCCGCTGGGGCCGATGATGGCCGTGACGCGTTCCGCGTGGATGTCCAGGGAGAGGGCGTCGAGGACCTTTTTCTCGCCGTAGCGGAAGTCCATGTTGCGGACGGACAGCTTGACGGGCTTGGTTTCGGGGGTCTGGGGGCTGAGCATCAGCGGGTCCGTCGGCGGATGAAGCGGTCCAGGAACCGGACCGAGAGGTTCAGGACGAGCAGCACCACGATCATGACCGCGGCGGTTCCCGCGGCGATCTCGCGGGCGTCGGGCAGGGTGCCATCGGAGGTCACGTACCAGAGGTGGACCGAAAGGGTCTCGCCCGGGACGGTGAGCCGGAAGTCGGGGAAGGTCTGGCTGGTGTTCGTCCCGGCCGTGAACACGAGGATGGCGCTCTCGCCGAAGGCGCGGCCGGCGGTGAGGACCAGGCCCGTGAGGATGCCCGTGGCGGCGTAGGGGAGGGCGACCTTCAGGATGGTCTGGAGCCGGGTGGCGCCCAGGCCGTAGCTGGCCTCCTTCAGCTCGCGGGGGACGGCGAGCAGGCTCACCTCGGTGACGCGCGTGATGACCGGGATGTTCAGCAGCGCCAGGGTGACGGCCCCGGAGCGGATGGAGAAGCTCCAGCCCATCATCTGCACGAACACGATCATGCCGAACAGGGCCAGCACGATGGAGGGCGTGGCGGCCAGGGTCTCGATGCAGAGGCGCAAGAACCGGAGGATGCGCCCCTGGCCGGCGTACTCGGCCATGTAGATGCCTGCGCCCAGGCCGATGGGCAGGGAGATGGCGAGGGAGAGGGCCACGAGGTAGAGGGAGTTGAAGATCTCGGGCTTGATGCCGCCGCCCGCATCCAGGGTCTCCGGCATGCGGGTGAGGAAGCCCAGGTTGAGGACCGGCCAGCCCTGCTTCAGGATGGCCCCCACGAACGCGGCGAGGACGGCGACGAAGGCCAGGGCCAGGCCCCAGAGGACGAGGCGCATGACCCGGTCGGTGAGCCTGGACAGGCGGCGAGGGCGGTAGGAGATCGCGGCGGGCATCAGGCGTTCCTCTGGCGTCCAAGCCGGCGCGTGGCCAGGATGATCGCCATGGTCATGAGGTAGAGCAGCAGGCCCATGGCGAACAGGAGGTTGTTCCAGGTGGATCCGGCGGCGGTGTTCGGGAGCTCCTGGACCAGTTCTGTGGTCAGGGTGGCGGCGGGAGTGAAGAGGAAGCGGAGGATGGGCGTCTGGTCCGTGGCCCCGCGCATGAGGGCGATCCACTGCGGGTTGTTGCCGATGACCATCTGGATGGCCATGGCCTCGCCGATGGCCCGGCCCAGGCCGAGGACCGTCGCCGTCAGCAGCCGTGGCCGCGCCGCGGGGATGAGCACGTGCCAGATGGCCTGCCACCGAGTGGAACCGAGGGCCTGGGATCCCTCCTCCAGGCTGAGGGGGAGGGACTCGAAGGCGTCCGTCGACAGGCTGACGATGGTGGGGACGATCATGATGGCGAGGATGGCGGCCGACACGGCGAATCCGGCGGCGGGGGAGTCCGAGAGCCACTTCCCGCTCACCCAGGGCAGCACCACCATGAGGCCGAAGATGCCGTAGACCACGGAGGGGATGCCCACGAGGAGGTCCATGACCTGGCGCATGAGCGTCTTCATCCAGCCCGGGGCCAGTTTCGCGATGAAGACCCCGGTGAGGATACCGGTGGGGGCCGCGATCAGGAGGGCGAGGCCGGTCACGGACAGGGAGCCGGCGATGAATGGGAGGATCCCGAACTTCCCGGAGTTGGGGTCCCAGTCGGCGGAGAGGAAGACCTCCTTCAGGGTGAGGACCTTGTCCGTGTTGCCGGCCAGGGGCAGGAAGGCGCCGGCGCCACGGGCCGCCAGGAAGTAGAGGATCCCGCCGATGAGGGCGACGACGAGGAGGCCGCAGGCCAGGAAGAGGAACTGCGACCAGCGGTCGGCCAGCCGCTGGAGGCGGCTGTGGCGGAAGGTCGGTTCCTTCAGGAGTGTCTCCATGACGAGGCCCTCCGGCGCGGCGTCCGGCGCGCAGGGGGGGGCATCGAGCAGGGTGTCGGGTGCGTCTGGCATGAGGCCGCCTTTACATGCCGTCACCCGGCGAGGTCGCCGGGTGACGTGGGGCAGGTGCTGGGCAGTGGATCAGAGCTTGGCCTTCAGGGACTTGACGTAGGCGACGGGCATGTAGCCGGCCTTCAGGACCGTGGTGTCCTGGAAGTGCTGCCCCAGCATGTAGGCCAGGAAGTCCTCGGCCACCTTCAGGACCTGGGGGTTGGTCTTGGCAGGGTTGGTGTAGGCGTGGCCGAAGGAGAAGAGGGGGTACTTCCCGGAGCTCACGTCCTGCTTGGTGCAGGAGGCGCCGTTGTAGGCGATGCCGACGAAGCGGCCGTTGGCGCGGTTGAGGAAGTCCAGTTCGATGAAGGAGACGGCGCCCAGGGTGGTGGCCACGGTGTTGGCGACGGCGCCCGAGGAATCCTGGACCAGCTGGTTGGCGCTGAACTCCTTGCCGTGGAGGACCGTCTGCTGCTGGACGGCGCGGGTGCCGGAGGAGGTGGGACGGTTCACGCGGACGATCTTCTGGTCCTTGCCGCCGACTTCCTTCCAGTTGTTCACCTTGCCGGTGAAGACATCCTCGGCCTGCTGGGCGTTGAGGCTGGCGACGCCGACGCCGGGATGGGCGATCAGCGTGAAGGGCTCGATGACGAGGTTGTAGTTGCGGATGCCGGTCTTCTCCTGCTCGGGGGTGGCGAACACGTCGGAGATGCCGATGGTGCAGCCGCCGCTGACGACCTGGTTCAGGCCGGTCATGGAGCCGCCGCCGCTCACGGCGATCTGGACGCCGGGGTGGGACTTCATGTAGTCCTCGGCCGCCTGCTTCACCAGGGGACCCAGGGCAGTGGAGCCCATGACGGTCACCGTCTGGGCGGACGCGGCCGTGGCCAGGGTGAACACGGCGAGGGCCGCAAGGACGAGGGAACGGGTCTTCATGTAAACCTCCTTCATGGGACCAAGCCTGAAGGCCGGGTGTGAACCACCCAGCCCACCCCTGTGACATCGCTGTAACTTCAAAACCGATCCTGCTTGCCCCCGGGCAAACAAGTTGCTTTAATGTCTGGAGATCCTGCGGGTAGATCGAGGCATCCGCCTCCTGACCCCGGGGATTGGTCCCCCGTTTCCATACCGGGCGGCCGAAGTCAGGGCAGGGCCCCCTTCGGCATCCCGACCTTCCATCCCACCCATCCCCATCCCAGGGCCCCCGGGCCCGCCTTGCGCCAGCCGCGGTACGCGGCCTCCGGCCCCAGAGGAGTCTCCTTGAACCCCAAGAAGATCATGATGATCAACGCCACGGATCCCGAAGAGATCCGCGTGGCGACGCTGATCGACGGCGTCCTGTTTGACTACGACGTGGAGTTCCTCCACAACGAGAAGATCAAGGGCAATCTCTACAAGGCCCGGGTCGTCCGGGTCGATACCAGCCTCCAGGCGGCCTTCGTCCACTTCGGGGGGCAGAAGAACGGCTTCCTCCCCCTGGGCGAGCTGCCCCGCGACCTGGGCGGCGAAGGCCGGCGCGGGCGCATCCAGGACCTCCTCCAGCGGGACCAGGAGATCCTCGTGCAGGCCGTGCGCGAAGAGCTGGGCTCCAAGGGCGCGATGATGACCGGCCAGATCAGCCTGGCGGGCCGCTACCTGGTCATCACACCCGGGAATCCGGTGAACGGCATCAGCCGCAAGATCGAGGGCAACGAGGAGCGGCGCCACTTCAAGCAGCTCGTGGACACCCTCGACATCCCCGCCGACACCGGCGTGATCGTCCGCACCGCCAGCCTGGGGGTCACCAAGGAGGACTTCCAGCGCGACCTGGAGTACCTCCTGGACATGCACAAGGAGGTGCTGAACCGCTACAAGCACCGCCACGGGCCCGGTCTCGTCTGGCAGGAGGACGACGTCGTCACCCGCACCCTCCGGGACGCGTTCACGGCAGATATCGAGGAGGTCCAGATCGACGATCTGGACACCTTCCATGCGGCGCAGTCCTTCTTCAAGCGGACCATGCCCCAGTACCTGGATGTCCTGAAGCACTACACGGGGAAGAAGCCCCTGTTCTCCCGCTTCCAGCTGGAGGAGCAGATCGACCGGGTCTACGGCCGCAAGGTGCCCCTCGCCAGCGGCGGCGCCCTGGTGCTGGACCAGACCGAGGCCCTGGTGGCCATCGACGTCAACAGCGGCAAGACCTCCGGCGACGGCGTGGAGGACATGGCCTTCAAGACCAACATGGAGGCCGCCGAGGAGGTGGCCCGCCAGCTGCGGCTGCGCGACCTGGCCGGCCTCATCGCCATCGACTTCATCGACATGAAGCGCGACTCCCACATCCGCGCCGTGCAGGACCGCCTGGTGGACTGCCTGAAGGCTGACAAGGCCCGCATGGAGGTCGGGAAGATCAACCGCTTCGGGGTGCTGGTGATGACGCGCCAGCGCATCCGGCCCAGCCTCCAGCACGTGAACCACGAGACCTGCCCCACCTGCGCCGGCACCGGCAAGGTGAAGACCATCGAGGCCCTGGCCCTGTCCGTGGTCCGGCGGCTCCACGGCATCCTGGCCAAGGGCGGCATCGGCGAGATCCGCGTGAAGCTGGCTCCCGCCATCGCCACGGCCGTCCTGAACCAGAAGCGCCACGACCTGGCGCAGATGGAGGAGCAGAGCGAGGCCCGGATCCTCATCCAGGCCGACTGGTCCATGTCCTACGGCGAGATGACCGCGGAGGTGGAACGCGCCGAGGAGATCCCCGCGGAGAAGCCCGCGACGAAGCCCCATCGCGAGAAGGGAGCCCCCCCCGAGGAGGAGACGGTGGTCCTCGGCGGCGACAGCCCGATCTCCTTCGACAAGGCCCTGGGCGAAGGCGCCAAGGATGCCCGGAAGGAAGCCTTCAAGTACGACCGCCGCGATGTCCAGCGGGCCGCCCTGGACGAGCGGGAGCGCCTGCGGGCCCTGTTCGAGAGCGCCAAGCCCGAGGACGAAGAAGAAGGCGAGGAGGAGGGTGGCGACGAGGCCGAAACCAAGGGCGAGGGCGGCAAGCGCAAGCGTCGCCGCCGGCGCCGGAAGGGCGGTGCGGATCGGGCCGAGGCCCAGGGCAATGGGAACGGCGCCCAGGAGCCCGCTCCGTCCGAGGCCGCATCCGAGGCCCTGCCCGAACCCCCGAAGGCCACGGCGGATCTGGTCGCCAGCCTGCTGACCCCTAGTCCCCGGCCCCGCCTTGGCGCGGCGCCCGCCCCGGCTGCTGAAGCCGCCCCCGGGAAGCCCAAGCGCACCCCCCGGGCCAAGGTGGCCGTGGCGGAGGTGGCTCCGGCCCAGCCGGCACCAGCTCCGGAGCCGGTCGCTCCTGCGGCCGAGAAACCCGCCAAGGCCAAGGGGCGCACCCGGAAGGCCGAACCCGCCGCCGAGGCTCCGGTGGTGGCGGCCGCCGCCGAGGCTCCGAAGACCAAAGCCCCCAGCACCCGGAAGGCCCCCGCCAAGAAGCCCAAGGCCGAGTAGGCCGTGGCCCTCTACTGGCTGGCTCCCCTCGCCTCCCTGGCCACCCTCCTGGGCGGCTGGGGGGTCGTGCGGTTCCTGCAGGGGCGGGCCCACTACATGCGCCTGCTCTCCGGCGTCGCCGCGGGCTACCTGCTGTCCGTGACCCTGGTCCGCGTGATCCCCGAATGCATCGAGCCGGCCCTCGGCGGCGAGCGGAACGCCTTCTGGGTCCTCGCGGGGTACCTTCTGGTGCATGTGATGGAGCACGGCATCACCCTGCACTTCCACTATGGCGAGGAGACCCATCGAGGTTCGCCCATCAGCGGTGTGATGGCCCTGGTGGGGCTGTCGCTCCACAGCCTCATGGACGGCGTCTCCATCGGAGCGGCCCTGGCCATGGGTAGCAACCTGGGTCCCCTGGTGGTGCTCGGCATCCTGCTCCACCGGATCCCGGAGGGTGGCACCATCGCATCGATCTTCCTGGTGCGGGGGTTCGGGAAGCGGGGTGCGCTGCTGGCCGCTGGCACCCTTGCCCTGGCGGCCCTGCTCGGGGCCACGGGCCAGGCCATGCTGCACCTCCCCCCGGGTCCCACCCTGGGGCTCACCGGCGGGCTGGCCCTCTACGTGGCCAGCTCCGACCTGCTGCCGGAGGTCCAGAAGGAGCCCGGTCCCCGCGGCGCGCTGGCCCTCCTGGGGGGAGTCGCCATCTTCCTCCTGAGTGCGCGCTTCCTGCCGCACGTCCACTGAGGCGGCCATGGGACGGAGGCGGAGCAGGGGCCTGGCGCTGGGGGCGGTGGCGGCGGCCCTGACCGCCCAGGGCCTGCCGCCCATCCCTGATCCGCCGCCCCTCCAGGCACCCACCCCGGCCGAGCTGCTGCCCCTGCGCCCGTTCCGCCTGGACCTGGGCCCCGGTGGAGGCCGGGTCCCCTTCGACTGGCGCGGCGACAAGGTCAGCGAAGTCGGGGACACCTGGATCCTGGAGCAGGGGGCCATCCAGGCCGAGGGCATCCTCCTGCTGGCCGACCGCATCGAATACCACCTCCAGGACGGCCTGCTGGAAGCCGAGGGACACATCCGTCTGGAGGCTCCCGGGCTCCGGCTGCGGAGCGAACGGCTGCGCATGGACTGGAAGCGGCGCTCGGGCGAGGCCTGGGCCCTGCAGATGGACCTGCCCCCCAGCTGGACCCTGCGTTCCGCCCACGTGGCCTTCACCACCCTGAAGCTCTGGGATTTCGAAGGGGTGGAACTGAGCCCCTGTCCCGAGGAGCAGCCGGGCTGGAAGGCCAAGCTCACCAGCCTCAAGGTGAACCTGGACGGCTTTGCGACCCTGTGGAACCCCCGCATCCAGCTCCGGGGGCTCGGGCCGGTTCCCATCTTCTACCTGCCCTACGCCCTCTATCCCGCCCAGGCCAAGCGGACCTCGGGCCTCCTGCCACCCACCCTCGGCGCCTCGAGTTCCTTCGGCACCCAGGTGGGGCTCTCCTACTACCAGGTGCTGGGGGACACGGCGGACGCCACCTTCTCGCCGGAGTACTTCAGCAAGGAGGGCACCCTCTGGGGCGGCGAACTGCGCTGGAACCCAGACCCCACCCACTACGGCACCTTCTCGGGCCGGACCATCCACCAGCAGACCCTCGGCATCCAGCGCTACCGGTACTCCCTGAAGGAGGTCTGGCAGCGGGAGGACGGCTGGCAGCTCACGGCCGACGTGAACCAGGCCTCCGACAACATGGTGGACGCGGACTTCGGGAAGGGGCTGGGGCAGCTGGGTGCGCCCAGCTTTGATTCCGCCCTCTACCTGGGGCGGAACACCACCTTCGGCAGCCTCAGCCTCTCCATGGCCGAGCAGCGCTCGTTCTTCTACAACAATGAGCTGGGAACCCCCTCAATCACACAGGGATTCATCCCCTCCCTGCGACGGCGAACCCTGCCCCAGGGGGAGTTCCGCTTCTTTCCCGTGCCGGTGTTCGGTCCCTTCTACCTGGATGGTGGTCTCCGGGTGGGACGGTTCGCCTACCACATTGACAGCTACAGCTACGACATTCCGGACCCCACCGATCCCAAGCAGACCATCAGGGTCACGGTCCCGTCGCAGGACTACGGGTGGGGCCGTGGTGACGCCAATACCCGCCTGCATGGACGCCTGGGCCAGTGGGGTCCCTTCCGGGCAGACCTGGAGGTCGGGGCGCGGGCGACCCACTACTCGAGCACCCTCCGATATCCGATCTTCGACCCGACGGCCGGCGCCAACGGTAGCGCCGTCGATCCCGCGGCGCTGTCGACCATCAGCCCCTTCCAGGTGGATGGCCCATCCGCCACCCGGCTGGTGGGCTCGGAGCACCTCCGGTTCTCGGGCCCCCAGGTGGGGCGCACCTTCGAGCATTTCTCCCTGCTGGGCTACTCGGGTGAGCTGAAGCACCTTCTGGAACCCTACTTCGGCTTCACCAACACCAGCGGCTACCGGGAGGCTGGCGCCGTGCCGCACTTCGACGCGGTGGATTCCGCCCCCGGGGTGAACGACAGCGCCTCCGGCGAGCGCAGCCTGGAGCTGGGCCTGAAGCAGCACTTCCTCGGGCGGCCCGCCGGCGGCGGGGCGTTCACGGATCTGGCCCGGCTGAGTATCTCCACCCGGTTCTACGCCACGCCCATCATCCTCAGCGACGGCCGCTACAAGAAGGGGTGGGGTTCGGTCGATACGGATCTCAGCGTGGAGCCCGACGAGCGGTTCCGCATCAATTTCCGGCGTTCCTCGGACCTG
>DASVZU010000209.1:0-4123 GCA_036391515.1 Holophagaceae bacterium
GCCGTCATCATGGCCTGCTGCTGGGTGGAGCTCACGGTGGATATGAAGAGGCCCACGCCCAGGGTGCTCAGGAGGTAGAGGGCCGTGCCCAGGAACAGGATCGGCGGGAAGCCGAGCATGGGGACCCGGAACCAGAAGACGGTGATGAGGGCGATGAGGGCCACGTCTACGAAGCCGATGGCCGCGAAGGGGATGGTCTTGCCCAGGATGAACTCCAGCCGGCCGATGGGGGTGACCATGATCTGCTCCATGGTGCCGATCTCGCGCTCCCGCACGATGGACATGCTGGAGAGGATGATGGTGAGCACGGCCACGAGCATGGCCAGCACGCCCGGCACGAAGTAGTGACGGCTGTCGAGGTTGGCATTGAACCAGGTCCGGGACACGAGTCCGACGGGTTCGGCCTCCAGGCGCACGCCGGCGGTCCGGGCGAATCGCTGCGCCAGGAGCGCGCGGTTGAAGTCGGCGGAGAGGTTCGCCGCGTAGCTCAGGGCGACGCTGGCGGTATTGGAGTCCGAGCCGTCCAGGAGGAACTGGGCCTGGGCGGTTCCACCGCCGGCCAGGGTCCCGGCGAAGCCCCGGTTGAGCCTCAGCACGGCCTTGGCTTCCCCGGAGTCCAGCGCCTGCTGGACCTCCGCTTCGGAGCTCAGCTGCCGCACGACGTCGAAGCAGCCCGACCCCTCGAACCGGGAGACCAGGTCGCGGGTGGCTGGGGTGCGGTCCAGGTCGTAGACGGCGATCGGCACATGGCGCACGTCGGTGCTCACCGCATAGCCGATGATGATCACCTGGGCCACGGGCATGACGAACAGGACGGCCCGCATCCTCGGGTTCCGCAGGACCTGGATGAATTCCTTGACGAGCATGCGGCGGAGGCGTTCGAGCATGGGATCCCTCTCAGTCCAGCCGTTTCCGGAAGCTGCGGATGGCGGCCAGGAGCATCAGGGCGCCGAAGACGACCATCAGCAGGCATTCGGGCCACAGCTGGGCCAGGCCGGTGCCCTTGAGGTAGAGGCCCCGGAGGAAGGCTACGAAGTAGCGGGCGGGAATCAGGTAGGTCACCAGCTGGAGTGCCTTCGGCATGTTGCGGATGTCGAACATGAAGCCCGACAGCAGGAAGGCGGGGAGGAAGGTGGCCACGAAGGCGAACTGGCTGGCCAGGAGCTGGGTCTTGGCCTTGGCGCTGATGAGGATGCCCAGCGACAGCGCCCCGACCAGATAGACGGCGGAGACCCCGAACAGGAGCAGCAGGCTGCCCCGGATGGGCACGCCGAACAGGAAGCGGCCCGCGAGCACGGAGAGCAGCATGTCCACCATGCCGATGGTGAAGTAGGGCACCAGCTTGCCCAGGATCAGCTCGGTCCCGCGCAGGGGGGTGGAGACGAGCTGCTCCATGGTGCCGGTCTCCCACTCCCGTGCCACCGTGAGGGAGGTGAGCAGCGCGGCGATGAGCATCATGATCACGGCGATGAGCCCCGGCACGATGAAGATCCGGGATTCCATGTCCGTGTTGAACCAGGCCCGGAAGCGCAGGTCGAGGGGCAGGGCGGGCGGCCGGCCCGTCAGGCGCCGGACCCGTTCCACGAGGATGTCCTGGGAGTAGCCCCGCACCACGGACTCGGCGTAGGAGAGGGCGAGGGTCGTGGTGTTGGCGTCGCTTCCGTCCGCCAGCACCTGCACGGTGGTGTTCCGGTCCGAGGCCACCCGCCGTCCGAATTCGATGGGGATCACCACCGCCATCATCGTCCGCCCCCCGGCGAGGGAGGCCTCGATCTCCGGGTAGGACTCCGGCCGTGCCACCAGCGAGAAGTAGCGCGACCCCTCGAAGCGGGCCACCAGCTCGCGGCTCTGGGGCGTACGGCTCTGGTCCCAGACCGCCAGCGGCACCCGGTCGAGGTCCATGGTCAGGGCGTAGCCGAAGATCAGGAGCATGATCATGGGCAGCACGATGGCGATGCCCAGGGCGCGGGGATCCCGCAGGACGTGGATGAACTCCTTCCGCGCCACGGCGGCGAGGCGGCGGGGGCGGAAGGCCGTCGTGGATCGTGCGCCGCTCAAACCTTGAACTCCTTCTGGGCGCCTTCGGCGCGGTCCCGGGCTTCGATCAGGGAGACGAAGACGTCCTCCAGGGAGGGGGTGATCCGGGCCACCTCGCCGACCTGGAACCCCGCCTCCCCGAGGGCCTGGCGCAGACGGGGAGCCAGCGCCTCGGCGTCCCCGGTCATGAGGTGGATGTCCCGCCCGAAGAGGGCCGCGTCCCGGACTCCCCCCACGGACGCCGCCACGCCCAGGGCCTCGTGGGACCGGTCCGTGGCGACGCAGAGCACCTGGTCCGCCATGAGGGACTCCTTCATCTCGCCGGGCGTGCCGAGGGCGACCAGCTCGCCGCGGTAGATGAGGGCCAGCCGGTCGCAGTACTCGGCCTCCTCCATGTAGTGCGTGGTGACGAAGACCGTGACGCCCTCGCCGGCCAGCCGGTAGATGAGGTCCCAGAAGGATCGCCGGCTCAAGGGGTCCACGCCCGAGGTGGGCTCGTCCAGGAAGAGCATCCGGGGTTCGTGGAGCAGGGCGCAGCCTAGGGAGAGGCGCTGCTTCCAGCCGGCGGGCAACAGGCCCGTCCGGGTGTGGCGGTGGTCCTGGAGGCTAGCCATGTCCAGCACCCAGGCCTTCCGGGCCTCCTTCCGGTCCTTCGGAACGCTGTAGATCCCGCTGAAGAAGTCGATGTTCTCCTCCACCGTGAGGTCGTCGTAGAGGCTGAACTTCTGGCTCATGTAGCCGATGCGCCGCTTGATCTCCTCCCGCTGGGTGCGGATGTCGAGGCCGGCCACGGTGCCTTCCCCGCCGGAGGGCTCCAGGAGGCCGCAGAGCATGCGGATGGTGGTGGACTTGCCCGCCCCGTTCGGGCCGAGGAAGCCGAAGATCTCGCCTTCCCGCACGTCAAGGCTGATGCGGTTGACGGCCACGAACTCCCCGAACCTCCGCTCGAGGTTCCGCAGGGTGACTGCGAAGGTGCTGCCCGGGAGGAGGTTCATGCATCCCCTCCGGGCAGGGCCGAGGTGAAGACATCCTCGAGGGTGGGCTCGATCACGGCCAGGCCATGGCAGGGGATGCCCTCCGCCCGGAGGGCCGCTTCGATGGCGGCGCGCCCGCGATCGGGATCCCCGGCCAGGACGTGGATCCGGTCGCCGAAGAGGGCCACGCGGCCCAGGTCAGCGTCCCGCAGGATCCCCGCTGACCGGCGGGGCGTGTCGCAGCGGACCTCCAGGAGGGTGCCCTGCAGCAGGCCCTTCACGCCGTCCACCGTGTCGCAGGCCAGGAGCCGCCCCTGGTGGAGCAGGCCGATCCGGTTGCAGCGCTCCGCCTCGTCCATGTAGGCGGTGGAGACGAAGATCGTCACGCGCTCCTGCTGGAGCTGGTAGAGGATGCGCCAGAAATCCCGGCGGGAGACGGGATCCACGCCATTGGTGGGCTCGTCCAGGAAGAGGACCCGGGGCGTGTGGATGAGGGCACAGGCCAGCCCGAGCTTCTGCTTCATGCCGCCGCTGAGGTTGCCGGCCAGGCGGCGCTTGAAGGGCGCGAGGTTGCTGAAGGCAAGGAGCCGGTCGATGCGCGCGCCCAGGTCGGAGCGGGGCACCTCGTAGAGGTCCGCGTAGAAGTCGAGGTTCTCCAGGACGGTGAGATCCGGATAGAGGCCGAAGCGCTGGGACATGTACCCGATGCGTTCCTTGATGGCCTCGGACTTCCGGACGATGGGGAGCCCGTCGATCCAGGCCTCGCCAGCGCTGGGGGCGAGGATGCCCGTGAGCAGGCGCATGGTCGTGGTCTTCCCGGCCCCGTCGGGTCACCAGGCCGAAGATCTCCCCCTCGGCCACGGACATCGTCAGCTGGTCCAGGGCCACCTGGTCCCCGAAGCGGCGTGTCAGCGCCTGGGCCCGGATGGTGTCCATCAGTGGCTGTCCAGCTGGATCTCGGCATCCACGGGCATGCCGGGCTTCAGTTCCATGGCCGGGTTGGGGATGTCGATCTTGATGCGGTAGACGAGCTTGGTGCGCTCCTTCCGGGTCTGGACAGCCTTGGGCGTGAACTCGGCCTCGGAGGCGATGAACGCCACGCGGCCCTCGTA
>DASVZU010000210.1:0-19013 GCA_036391515.1 Holophagaceae bacterium
GCCTGTGATCCGAGGATCCATCGGCGGTCTGTTCTCTGTTGCACTGTCCGTCGGGTCGCCCCGCCCTGGTGTTACCAGGCCCAGCACCCTGTGGAGCCCGGACTTTCCTCTGCCCTTGCGGACAGCGGCGCCCTGATCCACGGCTTCAGGTTAGCACGCGGCTAGATGCCCTCCCGCGCGGCCACCACGGAGAGCCGGGCCTCCGGGCGGACGCCCTTGACCAGGTCCAGCACCTCGGTGGCCCGGTGGAAGGGCAGCGAGGGATCCACCCGCAGGCGCACCAGCCCCGAGGAGGCGCGGACCCGGGCGGGCAGGTCCGCGAGGGCGATGGGGCGCCCGTCGAGTTCCAGCGCGCCACTGGCTACCAGGTCGAGGCGGAGCACTGGGCCCTCCCTTCCGGGCCCCGGCCGCGGCAGGACCGTGGCCAGGGCCGTGGGGAGAGCCGGCACCAGGGTGATGAACACGATGAGGAGGACGAGCACGATGTCCACCAGGGGCGTGACGTTGATGTCGCGGCGAAGGCGTGCGTCCATGGCCCCCTCACCGCAGGCGGAAGTTGAGGGTGAGGCGGAAGCTGGCCGGCACCGGCCGGCCCTCCACCCGTGCGGGCTCGAAGCGCCACTGCCGCGCCGCCTGCAGCGCCGCCTCCTGGAGGCCGGGGTGGCCTTCCAGCACCTTCACCTCCATGGGGGCGCCCGTCTCGTCGATGGTCATCAGGAGCACCACCGCGCCCTGGACATGGGTCATGCGCGCCAGGGCGGGATACACCGGCGTCACCTGGTGGAGGATGCGGAGCATGCTCATGTCGACGAACCGCACCTGGGCGGGACCCGGAGGCTCCGAGGTGGACGCCGGGCCCGTTCCGATCAGGGCCGGGCCGGTGGGCCGGGGGATCTGGAGCCCGCTGAGGTCCTGCGTGGGCAGGCCGGTGGGAATCTCGCCGGGCTCGAGGACCTGGGGCAGCGCCACCCCCGACGCGGGCTGGGCGGCCAGGTTCGGACCCGCCGTCCGACCGGCCGGAACCAGGGGATGCACCGCGGCGGGAGCCGTCGGATTCAGGACGACCTCGATCACGCGGGGAGCAGGGCCGGTCCGGAGGACCGTGGGGGGAAGCGCCACCTTGGCGCGGGAGAGGAGGGCCCCCGATCCTGCCAAGGCCAGGTAGACAGTCCCCGCCATCATGAGGCTCCGGAATCGTTCGCGGGGCGGCGCCGCGGCGGCGATGGCGTGGGGGAGAAGGGTGGGCGGGAGGTCGGGGCGCACGGGGCCCGGGCCGCCCTGGGGGGCGAGCTGGAACATGGCATCTCCTGTGGGTGGCGCTCCCGGTTCCCACAGGCCGCAAGGATGCGGCAACGGCAATCCCGGGCCCTGGATCGCACGTCGACTGCGGGGGTCCAAAGATCGCTTGGAAGAGGTATCGGCCTCGCGGGAGGCCCGTCAACCCTGGATCTGCAGATGTTACGCCATGCTGATGATCGGCGGTTCCCGCCACGGCCGCGTCACGAACCCGCCTGACTGGGCGGCCTTCCCCCCGTCGAGGGGCCGGCGCGTCACAGCCTCCTCACATCGCGGGCAGCGGCAGCAGCCAGCCTTCGGATCGGAAGGCCTCGAGGATGTCCCAGGCGGCGCGGGTGGGATCAGGCGCCTCCAGTGCGAACACCTCGGAGCGGGCCCGGTCGCGGTAGGGAGCGAGGGCCGGGTGGGCCGCGCAAGCCAGGTGCGCCTCCCGCCGGAAGAGCTGCAGGAGGAGGAGGGCGGGATCCACCGGGGCGATCCGGACGAGGACCAGCGCGGCACCTTCCCGGCCCTCCCGCCCTCCCGCCTGGAGGAGACGCTCCCGCCAGGTCGAGGCGAAGGCTTCCGGGGTCCCCAGGTTCTCGAAGCGGAAGGGGAGCGCCTGGGCTAAATCCGAACCGGCATCCTCGGCTTCTCCCAGCCAGAGGCAGGATGGCCGCTCCCCCTCGAAGTCGGCCTGGGGAAGGAGGAGGTGGTGGTCGGGGACCTCATGCACCAGGCCATGCACCTGGCGCAGCGTCTCCCGACGGAGGAGCGGGTCCGCCTCCGGCCCAACCCAGAGGAAGGCCTGCATGGCATCGGGCACGGCGGCCGGCGCGCGGAGCGGACCGTCCCAGCCCTCGGCACCTACCGGCAGGTCGAGGCCAAGGCCCGCCAGGAAGGCGGGCAGCTGCCCCAGGGCGAAGGGGAGGGAGAGGAAGGCCCCCTCCGGCGTGATCCGGGTCTGGAGATCCGGGAAGCAGGCCTGGAGATCGCTGCCCCGAAGGGTCTCCAGCAGCGCCATGCGGTGGTCCTCGCTGCGCAGGTCCTCCCGAAGGTCCAGCCGCCAGTCGCGGCCCCCCCGGCTCCAGGTGAGCTGCTGGAGGGCGGAGGGCTCGGGCAGCCCCAGGGCATCCAGTCCAAGGAGCCGGAGGCGCCGTGTGCCATCGGCCTCCCGGGTGCCCCGGAGCGCCGGCGGCATCCGCGTCCCGCCCAGTCGGGGACGCCGGAGGGCGCGGGCCCAGGCCACCCGGGCGGGGGAGCCTTCCCCCTCCGCGGGCGGGGTGAGGAGGGTTCCCAGTTCTCCGGCGGTGACCTGGCGGTAGGCGCCGCTTCGCCGGATCTCGTGGTGCCGGGCGAGGATGTTCCAGATCGCCTCGATGTTCTGCTGGCTGATCTGCGAGAGCTCGCGACCGGAGTCCGTGAGCCGCACCCCGCCGCGGGAGAGCCGCTCCAGCTCCGGGAGCAGCTTGGCCTCCACGGCCCAGAGGCGCCCCATGGCGCGCTCGATGGCACGGGCCCGTTCTCCCACTTCATGGAGGGCCAGCTCGGCGTGCTCGGACATCTGCCGGACGTGGTCCACCTGGGCCACCTGGGTGTCCAGGAGCCGCTCCAGCTCCTGGCCCTGCTGGTCCAGGTAGGTCGCGGAACGGAGCAGGCTCTGGAGCCCCGAGAGCAGGGTCTCCGTCACCTCCTGGAGGGTCCAGAGACTCGTGGTTTCATGATCCAGACCGCGGGAGTGCTCCTCCAGGGCCCGTTCCACCTCCGCCACCCCGCGGGAGGTCTGGCCGGCGAGATGCCGCAGCCGCCCGCCGATGGCCTGGACTCCGGCGCCCCCTCCACTGCCCTGCTGCGAGAGGATGGCCGCGTTCACGGCCAGGAGCCCCGCCTGCTGGGCGGCCTCGTCGATGATTTTCAGGGAACCCTGGACACCGCCGAAGGCCCGGGTGCGGTCCAGGGCGTCGGTGCGGAAACCCTCCAGCCGCCGTCCCAGGGCCTCGGCCTGATCCCGCAGCTCGTCCGCGGCCTTGCGGAAGTGCCGGAACTGGTCCAGGCGGGTCTTCGCTTCCTCCAGCAGCCGGGGGGTGTGCTCCACGAGCCCCCGCACCGCCATGCCCATCCGGGCCCCGTGGCGCATGCCCGAGTTGGCCAGGCGCCCCAGGTCATCCCCCTCCCGAAGGAGGCGGGGAAAGGTGTCGCGCAGCTCCTCCACGAGATTCTCGAACTGGTCCAACCCCGTCTTCACCTGCTCCAGGGAGCCCACGAAGGCCTGGGCCTGCAGCCGCCACTGGTCCGCCCGGAGGCGCTGATCCAGTTCGATGCGGTCCAGCTGGAGGCTGTCCTCGAAGACCGCCTTGAGTTCGGCCCCCGCGGTGGCCAGCCGCTCCGCGGCCCTGCCAAGGTTGACCCGGTCCGCGGCCTGCTGCTGCTGGACCTCCGCGAGCGTCGCGTCCACTTCCCGCCAGTCCCGCGCCACAGCCTCCTGGAGGTCGGCCAGGGCCTGCCTCGAATCCCCGATATCCGCCAGCACCGCGTCCAGGGCCCGTGCGGTGAGGTCCGCATCCGATGTGAGCCCCTGGGGTGGCTGGACCCTCTGGCGGCTGCCGGCGGCCACCCGGGCGACCCAGTCCGGCAGGAAGGCATCGAGCGCCAGGTCCCGCTGCCAGGAGAGTCCGCGGCGCCCCAGGATCAGGAGGCCCGCGAAGGCCATCACCAGGACCGCGCCCTCGCCGGGCTGGATGGAGGAGGGATGGCTGAGGATGGCGTACTCGAGCAGTCCCAGCACGGCCAGGATGACGGCATCAATGGCCAGCCGGCCCCCGCCGAAATGCTCCCAGAGTGAACGATCCCGCCCCATGCGCGCCCTCGATGCCTGAGGACCCCATCGGCGCCCCGGCCCGGGAAGGCAAATCCTGTCAGACCAGGCGCCAGAGCACCTCGTAGCTGCGAAGGCTCCCCCCCAGCTCCTGCAGGAGCCGCTGGCGCAGGAGGGCCGTCACGGCCCGCTGGGCCTCGTCCGCCGGATCCACCCGCGGGGCCTCCTCCGCGGCGGCCGTGCGGAGGCGGCGCAGGTGCTCCCGCGCCCCGGGGGGAAGGGCCTCGGAGGGATCCACTGCGGTGCAGTCCGTGCAGCACCAGCCTTGCTCCTCCGACAGGAGGGCCAGGGGGGTGTCCTCCCGGCCGCAGCGCCCGCAGGTCCGGGGGTGGGGCAGGAGGCCGAGGCAGTGCAGCAGCCAGTGCTCCGCGTAGGCCAGGATTCCCAGGGCGTTGTCCGGATGGGCCTTCAGGGCCCGGCCGCAGGCGCTGAGGAGCCGGTAGAGGCGCTCGTCCTCCACGCCCTCCCGGGCCACCCGGTCGAAGAGATCCGCCAGGCAGGCCATCACCAGGCTCGATTCCAGGTGGCCCAGGGTCAGGGGGCTGAATTTCAGGTCGCAGCGCGTGATGCGCTTCAGGTCGGCCTGCTCCTTCCCGAAGAAGCTCACCTGCACCATGCCCAGGGGCTCGAAAGCCGCCACCCACTTGGCCGTGGGTTTCTTGATGCCCTTCGCCACGCCCGAGAGCCGCTCGCCATGCTCGGTGAGGAAGGAGACCACCGCGCTCCCCTCCGCATAGGGGGACGCCTTGAGGACGATGGCGGCGAAGGTCCGGAGCACCCCTCCAGGCTACCGGAGGCGGGCGCCCCGATAGACTGGGAGGATGCGCGCCCACCCCCTGCTGTCCCTCCTCCTGGCCTGCCTGACCCTGGGGGCGCAGGAGGCGAAACCCCGCCTCTACCGCCAGTGGATCGCCGGCGAGGAGGTGGGGGGGGCCTCGAAGGCCACCCGCCAGGAGGGGCCGAACCAGGTGGTGGAGAGCCGGGAATGGCTCTCCCTCACCCGCATGGGCATGACCATCCGGCAGGAGCTGGACGAGACCGCCCGGCGCAGGCCGGACGGATCCCTCACCTTCACCTGGCGGGTGAAGCTCTCCCAGGAGCCGTTCGAAGGCGTGGCCGAGTGGTCGCCCCGGGCGCCGGGCATCCTGAAGATCAGCCCGAAGCACGGATCGCCGGTGGAGAAGCCCGTGCCCGAAGGGGCCCTCCTCTGGCCGGAGGACCTGGATGCCCGATTGCAGGAGGCGGCGCGGACGAGTCGACCGGTGCGGGCGGTGACCTTCTCCTTCCCGGCCCAGCAGTGGAGCACGGTGGAACTGGAACCCAGGGGCCGGGATCCCCTGCCCGGCTTTCCCGATGCCGTCCACTTCACCGGCCGGGAGATCGACGGCGACACCCAGGCTCCCCTGGAATCCTGGATCTCGCCCACAGAGGGTGAGGTGCGCCAGAAGAGCGACCTGGGCGGCCTCTCGCTCCTCATGCAGCGGCGCGAGCTGCCGGCGCCCGCCCCTTCCGCCACCCCGGCGACCGGGTTCTTCGAGCAGACCCTCCAGACCCTGCCGCCGCATCCCTTCCTGCCGTGGCTGAAGGAGATCACCCTGCGGGCGGAGGGGGCGGCTCCGGCACTCGGGGAAGACGCCCAGCAGCGCCGCCTCCCCGACGGGCGCTGGCGCTTCGTCCGCGCGGCCCTGCCCAGCCCGGCGGAGGCGGCGGAGCCTCCCGTTACCCGCACGCCCTCGGCTGGGGACGCGCCCTACCTGGCGGCCACGCCCCTCGTGCCCTTCCAGGACCCCGCCTTCGACGGCCTCGTCCGGCGCATGGCGCTGCCACCGGGGCTCAGCCGCTGGCAGCTGGCCCAGCGGGTGACCGATTTCGTTTTCACATGGATCACGGACAAGGACTTCAGCGTGGGGTTCGCCTCCGCCCTGGAGGTCTGCCACCACCCCCGTGGGGACTGCACCGAGCACGGCGTGCTCGCGGTGGCCCTGCTGCGCCGCCTGGGCGTCCCCGCCCGGGGCGTCACGGGCTGGGTGGCCCTGGACGGCATGCTGGGGCTGCACTTCTGGGTGGAAGTGGAGCTGGGCCGCCGGTGGGTGCCGGTGGATCCCACCTTCGACCAGGCCCCGGCCTCGGCCTTCCGCATCAAGCTCGGGGATTCCGACCTGGCGGACCTGGGCAGTGTCGGCTGGGAGGGCGCGGCCATGGCCTTCACCGGCCTGCGCTGGATCCCCGCGGACCGGGGGCCCCGGGCCTGGGGCGTGGATATCCGTGTGGCGGGCGACCAGGTGAGCGGCCCGGGTGGGCTCCGCCTGCGCCTGCCCGGAGCCCGGTGGGAGCTGCGCGACGGCCGCCTGGGCGTGCATCCCGCCCAGGGCGGATCCTGGACCGTGCAGGCTGCGGTCCGTCCGTCCGAGTCCCAGCTGCGGGGGGCCCACCGTCTCGCAGGCGCCCGGACCCTGCGGGAAGGGTGGTGGGATCCCGCCTCGAGGACGCTCTGGATGAGCCTCCCGGACCGCTGCTGGCTCCGGATCGACGGCCCCGGCGAAGCCGAGGCCTTCGAGCTCCTGGATCAGATGGAGACCGGCTCGGGCACCGCAGGGTGAAGCATCTCCTCCCGGAGGCAGTGGTCCCGCAGCTTCTCCAGGCGCTCGCCCAGGGCGAGGCACTGCTCCTCCGTGCAGCAGCTGGTGATCCGGTCGGACAGTTCCTGCACGGGCGCCTCGAGGCGCTCCATGAGGCGGCGGCCCTTGGGCGTGATGACCACGCGGCTCACGCGCCGGTCCTTGGTGTCCTGGACCCGCTTCAGGAGCCCCTGGACCTCCAGGCGGTCCACGAGTCGGGTGACGTTCGCGAAGCGGTAGATCTGGCGCCGCTCGATCTCGAAGATGGGGTGGCCCTTCGCCGGACCGCCCCGCACGATGCGCAGCACGTTGTACTGCTGGATGGTCAGGCCGTGGGCCTCGAAGAGCCGTTCCTGGACGCGGACGATGGCCTCCCGCGTGAGCAGGAGCTGCAGCATGAGCTGGACCCCCGGGGAGGGAAGCTTCGAAAGCTGGAGTTCTTCCTGGAGACTCATGACACCCTCGCGATCTTGCGGCCAAGGATCGCCTCAACCATGGGATTCTGAAAGGTCCGAGGTGCCATTCGTGCCGTCCATCGCCCTGAGTTTGATCAATGTCACGAAACGCTTCGGCGCGACACCCATTCTTGACGGACTGAATCTCGGACTCTTCCAGGGCGAGAAGGTGGGGCTCATCGGGCGCAACGGCGCAGGCAAGAGCACGCTCTTCCGACTGCTCTCGGGCGATGAGACACCGGATGCCGGCGAAGTCGTGGTGACCCAGGGCCTGCGGGTGGCGCGCCTCAGCCAGGAGCCCCACTTCGAGCCCGGAGCCACCGTGCGCGCCGCCCTGGAGGCGGCCCTGGCGGATCACCGGACCCTGCTGGCCCGCCACCAGGCCATCCACGACCGGCTCCATGGGGCGCCGGCGGCCGAAGCGGACCGCCTCCACCAGGAACTGGAGGCCATCGAGCACCACCTCCACCACCTGGGCTGGGACCTGGAACCCCGGCTCAAGGAGGCGGCCGTCACCTGGGGGCTCGCCGACCTCGAAACCCCCGTGGAGGCCCTCTCCGGCGGCTGGCGCAAGCGGGTGGCGCTGGCCCAGGCCTGGCTCAAGGACCCGGATGTGCTCGTGCTGGACGAGCCCACCAACCACCTGGACCCCGACCAGGTGGAGAAGCTGGAGGCCTGGCTCCAGGCCTTCGAGGGGGCCCTCCTCCTCATCACCCACGACCGCCACCTGCTGGATGCGGTGGTCACCCGGATGCTGGAGCTGGAGGACGGAGCCCTCCGCAGCTACGAGGGCGGCTACAGCGACTACCTCCTGGAGAAGTCGGACCGGGCCTTCCGGGAGGCGCGCCTCACCGAACACATGCAGAACCGCCTGCGGCGCGAGATGGCCTGGCTGCGCCGCGGCGCCAAGGCCCGCACCCGGAAATCGAAGCTCCGCATCCAGGAGGTGCTCGACCTCAAGGACACCGTGGAGGATCGGACCCGCACCGAGACCCGGCAGGGTCTGGCCTTCGCGGCCGGGGGAAACCGGAGCGACGCCCTGCTCAGGACCGAGGGGCTCCGGTTCGCGCACCCCAGCGGGTCCGAATTGATCGGCGGCCTCGACCTCTGGTTGCAGCGGGGCATGAGGCTGGCGCTGCTGGGCCCCAACGGCTGCGGCAAGTCCACCCTGCTCCGGGTCCTGCTGGGCGAGTGGCAGCCCACCGCCGGCGAGGTCGCCCGGCATCCCCGCATGGCCGTGGCGGCGATCTCCCAGGGCCGGGGGGAGCTGGACGGGACGCGGAGCATCCTCGACAACCTGGCCGACCGGGCCTCCGTCGTGAACGTCGGCGGATCGACGGTCCTGGCCCACGTCTACCTCACCCGCTTCGGGTTTCCGGTGGACCAGCAGGCCCGGCTGGCCTCCACCCTCAGCGGCGGCGAGCGGAACCGCCTGCTCCTGGCCAAGGCCATGCTGAGCCCGGCCGACCTGCTGGTGCTCGACGAGCCCACCAACGACCTGGACATCCCCACCCTCCAGAACCTCGAGGAGGCCCTCCAGGGCTTCCCCGGCACCCTCCTTCTCGTGAGCCACGACCGGTTCTTCCTGGATCAGGTGGCCACCCACACCCTGGCCTGGACGCCTGCCGGAGAGGTTCGCTGGGAACTCTACGAGGGCCCCCCATCCACGGTCCGCACCCTGCGGGCCGAGCGCGCGGCCGAAGCGGCCCGCCCTCCGGCCCCTGCGACCAAGGCCAGGGAGAAGGAGGAGGCCCCACGCTCCCGGAAACCCGGCCTCTCCCAGAAGGAGCAGCGCCGGCTGGCCGAGGTGGAGGCGGCCCTGGCAGACCTCCACGGGCGCCTGGCGGCCCTGGAGGAGATCCTCGCCGATCCCGCCGCGTTCCTCCGGGCGGACAGCCCGGGCCATGCGGCCCTGGCGGACCAGGCCCGGACCAGGGCCGATCTGGAGGACCTGGAGCTGGAATGGCTGGAGCTGGAGGAGAAGCGCACCGCCACCTGATCCCGTCACAAGGCCCGGGCGACGGGCCGACCCGGGGACAGGTCCCCAGGTTTTCGTCTACCCTGTGGGCTGGACTTTCCTGGAGACGCCATGCGCCCGACGATCCTCGCCGCCCTCCCCGCCCTGGTGCTGGTTGCCCAGGCCCCGGCCCCCACCGACCTCCGCCAGCAGTTCAACGCCGAACTGCCCGGCATCAATCAGCTTCTGAAGACCTTCCAGGCCAAGGCTGCCATGGACAAGGCGGCCTCCCTCATCCCCGCCCAGGCCCCTGCCTTCGATGGCGCCAACCTCCAGACCATCGTCCGCAGCCTTGAACAGGGCCAGGGCCTCCTGTCCATGTACCGCCTTGCCGGCAGCACGGCCGTCGCGGCCGGCCAGTGGGAAAAGGCCCAGGAACTCCAGGAGAAGCGCCTTGCCGCGGCCCAGGCCATCCGGGACGAGGTGAACAAGTCCCAGGCCCCCATCCAGGCCGTCTGGGACAAGGCCGTGGCCGATGGGCAGGCCTACATCACCGCCAACCAGCCCCGGCAGGCGGACCTGATGGCCAAGGTGAAGGCCTTCACCGCCGAATTCGATGCCGTGAAGGCCGACATGGCCGCCGGCAAGCGGAAGCTCTCCAAGCAGGAGGCGGATGACATCAACGCCCGGGGCAAGGTGGCCGGGGAGCAGGAGCAGGAGGCCAACCAGATCGCCGCCACCATCAAGCTCCACCAGGACAACCAGGTCAAGGCCAAGACCGTGGCCAAATTCCTGGCCGAGAACGTGACCGAGGCCAACGGCATGGTGAAGGCGGCCGAGGACGACCTGGCCAAGGTCAAGTCCAACATCGCCAGCCAGGCCAAGGAGATCGCCGACTTCAACGCCCTGGAGGCCAAGAAGAAGGTGAAGGTCGTGGGCAACCGCACCTGGGTGGATGCCGTCCTCCGCAACCACGAGAACCTGACCAAGCTGGGCACGCCCCAGGATCAGGCGGGCTTCCTGAACCGCCTGCTGGTCCTGGATCCCGGCAACCCCATGGCCGAGAAGGCCCTCCGCAATGTGACCGAGGGCAAGGACCCCTTCGCCAAGGACTCCAAGCCCGTGCGCAAGGTCCACCCGAAGAAGAAGTAGGACGGCGGCGATGAAGCGGCTCCCCCTGCTCGCCCTGCTGCTCGCCCTGGCCCCGGCCCTGGGCGCCCAGTCCCTCACGGAACGCCTCAAGGATGTGCGGGCCCCCTGGGAGGCCCAGATCGACCGGGGGGATGCGCCGGCCGTCCGGAAGGGCATCGAGGCTCTCCTGGGCCGGGAGGGCGTGTCCGTGAACCCCTCCGACTACAACGACATGCATGCCCTGGTCGCCCTGCACAGCCTGGCGGCCCGGGCCTGCGTGTCCGAGGGCAGCTGGGAGGACGCCGTGGCCCACCTGCAGCGCGCCCAGGCGGCCGCGGACGAGAACCTGGCCAACGCCACGGCGCTTCTCTCCAAGACCCGGGCCGACCACCAGGCCAAGCTCAAGGAGTTCCAGGCGGCCCTCGCCAGCCAGGCGCCCCGGCTCAAGGAGCTGGAGGAGGCCCCCGGCCTGGACGCGCCGCAGATGAAGCTCCGCCAGCAGCTCCGGATCTTCATGGAAGAGCAGAAGGCCGCCATCGCCCAGAGCGAGAAGGCGCTGGCGGACATCGACAGCATCCTGTCCCGGCTGCAGCAGGACAAGGCGAGCACCACGAAGGCCCTGACCGACTGGCAGGTCTTCCTGACCGCCGAGAAGGCCGGGATCGCGGAAGCCGGCGGGCCCGGGCCCTACGTGGCCGGGAAGCTGGCCCAGGTGAAGGCCGACGAAGCCCGGCCGCAGGCCGAGCGGCTGGCCTACGCCCGGCGGCTCGAGAAGCTGGATCCCGCCAACAAGGATACGACCCGGCTGGTGGACGCCCTGCTCGGCAAGGAGGAGCAGCCCGCCCCCTTGCCCCGTCCCATGAAGAAAAAGAAGAAGGCGGCCCCGAAGAAGGGCTGAAACCGAAAGCGGCCCCGGGAGGGGCCGCTTTCCTGTGGTCCGGGAAACGTCAGAAGACCCAGCCCAGCCCCAGCTTCAGGTAGTCGGTGCTGGGCGGATCGCCGGCGTCGGTGTTGTTGCCGGAGATGGTCTTGTGGAAGGTGAACTCCAGGTTGAACCGCGCCCCTGCGTCGTACCCGAAGCTGTGGCCGAAGCCCACGGTGGCGCCCATCCGGCTTTTGCGGGTGGTGTCCGTGTAGTCGTAGAGGGGATCGCCGAAGCTGCGGTCGAACTGCTCGAAGTCGGCGGAGATCCCGCCCAGGAAGTAGAGCCCCCGGTGGCGGTAGGCCGTGCCGTTGGGGAAGATCTCCATCTCGCCGCCGAGGTTGAACTCGGAATGGCGGAGGTTGATGGTCGCCTCGCCAGGGGCTGTGTTGGTGCCGTTGTTGGCGGCGCCGCTGAAGCTCATGCGGAGGGCCAGGCTCCGGTCCACGGGGAAGCTCATGAAGAAGGTCCCGCCCAGACCCAGGTCATAGCCTTCCTTCTGGGTGGGGATGGTGTAGCCCGCCGAGGGGCTGTAGTAGGGCGGATAGCTCTTGTTGTTGAAGTCCCCCGTGGGGAAGGTCAGGTTCAGGCTGAACCCGAAGTGCGGGGACTGGGCCTGGAGGGCGCTTCCCGAGGCCAGGACCAGGGGAAGGGCGGTGAGCAAGAGGGCGCGTCGCATGGGGCCTCCGGGGTGGGGTCGATCGTGAGTTTACGAGCGAAGGGCATGCCAGGTTGAGGAAAGCCGCCCCCAGTCTTGGATCCCCGGGGACCCACCCCGGTTGAACAGCCCGGATCCGCGGTATTTTGCCTCCGTTGCGATGCAGGTTTGCAACGGCGGGCTATGGCCCGCGCGCGGCATGGCCTAATCTGGACGGATCGAGGATGGGTCATGGTCTGGAAGCAGGATCTCGCGAAGCTCAAACAGCAGCTGGGGGAGGAGGAACCCAAGGCCCCGCCCCTCAAGCCCCTCCAGAAGTCCGCACCCAAACCCACGGGCCCCAAGGATTTGGATGAGGAGGACGCCTTCTTCCTGGCGGCCATGGGACGACGGCCGGCTCCCCAACCCCAGCGAACCCTCCCCGAAGTGACGGAGGCGAATCCGGGTTCCGAACCCCCACCCGCGCCAGCCCCGGAGACCTTCGAAGCGGCCCTGGGGGAGCTCAAGGGGCTGAAGCCCTTGGCCAGCGCGCCGATCCTCGCGGCCCCCTCCCTGGGCAGGCCCCGGGCGACGCCCCCCCCATCGCCACCGTCCGCCCTGGAGCCGCCACCACTGGCCCCGGTCCCGACCCAAGCTCCGCCCTCCCCCGAGCCCGTCCCCGTGGCGGCCAAGGCAGGCCGGATCCCGGAGCCCCCCGCCCTCCCCGTCCGCTTCCAGCTGGCCGCGGGCATGGCCATCGAGGTGGACGGGATGCTCGACCTGCGGGGCCACTGCCGGTCCGATGCGGTGGAACGCCTGAAAGACCGGCTCGAGGACGGAACCGTCCTCGGCTGGCGCAGCCTCCAGGTGATCCTCGGCTCCGCCCAGGACCTGCACGAGGCGCTCCTGGAGCTCCTGAATTCAGGCCAGGTCCCGATGATCTCCCGCTACGCCCAGGCCCCGGTCCCCATGGGGGGGAACCAGGCCTGGCTCCTCTACTTCGGCCCCCCTGCGCCGTGAGCCCCGAAACCCGCATGGAGAACGCCCCATGAGTCTGCTGGCCATCGGCAGCGTAGCCTTCGACGACGTTGAAACCCCCTTCGGGCGCAGGGAACGGGCCCTCGGTGGCTCGGCCACCTACTTTTCCCTGAGCGCCAGCCGCTTCCACCCCGTGCGCATCGTCGCGGTGGTCGGCGAGGATTTCGGCCCGGACCAGATGCGCGTGTTCGAGGGCCGTCCCATCGACCTGGCGGGCCTGTCCCGGGTGCCGGGGCGGAGCTTCCACTGGCAGGGCGCCTACGGTTACGACCTGAACGAGGCCCGGACCCTCGCCACCCACCTGAACGTCTTCGCGGATTTCAGGCCGGACCTCCCCGCGGGCTACCGGAACTCCCCCTTCCTCTTCCTGGGGAACATTGATCCCACGCTCCAGCTCGAGGTGGTCCGCCAAATGGCCGAGCGGCCCAAATGGATCGCCCTCGACACCATGAACTACTGGATCCGCGGGGCCCGCCCGGCCCTGGAGAAGGTGCTCCGGGAGGTGGACATCCTGCTGGTGAACGATGCGGAGGCACGCGAGCTCACCCAGGAACACAGCCTCCTGAAGGCCTACAAGCGGATCCAGGCCCTGGGCCCGAAGATCCTGGTCGTGAAGCGCGGAGAGTACGGCGTGGCCCTTTTCACGCCCGAGGGCATCTTCGCTGCGCCGGCCTACCCGCTGGAGGATGTCTTCGATCCCACAGGCGCCGGCGACACCTTCGCCGGCGGCTTCCTCGGCTACCTGGCCTGGATCGACCGCAGGGACGTCACCGCCCTGAAGCACGCCACCCTGGTGGGTTCAGTGATGGCCAGCTTCACAGTGGAACAGTTCTCAACCGAGCGCCTGGAGCAGATCACCCAGGACGAGGTCCGCAACCGCCTGGCATTATTTTCGGATATGATCCGCGTCGAGGACCTATAATCAGCGCAACTTTCCTCCCAGGGGGACCCTGATGTACCAGCCCATTCGCCAGCATGTTGGCCGGCTGCGCGCCCTTGCGGTGGCGCCCAGTCTGGTGGCGGGCCTGTTGGCCCTGAACGCGGTGACGCCAGGGCTCCAGGCCCAGGAGGCCGCCCCCACCCCCGCCCCGGGAGCCGTTCAGGTGGAACCCCACGCCTCCCGCTGGGATTATCCCAAGAGCCTGAACCTGCCCGAGGGGTCGAAGAGCCACATCGTCCAGAAGGGGGACACCCTCTGGGATCTGGCCAACAAGTACCTCGGGAATCCCTACGCCTGGCCCCAGATCTGGGAACTGAACCAGTGGATCAAGGATCCGCACTGGATCTTCCCCGGAGACCCCATCGTCATCGACCTCGCCCGGTCGGTGGCGACCGCGGGCAGTGTCCCGGAGGCCGTCTCGGGCCTTGAGCCGGACAAGCGGCCTTCCGGCATCGGGGTGATCCAGAGGCCGGAGCTGGCCTTCAGCTTCCAGGACTTCATCCAGCTCCCCTTCCTCGCCCCCGAGGGTGCCACGGCCCACTACAAGAGCCAGGGGGCCTTCCGCATCACCGGGAACCAGCGCAGCGAGCGCAGCTATCTCGGCGAGGGGGAGACCGTCTACATGACCGGGGGGACCGGGCAGGGCGTGAAGCAGGGCGACCGCTTCGTGATCCTGAGGACCGTGGCCACCGGGCTCCGCAGCCCCCGCGGCGGGAAGAAGCCCCTGGGCGACGTCATCCAGCAGATCGGCGTCCTCCGCGTGGTCACGCCCATGGCCAAGGGCTCCGTGGCGATCGTCGAACGCTGCATGGATTCCGTGCAGATCGGCGATCACCTCGTCCGCTTCACCGAACCCGCCAACATCCCCATGCAGCTACGCAAGGACACCAGCGATCCCGTGAACGTGGCCGCCGATTCCGCCATGGTGGTCTTCGGCCGCGATTCGCGCATCGACACCGCCAGCGGTGACCAGATCATCATCGACCGCGGCAGCAACAGCGGCCTGAAGGTCGGAGATGTGCTCCTCGCGGTCCGCTCCAAGACCTTCCCCGTGGGCGAGGAGGGAGCGAAGAAGGATCACGCCACCGAGACGACCACCCACTACCTCGGGCAGGCCATGGTCATCCGCGTGGAGCCGGGCAGTTCCACCTGCCGCATCCTGCGGTCCGAGGAAGAAGTCCGCATGGGGGATCTCCTGACCCGCTGACCCTCAACGTTCCCTGACCAGGCCCCCTCCCCTGGGGGCCTTGTCATGCGCGACGGAGGACCACCACCACCCGCCTCCCCCGGGTGGGCAGCTCGTACGGATGGGCCTCGGCGGTCCATCCGCCGGGCAGGGGCTCCCGATCCCACTCCGGTCCCTTCAGCGCCAGGAAGGGCGCGCCCGGTCTGCCGTGGCGGGCCCACCAGCCCGCCAGCTGGTCCAGGGAGCCCAGGGCCTTGGCCACGCCGAGATCCGCCTCCAAGGGTGGAAGCTGCTCCAACCGCCCATGGACGGGGAGGAGGTTCGAAACCGGCAGTTCCAGGGCCACCTGCCGGACGAAGGCCAGCTTCTTGGCCGAGGCATCCACGCCCAGGAGGGTCAGGTCGGGCCGAGCCAGTGCCAGCACCACGGCCGGGCTCCCCATGCCGGTGCCGAGGTCGGCCACCCGTGCCCCCGCCGGAAGGGGGGCCAGGAACGGCAGGAGGGCTGCCGCGTCCAGCAGCAGCTCCTCCCGGCGAGCCGCCGGGGGAAGGGCCGTCAAGGCATGGGTCCGGTTCCACCGGTCGAGCAGAGCCAGGTACCGGTTCAGGGGGCGTTCGAGGTCGGCGGGAAGCAGGGGCAGGGGCATGGATCCAGCATGCCAGGGCCGGGTCTCGGCCAGTTCATTCCCGTGAATGTCACGCCTTTGTCCTTTGAAATCATCATCTCTGGCACTTTTTTATTGGATTAAGGCCGTCCAACATCTAGACTTCGAGCCAGGAACAATAGATGCAAATCCTGCATCTAGAATTGGGGCATTGACGATCCATGGAAAACGCCAGATGATAGGTTCCCTTTCTTTGATCTTGCCTTGGAGTTGACCATGACTCAGACCGCGATTCCCTTCATGATCGACTGGTCCAGCCGGAGCAAAATGCGCGGACCTGGCGAGCAGTCGCTGGGCAAGCTGCTGAACGGGCTCCGGAATCGACTCGCTCCGAGTGCACAGGGCATCTCGCTCACTTACGTGGATGATCGCGGCATGAGAAAACTCAACCGCGAACATCGCGGAAAAAATGCCACGACCGATGTGCTCAGTTTTCCATCCTCCCCCGAGAAGGGCGCCTTCCCGCATCTGGGCGACATCGTGATCAGCCTCCCCACCGCGGAGAAAATGGCCAAGAAGTTCGGGGTCAGCCGCCGACGCGAAGTCGAGACCCTCGTCATTCACGGCTTCCTCCATCTCTGCGGCTACGACCACGAGAAGGACAACGGGGAGATGATGAGCCTGCAGGCCCAGCTCGAACAGGAGCTGCTGGACGAGGAACCGCTGGCCATGACCCTGAAGCGCGGCCGGAAGCCGGGCAGCAAGGTCAAGAAGCTGAAGGATGGCAGCCGGGTGGTGGTCACCGGCCGGGCCGCCGCCGCGCTGGTCCGCAAGGAGCGCGTGAAGAAGGAGAAGAAGGCCAGGGTCCGGAAGGCGCCGAAGCCGAAAGAGGCTGCCGTCAAGCGCGGCCCGGGACGCCCGCGCAAGGAGAGCGCCGCGGTGGCACCCGCCCGGCGCCCCGTCCGCCGGAAGCGGACCGCGCCGGCCCGCAGCGGGGTCATCGCCTGAGCTGAGCGTGGCGGAAAGCCCCGGGGGCCGATAAAATGGCCCTTTGGCCCGCCTGCGGGCCGCCGAACGGAGCCCCCGTGATCAACCTCCTGCTCGGCCTGGGCACCGCCCTCGCCGTGATCCTGCTCTCCAGCCTGCTGCACATCAGCCTGTGGATCAGCGTGCCCGTCGGCATCATCGCGGGCGTGGCGATCTTCATCTGGCTGGGCCGCAAGGTCCAGAACGAGCTGGAGGGCATCTTCTCCCGCGCAGGGGAACTGCTCAAGCGCCAGCAGTTCGACAAGGCCATCGAGACGATGAAGGAGGGCTACCGTCTGGCGCCCCGGCAGTTCCTGGTCAAGGGCAGCATCGATGGCCAGATCGGGGTGGTCCAGTACCTCCGCAAGAAGAACGAGGAGGCCGAACCCCTCCTGGCCTCCGCCTCCATGCAGCACTACATCGCCAAGGCCATGCTCGCCATCCTCCAGTGGAAGCGGGGCGAGAAGAAGAAGGCCAAGGCCACCTTCGACATGGCCCTCAAGACCGGCAAGAAGGAGAGCCTCCTCTACGCCACCTATGCCTTCGTCCTCGTGGAGATGGGCGAGCGCGACCGGGCCATCGAGATCCTCAACAAGGGCCTCGGGGTGTGCAAGGGCGACGAGCGCCTCATCACCAACCGCAACCTGCTCCAGAACGGCAAGGCCCTCAAGATGAAGGTCTACGGCGAGCAGTGGTACCAGTTCCTCCTGGAGCGCCCCATGATCCGCCAGGAGGCCCCGCCCTTCGCGCGCGTGTCCCGCCGCGCCCTGCGCGGTTGAACCCCGGCCTCCGCGCGGCTGACCCATCCCCGAACCCGCTTTCCCGTCTTTTCCTGGAGCAAGCCATGTCCGGCCACAACAAATGGTCCACCATCAAGCACAAGAAGGGCGCCGCCGACGCCAAGCGCGGCAAGCTCTTCACGAAGATCCTCAAGGAGATCACCGTGGCGGCCCGCCTGGGCGGCGGTGACATCGGCAGCAACCCCCGCCTGCGCCTGGCGGTGGACCAGGCCAAGGGCAGCAACATGCCCAAGGACAACTGGGAGCGCGCCATCAAGAAGGGCACCGGCGAACTCGAAGGCGTGACCTACGAGGAGGTGGTCTACGAGGGCTACGGTCCCGGTGGCGTGGCCGTGATGATCGAGGCCATGACCGACAACAAGAACCGCACCACGCCCGAGGTGCGCAGCTACTTTGCCAAGTTCGGCGGCGACCTGGGTGCCCAGGGTTCCGTGGCCTACCTCTTCAGCAAGGAGGGCCAGATCGTGGTGGAGCCGGAAGTCTCCGAGGACAAGGTCATGGAAGTGGCCCTGGAGGCCGGCGCCGATGACGTGGCCAGCGAGGGCGGCGCCTGGGTCATCAAGACCAGTCCCGAGGCCTACCAAGCCGTGAAGGATGCCGTGGATGCCGCCAAGCTGCCCCTCATCGAGGCCAAGCTCATCATGGCCCCCAGCACCAGCACCGCCCTGGATGGCTCCAAGCTCACCAGCTTCCTCAAGCTGGTGGACCTCCTCGAGGACAACGACGATGTGCAGAACGTGTGGCACAACGCCGACTACGAGGAACCCGAGGACTGAGGTCCCGTGCCCCACGCCCTCCGGGCGGACGCTGAGCGGCCGGGTCTCCCGGCCGCACGCGTCTCTGGCCGCCCGCGATCGGACGGCGCCCTGCGCCGTCCTCCCACTCGCCCGCTTCGCGGCCTCGCGGAGCGGGACCCCCGGCACAACGCCGACTACGAGGAACCCGAGGACTGAGTCCTCAGGCTTCAGGGCCCAGGAATGCGAAAAGGGGCGCCGATCGGCGCCCCTTTTCGCGTCCGAGCCGATCCTCAGCGGGCCTGGAAGGCGCTCTCGGCCGTGGCGGGCATTTCCGGGCCGGCCTTGGGGGCCTGGCCGAAGAGGGCCTTGTTGTAGACGGTGAAGCTCGCGGCGAGGAACAGCAGCAGGACCAGGAGGGCCGCCCCGCGCTTCCCCACGGCCAGGGCCTTGGGGGCCGTTTCGGAGAGGCCCACCAGGATGACCACCAGCAGCAGCTTGATGTGGAAGTAGTGGCCGTTCCGGAAGGGATTCTGGCCGTGCTGGATCATCATCACCAGCAGGACGATGCCGGCGATGAGGGCCAGGCGGAAGGCCCAGACCACCACCTTGGACCACACCGTGGCGGCCAGCCCGCGCAGATCCTCGCGGCCCTCCTCGAACCCCGAGAGCAGCAGGGCCACGATGGCGGCCCCCCCGCCCGTGGCGATGGTCACGAAATGGAGCCAACGGATGAGATTCACGGCTTCAAGCTTCAGGTTCATGGTCGCCTCGGAGTGTGAGCCTCTCACTGTAGCAGCCCTGCTAGGCTCAAT
>DASVZU010000211.1:0-8774 GCA_036391515.1 Holophagaceae bacterium
GAAGGTCTCGTGGAACGCTGCGTTCCCCGACACCTTGTCCCAGGCGGTTTCCAGGATGACGGCGTCGCTGGCGCCGACGTTGTAGACCAGGCTCTGCATCTTGGACTTCTTGCCGAACCCGTGGAGCATGAACACGCAGTCCGGCCGGATCTCCTCCGTGACGCGCGCCTTGATCCTCGCGCTGCCGACGCTGCTGCTGACGTTCACGTAGTCGCCGTTCTTGATGCCGAGCCGTGCGGCCGGAACAGGGTTGATCCAGAGATCGTTCTCCGGCATGAACTCGTGCAGCCAGACATTGTTGGACTGGTTGGCGTGCGTGAAGTAGCCCACGCGGCCCAGGATGAGGCGGAATCGGTCCGCCGGCGGCTGGGCGATCTGGTTGTAGACCGGCAGGGGGTCGTAGCCGTTCTCCTGCAGGCGGTCGGAGAAGATCTCGATCTTGCCGGACTTGGTGACGAAGCGGTGGTCCGGAGTCAGGGTCTTCCCGTAGTGGGCTTCGCCAGTGGCGGCCCAGACCCCGTGCTTCTTCATGTGATCGGCGGCCATGGGGATGGGCAGGTCCTTGAATTCGGCCTCCACCCACTGGTCGATGGTGTAGTCGAAGTAGTCGGAGAGGCCCAGGCGCTTGGCGATGCCCTGGACGATCTCGAGGTTGGGCTTGGTGTCGTGGATGGGCTTGACCACCTGCTGCCGGTAGACGACGGCGGGCCAGATGCCGGGCATCACCTCCACGGGATCCGTGCGCTCCAGGTAGGCGCTCTCGGGCAGGACCACGTCGGCATACCAGGCCATGTCGCTCATCTGGAGGTCGATGACCCCGATGAAATCCATCTGCTCGATCATCTTGAGCGTCTTGCTCTGGTCGGGCAGGGCGTTCATCGGATCCTGCTTGTAGACCATCCAGCCCTTCACGGGATAGGGCTTCCCGGAGAGGACGTTCTCGCGGAGCTTCAGGTAGACGCCGTCGCTGGCGGCAGCCAGGGGGAAGTTGGCCTTGACCTCGTCCACCCGGGAGGCCTTGGGATCGTCCCAGGGCATGAAGAGGAACTCGCCCTTGGGCAGGGAGGCGTTGGGCACCATGCCGCCCATCTGGTCCCAGTTCCCCACGATGGTGTTGAGGATGGCCTGGGCCCGGCGCATCTGGAAGTCGTTCTGGTACCAGGAGGAGCGGCGGCCGGAGTAGTAGAGGGCGCGGCTGCCGGCATCGGCGAACTCGCGGGCGATGCGCGCGATGTCCTTGGCCGGGATGTCGGTCTCCTTCTCGGCCCATTCGGGGGTGTACTGCTTCACGTGCTCGGCCAGCTGCTCGAAGCCGAGGGTGTAGGCGCTCACGAAGTCCTTGTTGTAGCGGCCCTCGGCGATGATGACGTTGATCATCGCGAGGATGAAGGCCATGTCGGATCCGGGCTTGATGGGATACCACTCGTCCGCCTTGGCGGCCGTGACGGTGAAGCGGGGATCGAGGTAGACCAGCTTTGCCTTGCGCTCCATCACGCTTCCGATGAGGTCCATCGTGTCGGGCGTGATGATGCTCTCGAAGCGGTTGGCGCCGGCCATGATCACGTACTTGCTGTTCAGCAGGTCGAAGCTGGGCACGGTGCCGAAGGTGGTGCCATAGGCCAGGTTCACCGAGGCCAGGCATAGGGTCGGGTGCCGCACGATGTTGGGGGAGCCGAAGGCCTGCCCCAGGTTCACGAAGAACTTCTCCTGGAAGCCCTCCGTGGATGCCCACAGCGTGCCCTCCGGGCCGTACTTCTGCTTGATCTCGCCGAGCTTCTTGGCTGTGTAGTCGAAGGCCTCATCCCAGCTGACGGGCTTCCACTTGCCCTCGCCGCGGGCGCCGACCCGGATCATGGGCTGCTTGATGCGGTCCGGATCGTAGACCTGCATGACCGCCGCGTTGCCGCGGGCGCAGAGCATGTCGCGGGACTTGGGGTTCTCGGGATTGGGGTTGAGCTTGCGGATGAATCCGCCCTCGACCACGGCGATGGCCGAACACTTGTTCGGGCACAACTCGCAGGTCGTCGGGATCTCCTTGGTGTCGGCCGCCGTGCTGCGTCCCTTCTTGAAGTACTTGAAGCATCCCACCTGTGTGGCGGCGACGGCTCCGGCGGTGGCGCCTGCCGTCTTGAGGAAGAGGCGGCGATCCATGCGAATGGTTCCCATCGTGGTCTCCATGGTTGTGAGGGAGGGGCCGGGGGTTGCCCCCCGGCCCCGGTGCGTGGCTAGAACTTCACTTCGATCGCCGCGTAGGTGTTCTTCACCGTCGCGGGGAAGGCGTACTGGAGCATGGGGTTCTTGCTCAGGTCGTAGGCGTCCTCCCAGCTCTGGCCGGGCATGGCGGGGCCAGGGCCGATCTGCCAGCCGCTGAAGGCGTGGCTGTACTTGTAGTCGAGGTAGCCCAGGCGGAAGGATGCGTTCTTGGCGAACCGCCACTGGAGGTAGCCCTCCCACACGTCGCCGCGGGTGCCGAGCTTCTCGGTGGGCTCACCGGTGGCGGGGCTGAAGGTGAACCACCGGGGCGACCCGTGGTTGAACTCCACGCCGAGGCCGAGCTGCTCGACGGGATCCCAGCGCATGCCGGCGTAGTAGGCCGTGGCGGTGTGGCTGTTGATGGGATCGCCCATCAGCCCGCCGAAGCCCGCCAGCTGCTGGGTGCCGCCCATCGCCGCCGGGAAGTCCCAGTAGGCGCCGTACTGGGAGGACTTGCCGTTCGGATGGCTCTTGATGTAACCACCGCTCAGGAAGTAGGTGAACTGGTCGCCGACCTTGTGCTTCCAGGTCATGGTCCACTGGTCCATGTCGCCGAGGTTGTTGGTGGCGGTCACGTACTGGCTGGAGGGCATGCCGCCGACACCCGGCATGGCGGGAATCGGGAAGTTGTTGAGGCTGCCGTAGGGGATGTCGGTCAGGTTGCCGAAGCGGTTGTAGCCCAGGTAGAAGTTCGCGCTCTGGACGGTCTCACCGATCTGGAAGAGCAGGGGCATGTCATACATGGCGCCCAGCACCGTCATGTCCTTGAGGGGACCGATGGTGGCGATCTGCATGGTGGCCTTGTTCATGTTCGGCTGGCCGGTGGTGGTGTTGATGTCGACGTTGGTGAAGTTGAAGCCCACGGGGGCGTAGTTGGTCTTCACCAGGCCGCCGCCGCCGAACCCGCTCTCGTAGCCCACGCCGTAGCAGAGGCCCAGGAGGGTGCCTTCGGGCAGGCCGATCTTCTCGAGTTCGAACTTCCAGCCCATGCCGTCGATGGTGGCGTTGACGGCCAGGGCCTGTGGGGTGGCCTCGCGCTCGCCGCCATTGCGGACTTCGAACGGCGGGCCGTCCGTGGTGTTCTGGCGGCCGATGGAGAGGATGCCCAGGGGGAAGTGGTAGACCAGGCTGGCGCGATCCACGCGGAGCACGTCCGTGCTGGGGATCTTGCCGGTGTTGAAGGAGTTGGCCACCGTGTTGGGGGAACCGTTGAACACGGGGACGTCGGCGCCGCCGTGGATCTTGTACATCACGAGGCGGCCCATGATCTTGGCGTTCTCGTTGATGGTGATGCCGAGGTTCAGGCGGAGGCGGGTGGACCACTGGACGGAGTTCGTCCAGTCCTGGGCTGGCATCTGCTGCGTCAGAGGGATGAACGGATAGGGATTGCCCGGGATGCCGGGGTTCTGGGCGAAGCCCATGAAGGCCTGGTAGGGCTTGAAGTGCCACTGCTGGCTCTCGAGCTTGGTCATGAGCTCGCCGCCCCACTGGACGTTACCGGCGCCGATCTTCTTCTCGACGGTGGTCAGACGGCTGTCGAGCCCCTTCGAGGCGTCGGCCTTCTCCTCGAGGGCCTGGATCTGCTGCTTGAGGCCTTCGATCTGCTTGTGCAGGTCGTCGCTGGACTGGGCGCTCAGGGCCACGGGCGCCAGCGCGGCGGCCAGGGCGAGCATGATGCGGGAGGATTTCATCGGTTGGTCTCCGTGAATCGGGGTTTCAGGGGTAGGGGAGGGGGGAACGGTGCGTGGTGCGGGCTCAGCCGCCGCAGGTCATGGGCTGCGGGGAGTCGGAGGCGTGCTGGATGAGGAAGGTCATCACGTCCTTCATCTGCTCGGGCTTCAGGTCGGTGCCGGTGCCCAGCTTCTCCTTGCCCTTGTTGTGCTTGTCGGCGGCGAAGTAGGCCTTCCACTGGGCCTGGGTCTTGGTCAGGGGCGTGACTTCCTTGCCGGGCTTGCCGGCCACGTGGCAGGTCTTGCAGGTCTTCTTGAAGAAGAACTTGCCCTTGAGCTCGCTGCCCTGGGCGGAAAGGGGCGCGGCCAGCGCGGCCATCGCCAGGAGGGTCATCAGGGTGTTCCGCATGGAGCACATCCTTTCTGGTGGGTTGAGGAAGTGGAGTGCGTCGGGCCTGGGGCCGGGAAAGACGGGGACTCCGGGTTGGGGAGGGACTGCGCGGTTTCAGGGGAGGCCGGCGGCGGGCGCTAGGGCGCCACGCTGTCGGGGAGGAGCGAATCCATCAGCCGCCAGGTGCGCGAGCTGTGCTCGAAGCGGGCGATGTCGGCGAGGGTGTTCTGCTTCAGGTGGGCGTGGATGCGCTCCCGCTCTTCCTTCCAGAAGGCGTGGGTGGGGCACCCGCGGTCGTCGGAGCAGGTGCTGAAACCCAGGAGGCAGCCGTTGCGCCAGGACTCGCCATCCACGGCCTCGGCGATGACATCCAGGCTGATCTCGCGTGCGGGCTGGGCCAGGATGACGCCGCCCTTGTTGCCGCGCTTCGCCTTGATGAGCCCCTTGTGGGCGAGGCTGTTCATGAGCTTGGAGAGGTAGGCGCGGGGGATGCCGGTGCGGGCCGCCACGTCCTGCACCAGGGCAGGATCGCCGCCCGGATCCGCGAGGCAGCTGAGGGCCAGGACCGCGTAGCCTGCTGTCTGCGAGAGGGGGAGCATCCGAGCCTTCCGATTCAGGACCCATCCGGGTTCGATATAGAGGATGAATCGGTGAGCAACGAGGTCAAGTCGTTCGTGACTATCATCACCATTAACTAAATAACCACTAAGTAATATAAATTAAAAGACAATCAAATCAGTAAATTGAAATACCTCCAACGGCGCGTCATCCGCTGCTAGCCTGTTCCCCACCTCGGAGTCCAACATGCCTGATCCGGGCCCCATCCCCTCCCCCGAAAAGGACGCCGTCCTGGCTTCCGTCATGGCCCACCCCCTCCAGCGGCAGGTCTTCGTCTGCACCTCCAAGAGCTGTGCTGCCAATGGCTCCGAGGCGGTCCTCGAGGCCTTCAAGGCCGAGCTCATCGAGGCGGGGATGCTCTACACCAAGCGCAATCCTGATGGCGAGGTCCAGTGTCTCCACTGCGGATCCGTGGGGTTCTGCGCCATCGGGCCCGCCGTGCTGGTGTACCCGGACGGCATCTGGTACGCCCACGTCACCGTGGCGGACGTGCCCGAGATCATCGAATCGCACCTGAAGGGCGGGGTTCCCGTGGCGCGGCTCGTCCGCAAGCGCATGGGGGCCTGACCCGCTATATCCCCATCTCGAAGGTGCGGCGGTCCTCGGGGGTGTCCAGGTCCAGCCACTCGGGGCCATTGGCGGGCAGGACCAGGTGCGGGACGCCCTGGGCCAGGCGGACGAGGGACCGTTCGATGCCGCCGGCCAGGAGCGGCCGGAGGAGGCCGGGCAGGAAGCCGCCGAGGGGCTGGAGTCTGCCCCCGTGCTCGGCCATCACCCAGCGGGCGGCGCCAGGATCGGCCGCCGTCACGCGCTGGAACCAGGCCTCGAGGCGCTCCGGCGTCCAGCGCACCTGGTCGCAGGCCACGATCCACCAGCGGTCCTCCGGAGGAGCCGGCTCCGCGCACCAGCGGCGGAGGGCGACGGCAGGGCCCTCGCGGGGGTCGTCGAGCCTGGGGAGCCCGGGGCGGTCGGGCAGGGGCTCGCCCAGGACCACGATGGAGCCGGAAGGCCAGAGGGCCTCGAACACGCCGGCCAGGTGCCCTCCCCAGCTGCCGCCTGCGGGATGGGGGAGATCATGCTTCGACCGGCCCATGCGCCGGCCAGCGCCGCCGCTCAGCAGGAGGAGGCCGGTCAACCGCCCACCTGCCACATGCCCTTGTCGAGCTGCGGGAATTGGCCTTGGCGCATGGGGTGGCAGTCCAGCTTGTCCACCAGGGCCTGGCGGATGAGGTGGGCCAGGTCCTCGTGGTTGGCGTGGTTGCGGAGGGGCTCCAGCAGGTCGACGGGCTGGTTGCCGAACAGGCAGGCCTTCAGCTGGCCGCGGCTCGTGAGACGCACCCGGTTGCAGCGGTCGCAGAAGTCCGCGCTCAGGGTGGAGATGACGCCCACCTTCCCGGGGGCGCCGGGGATGCGGAAGATCCGCGCCGGCCCTTCCTCGAGACCCACGGCGGGCTCCTCCTCGAGCACGGTACCGAGGCCCGCCTGGATGGTGGCGAGGATCTCGGCCGCGGGCATGAACTGCTCCCGGCCCCAGCCGTTGCCCTGGTAGGGCATGAACTCGATGAAGCGCACCTGCACCGCCTCGGTGAGGGCCAGACGGGCGAGAGGCACGATCTGGTCCTCGTTCCAGCCCCGCAGCACCACGGCGTTCAGCTTGGTCTTCAGTCCGGCGGCACGGGCGGCCTCGAGGCCGGCCAGCACCCGCGCCAGGCCATCCTTGCGCGTGAGCCGCTCGAAGCTCGTCCGCTCGGCGGCGTCCAGACTGACGTTCACGCCCAGGAGCCCCGCGTCGCGCAGGCCGCGGGCGCGGCGGGCCAGCTGCAGGCCGTTGGTGGTCAGGTGGACGCGGCCCTCCACCTCGGGGCTGATGCCCGCGATGATGGTTTCCAGGTCCCGTCGCATGAGGGGTTCACCGCCCGTGAGCCGCACCTTCCGGATGCCCAGGCTGGTGAACACGCGGACCAGCCGCACGACTTCGTCGCGGCTCATCGCCGGGGGCTCGGAGCGCTCCAGTGCCCCGGTGCGGGGCTTGCAGTAGACGCAGGCGAGGTTGCACTGCTCGGTGACCGAGACGCGCAGGTAGGTGATGGCCCGGCCCAGACCGTCCTTCAGGCCGTCCTTGAGCCGCAGCATCCGCGGCGGCTGGCTCTGGGACGGGATGGGGAAGGCGGATTCCACGGCGGCTCCGGATGGGATCCAGGATGCGCCCGTTCCGGAGAGGGACCTCCCGTTTATGGCTTTGGTCACATGGCGGGCCCGGTCAGGGATCCTCGGGCAGGAGCGGGAGCACCATGCGGAAGCTGGCGCCCTTGCCCGGTTCGCTGACGATGAGGAGGCGGCCTCCATGGACCTCCAGGATGTCCTGGCAGATGGAGAGGCCCAGCCCCCAGCCCTGCGCCGCGTCGCCGGCCTTCACCTGCCGGAAGGGCTCCAGGATGTCCCGGATCTGCTTCGGATCGAGGCCCCGGCCCGTGTCCCAGACCTCGAGGGACCACAGACCCTCCGCTTGATCGACGGTGGAGCGGATGCCCACCTCGCCCCCGGGGGGGGTGAACTTGAGGGCGTTCTCGAAGAGGTTCAGCATCACCTGGTGGAGCGTGGCGGTGTCGGCGTGGATGCGCACCCGGGCCGTCGCCGGCGCCACCTCCAGGTGGAAGCCCAGTCCGCGGGCTTCCGCCTTCAGACGCAGGACATCCTCGAAGCCCTCCGTCACCTCCATGGGCACGGTGGGGGTGCGGTTCAGGCTGTGGAGCAGGGCCTCGGAGCGGCTCTGGTCCAGGAGGTTCCGGACGAGGGTCTCGATGCGGTTGGTCTCGCGATCCATGATGTCGATGAGCGCGCCGCGATCCGGGACGAGATCCCGGAGGCGGTCCAGCGTGAGCATGATGCTGGTGAGCGGGGACCGGAGGTCGTGGGTGACCATGTCCATGAGCTTCAGCCGGGACTCCAGGCTCCGCTTGATCTGGCCGTGGGCCTGCTCCAGGGCCCGGTTCTGGCGCTCGAGGATCCGGGTCCGCGCCTCCACGGTGTCCTCGAGCGCCAGCGTGCGGAGGGCTAGGCGGTGGATCCGCAGCCAGGCCACTCCGCCGAGGAGGGCGAGCGCCAGGAGGAGGAAGAGGATCCGGACGGACCAGGCTTCGTACCACGCCGGCTGTACCGTGATGCGGATGGGGCGGGCCTCCACCCAGGGGCCGCCCTCCTCCGAGACCCTCAGGCGGAGCCGGTAGGCCCCGGCGCCGAGGTTCCGGTAGTGGAGCAGGAGGCCCTGCTGCGTGAGGGGCCGCCAGCCGGGATCCACCCCCTCGAGCAGGGTCTCGTAGCGCGGACGCGCGGGGGCGATGGGCTCGCCGGTGTCGAAGCTCATCTCCAGGAAATCGGGGCGGGGGGGGACCGTGACGTCCGCGGGCAGGCCGGCGACACCGCCGGGCCAGCGGATCTCCAGCACGGTCGGGGTCCGCAGGGGGGGGTTCCGGAAGGCCGACGGGCGGTCGAGGATGTTGACGCCGCCGATCATGCCGATCCACAGGCGCCCCCGGGCATCCACCAGGAAACCGTTGTGGTTGGTCTCGTCCGAGATGAGCCCCTGACTGCGCGAGAGGTGGTGGAGGTCCTTGCCTTCCAGGATGTCCACGCCCCGGTTGTGGCCGAAGGCCATGCATCCGCGGCCCAGGTCGGCGATGAAGTTCAGGCTGTCGTCCCCGAGCCCTTCGGCCACGCCGTAGGTGGTCCACTTCCCGCTGGACAGCACGTGCAGCCCGTTCATGGTGCCGACCCAGAGGTGTCCCTGGTCGTCGGCGGTCATGCAGGTGACGGTGACAGAAGCGAAGGGGGCATCCTCGTAG
>DASVZU010000212.1:0-2254 GCA_036391515.1 Holophagaceae bacterium
GAGGGCTTCGGCTTCCTGCGCAGCCCCGACCAGAACTACCTCGCCGGCGCCGAGGACATCTACATCTCGCCGAGCCAGATCCGGAAGTTCAACCTGCGCACCGGCGACACCCTCTCAGGCATGATCCGCGCCCCCAAGGAGGGCGAGAAGTTCTTCGCCATGCTGCGGGTGGACGCCGTGAACTTCGATCCCCCGGTCACCGCCCGGGAGCGCCAGCACTTCGACGACCTGGTGCCCCTCTACCCCAAGCACCACCTGCGCATGGAGCGGGACACCCAGGAGCTGAGCACCCGCGTCATGGACCTGATGACGCCCCTGGGCAAGGGCCAGCGCGCCCTCATCGTGGCCCCGCCCCGCACCGGCAAGACCGTGCTGCTGCAGAACATCGCCAACTCCATCACCGCCAACCACCCGGAGGTGTTCCTCATCGTGCTGCTCATCGATGAGCGGCCCGAGGAGGTGACCGACATGGAGCGCAGCGTGAAGGGCGAAGTGGTCTCCAGCACCTTCGACGAGCCCGCCACGCGCCACGTCCAGGTGGCGGAGATGGTCATCGAGAAGGCCAAGCGGCTGGTGGAGCACAAGAAGGACGTAGTGATCCTGCTGGACTCCATCACGCGCCTGGCCCGGGCCTACAACACGGTGGTGCCGCCCAGCGGCAAGGTGCTCTCCGGCGGCGTGGACAGCAACGCGCTCCAGCGGCCCAAGCGGTTCTTCGGCGCGGCCCGGAATATCGAGGGCGGCGGCTCCCTCACCATCGTGGCCACGGCCCTCATCGAGACCGGCAGCCGCATGGACGACGTGATCTTCGAGGAGTTCAAGGGCACCGGCAACAGCGAGATCGTGCTGGACCGGAAGCTCTCCGACAAGCGCATCTTCCCGGCCATGGACATCCAGAAGTCCGGCACCCGCAAGGAGGATCTCCTCATCGAGCCCGCCAAGCTGGCCAAGATCTGGGTGCTTCGCAAGGTCCTCAGCGCCAGCGGCCCCAGCGAGAGCATGGAACTCCTCGTCGACCGCCTCGGCAAGGCCAAGACCAACGACGAGTTCCTGGCCAACCTGCAGGAGCCCCCGGCCCGTCGGTAGCCCGGAACCGCTTTCCTCCGCGGGCCGGACGGCGTATGCTGCCCCGCATGTCCAGACACCTGTTTCGCCGGGGCGGTGCCTGCCTGCTGGCCGGCCTCCTGCCGGGCGGGCTGGCCGCGGCGGAGGTCGCCCGGGCCACCCTGGCCACGCCCGGCGGGCCGCGGTCCTACCTCGTGGCCACCCCCGCGGGACCTTCCCGTCCCGGGCGTCCCCTGGTGCTCCTCCTCCACGGGCACACCGGCAGCGCCGCCCACACCCTGGGGCAGGTGCGGGGGACGGGATCCCCCCTGGCCGCCTGGCTGGCCATCGCGGACCGGGAGGGGGTGGTGCTGGCGGCTCTGGACGGGGCCCGGGGCGGCGACGGGAAACAGGGCTGGAACGACGGCCGGCCCGGCGGGAGGGACAACCCGGCCACCGACGACGTGGGATTCGTCCGGGGCGTCATCCTGGCGCTGGAGCGGACGCAGGGCGTGGATCCCGCGCGGGTCTTCGTCATGGGCATGTCCAACGGGGGGGTCATGGCCCAGCGGGTGGCCCTGGACCTGGATCTGCCCCTGGCCGCCGTGGCCTCGGTGTGCGCCACGATGCCCGGCGACCGGGCCCCGGACAGGATGGCCAGGCCCCTCTCCGTCCTGCTCGTGGAGGGCACGGCCGATCCGCTGATGCCCTACGGCGGAGGGCAGGTGACCTTCTTCGGGCATCCGCGGGGAGCGGTGGTCGGCGTGGACGGGACCCTCGCCTATTGGAGGCGGGTGGATGGCCTCGAGGACCCCCCTGTGATCGAGCGCCTTCCTCACCTGGGCGGCACGGCCGATCCCACCCGGGTGACGCGGGAGACCTGGAGCCAGGCGGTCGGTCTCCAGGTCCAGCTCCTGAAGGTGGAGGGCGGGGGCCATGCGGAGCCCACCCGGAGCCGGCGGTACGGGTGGGTCTACCGGGCCGTGGCCGGACGGCAGAACGGCGACCTGGAGTGCGCCGAAGCCGCCTGGGCCTTCTTCCGGGACAAGCGCAGCCGCCCCTGGCGATCCATGGCCCGGGATGGGGCTGCATCAACCTTTCCGACGCGACCAGGTCTCAAGGGCATGGAGGAACCCATGCATCCCGCGTCCCTGAAGACCTTCGTCCTGGCCGGAGGCCTCGCGGCCCTGTCCAGCCTCGCCTGCGCCCG
>DASVZU010000213.1:0-13711 GCA_036391515.1 Holophagaceae bacterium
CCCGGGGTTCACATAGCCCTCGATGACGATCTCACTGTCGGCGGGCACTTCCAGGTCGTTGGTCACGCAGGGCACCATCTCGATGCCCTCGCCCCGGAGGAAGCCTGCGAACATCACCTCGCTGAGGACGGGCGGCAGGGGCGCCGTGGCGGCGTAGGTCAGCGCCGGATCCCCGCCGAAGCTCACGGCCACGGGCATGCGCTCGTCCCGCCCGTAGCCATGGCGGTTCCTGGCGCCGTCGTGGTGGAGCTGGGTGTGGAAGCCCAGGGTCCGGTCGTCGAAGACCTGCAGCCGGTAGAGACCGGTGTTCCGGTGGCCCGTCTGCTTGTTGCGGGTGTGGCTCATGCCCAGGGTGATGAAGGGACCGCCGTCCTCGGGCCAGGTGGTGAGCACGGGCAGGTCGGAGAGCCTCACCTGGTCGCCCCTGAGGACCACCTCCTGGCAGAGGCCCTTCCGCACGGTCTTCGGCATCCAGTTCGACACTTCGGCCAGCACCGGCAGCTTGGCCAGCTTCTCGAAGAAGCCCGTGCCAGGCTTCGGCATGGCCTCCTGGACCAGCTTCTCGATGCGGTCGGCGATGGCATCCAGGCCCCGGGGCTCCCGGTCCACGCCCAGGGCCATCTCCATGCGCTTCAGGCTGCCGAAGGCGTTCATGGCCACGGGCAAGGCCTTCCCGAGCGGCTTCTCGAAGAGGAGGGCCTTCCCGCCCCCGGGCTGCTTGGAGACCCGGTCGGCGATGGCGCCCATCTCCAGGACGGGATCCACCTCGGCCTGGACACGGGCCAGCTCGCCCGCGGCTTCGAGCTGCTTGAGGAAGGTCTGGAAGTCGCGGCCCATGGGGATCTCCGGCCCCCATCTTCCCAAAAGGCCGGGGGGCCACGGCCAAAATTCCTGTCCGGCCCGGGATGGCCGATAGAGCCTCCACTTCCCCCCGGAGACGTCCCCTGGCCACCCGGTTCCCCCCGCTGCTGCTCCTGCTGGCCGTGGCCGCGACGGCCCCGGCCCAGGAGGTCGACGGCCGGAACCTCCTGTCGCTGCTGAGGACGCCCGTGGTCTCGGCCTCCCGGTCGGCCGAACGGCTCTCCGAGGCCCCGGCCACCATGATCGTGCTCAGCCGGGCCGACCTGGAGGAGCGGGGCTACACGGAGCTGTCCCAGATCCTCGACGACCTGCCGGGCATGGACCTCAGCCGCTCCTACGGGGCCAACTACGTCAAGGACTACTGGCGCGGCTACCGCAACGACATCGGGGATCCCTTCCTGGTGATGGTGGACGGGCAGGCCCTCAACCACCTCTGGTACGGCACGGCGGATACGCCCCTGGTGACCTACCCGCTCGCGGCCATCGAGCGGGTGGAGGTCGTGTACGGGCCGGCCTCGTCGGTCTATGGTGCCAACGCGTTCATGGGGGTCATCAACCTCATCACCCGGAAGGCCCCGGCCGAGGACGGGGCCACCGTCCGCGGGAGCCTCACCGCCGGCAGCTTCGGCACCCGCATCGTCGACGCCCAGGCGGCGGCGCGCTGGGGACGGGCCACCCTGACCCTCGCCCTCCGCGGCGACGATGGCCACCTGGACACCGGCTCCGCGGACCGGTACGAGTTCACGAAGCCCGGCTACTTCGCGGATCCCCACATCTGGGGGGGCTTCCAGGGGCGCCCGGATTCCGAGCACCGGAACCGGGCCGTGGACCTCCGGCTGGGCTTCGGCCGGACCGAGTTCGGCTTCCAGAGCCTCCTGATCCGCTCAGGCTACGGGTTCACCTATCCCGGCGACCAGTCCCAGAGCCTGGGCACCTGGGCCCGCCCCGACACGGCCTTCTTCCTGCGCCACGCGGAGGACTGGACGCCTTCCATCAGGGCCACCTCCCTGGCCCGCTACCGCCGCAGCGACCTGGCCAACGACAGCTACGACGTGGAGTCCGCCTACGCCCAGACCGGCCGGCCCTCCGCGCCCGGCTGGCGGCTTACCAGCTACCAGAGCCTCAACAGCAGCCTCTCCTTCAGCCAGGACTTCGAGATCCGGGCGAAGGACTGGCTGGCCCTGAACCTGGGCCTGAGCCTCGAGTCGCGGACTCTCCAGAAGGCCTACCTCTACGGCGCCGACACCACCCGGCAGGACCCGCCGGCCGGCAGCCTCTCGGACTCCAACCACTTCAGCGTGGAGAACCGGGGGATCTACGCCCAGGCCCGGGTCCGCCTCAGCCCCGCCCACCAGCTGAACCTCGGCCTCCGGTCGGACCACAACGGGATCTACGGCGGCGCCACCACGCTCCGGGGCGGGTACGTGGGCACCTTCGGGGCCTGGGGCCTGAAGGCCCTCTACGGCCAGGCCTACCAGGAGCCCACGGCCCGGCAGCTGTTCGGGGCCACCATCGGCACCGGCGCCAACCCCGACCTGGACCCGGAGCGCTCCCACACCGCCGAGCTGAGCCTCGCCTACACCGATCCGGTCTATGCCGTGAGCCTGGACGCGTACCAGGTGCGGAACACGGGAAAGATCCAGCTGGTCAACGGCTCCGTCGTCAACTCCGGCGACCAGGACGTGACCGGGGCGGATTTCGGCTTCCAGTGGCTCCTGCCGGCCTACGCGGTGCGCCAGTGGAAGGTCTGGGGCTGGTACAGCCGGATCTTCCGGGCTGAAGACCAGAACCTCCCCGGGGGCCCGGCCTCCGCCCGCAGCGGGGACCTGGCCGGCCACAAGGTCTACCTGGGCAGCACCGTGGTCCTGGACGCGCGGTTCAGCGGCTCCCTCCTGGCCCGGTACGAGGGGCGCCGGCCCACCGTGGCCACCAATCCCGTAGGGGTGGTCCCCGGCTACGTCACCCTGGATCTGGCCCTCCAGGCCCGGAACCTGCCGGCCCGCGGGTTCGGGCTGGCCCTCCGGGTGGCCAACCTCCTGGACCGGGCCTATGACCACCCGGGCCTCCGGGACGCCGGGGCCGGCACGAACCCGGGCACCTGGGACGGCACGGCCTACACGGGGAGCCGGAGCTACTACAACTCGCTGCTCCCCCAGCCGGGACGGTCCCTCCAGCTCAGCCTGACCGTCGCCTTCTGAGTGGGGATCGAGATTTAGCCTTGACCCTCAAGGCATTTCCCGCGATTCTGATGGGCCTTGCCCTGGCTGTGGGCCCCCAAGCGCCTCCGACGGAGTGCCGCCCGCACGCCCCAACCGAAGAGGTTTCCATGTACGCAATCATCCAGACCGGCGGGAAGCAGTACCGCGTCGCCGAGGGCGACATCCTCCGCGTGGAGCTCCTGGAGAAGGAGCCCAAGCAGGCCGTCACCTTCGAGCAGGTCCTGCTCATCGACAACAACGGGGACCTGAAGGTGGGCCAGCCCACCGTGAAGGGCGCCAAGGTGGAGGCCGAGGTCATCACCCACGACCGCTCCAAGAAGGTGATCATCTTCAAGAAGAAGCGCACCACCACCTACCAGCGCACCCAGGGCCACCGCCAGGGCTACACGGAAGTCCGCATCAAGGCCATCAAGGGGTGATGCTGTCCGGGGGTCCCGCGCTGCGCGCACACCCCCGGAACCCCCGATGCTCACCCGGGTGGAACCCGTGTTCGCATCCTTCCCCGTCCACGACATCTGATTTCTGAAGAGGTAGTTCCATGGCTCACAAGAAAGGCGTCGGTTCCAGCCGCAACGGTCGCGATTCCCACTCGCAGCGCCTGGGCGTGAAGGAGTTCGGCGGGGAAGTGGTCCCCGGCGGCTCCATCCTCGTCCGCCAGCGCGGCACCAAGTTCAAGGCCGGCGTGAACGTCGGCATGGGCAAGGACCACACCCTGTTCGCCCTCATCGACGGCAAGGTGCGCTTCCAGGACAAGGGCCAGCACGGCCGCTTCATCCACATCGATCCCATCGAGGGGTGAATGCTGTCCGGGGGTTCTCCTTGCAGCGCATGCGCTTCAAGGATCTAAGGGCGCGCTGCGCACACCCCGATCCCCCTGCGCATAGGCCGGGCGTAGCCCGGCCTATGCTTATGCCCACCTGATCTTCCCCGCCAAAGGTCCGAATGTTCCTTGACCACGTCCAGCTCCGCGTCGCCGCCGGCCATGGCGGGGCCGGCGCCATGAGCTTCCGCCGGGAGAAGTTCGCCCCGGAGGGCGGGCCCGACGGCGGCGACGGCGGCAAGGGTGGCTCCGTGTTCCTGAAGGCCAACCGGTCCCTCAACACCTTGAATCCCTACCGCAACCAGCGCGACTTCGCCGCCGGTCGCGGCCGCCAGGGCGAAGGCTGCCTCCGCCACGGCAAGGACGGCGCGGACGTGGTGCTGGAGGTGCCCCTGGGCACCGTGGCCCGGGACGCGGAGACCGGAGAGGTCCTCGCGGAGCTCATGGCCGAGGGCGAGACCGTCTGCGTGGCCCGGGGCGGCCGCGGCGGCCTGGGCAACACCCACTTCAAGAGCTCCACCAACCGCACGCCCCGCCACCACCAGCCCGGCGAGGAGGGCGAGGAGCGCGCCCTCGACCTGGAGCTGAAGCTCATCGCCGACGTGGGCCTGGCGGGCTTCCCCAACGCCGGCAAGAGCACCCTGGTCAGCCGCCTCAGCGCCGCCCGGCCCAAGATCGCGGGCTATCCCTTCACCACCCTGGAGCCTCAGCTCGGCGTGGTGAGCCTGGACCGCTTCGGCGGCTCGGAGATGGAGAGCTTCGTCATCGCCGACATTCCCGGCCTCATCGAGGGCGCCGCCCACGGCGCCGGCCTGGGCATCCAGTTCCTCCGCCACGTGGAGCGCACCCGCATGCTCCTGCACCTGGTGGACCTCTCCGATCCCGTCACCGAGCCTGCCGAGGCCATCCGGGTCATCGAGGGCGAGCTGGCGGCCTTCAGCCCCGTGCTGGCGGCCAAGCCCCGGTGGCTGGTGGGCACCAAGCTGGACGCCCTGCAGGACGAGGCGCGGAAGGCCGCTTTCGCCGCCCTCTGCGCGGAGCGGGGCCAGTCCCCCATCTACATCTCCGGCGTCACCGGCGAGGGGCTGCGGGAGCTGGCCTTCGCCGTGGATCGCGCCCTCAAGGCGGATCCCCGGGCGGACCTGGTCCAGGAGGCGGAGGCGTGAGCCTGCGGCGCGTGGGCCTGCTGGGCGGGGCCTTCAATCCTCCCCACGAAGGCCACCTGAAGCTGGCGCGCCTCGCCCTGGAGCACCTGGAGCTGGATGAGCTCCGCTTCGTCCCCACCGCCCTCTCGCCCCACAAGCCCGACCCCGGTGGCCCAGAGGGCCCCGTCCGCCTGCGCCTGCTGGAACGGCTCCTGGAGACGGCGGACGGCCCGTTCCGGATCGAGACCCTCGAGCTGGCCCGCGGCGGCACCAGCTACACGGTGGACACCCTCGAGGACCTGGCCGCCCGCGAACCCGGTGCGGGCTGGATCCTCGTCATGGGCAGCGACCAGCTGCCGGGCCTCGCCAGCTGGCATCGGGCCGAGCGCATCTTCCAGCTCGCCTCCGTGGCCGTCTCGCCGCGACCCGGCGCCCTCCCCGGCGAGCTCGCCGTGCCGGGCCTCCACCCCGCGGCACGGTGGTCCGGCCGGCCAGGCGAGCGGGTGTGGCTGCCCCCCACGGATCTCGACCTTGCGTCCACGGCGCTGAGGCGCCGCCTGGCCGCCGATCCCTCGGCGGATCCCGGGGGTCTCCCCCCCCAAGTTCTGGCTGCCATCCGTTCTGAAAACCTGTATCGTTAGCCTGCTCTGGAGCCCGCATGTCCCTTGATTCCCGGCTCGCGGCGGTCGTCGACGCCGCCCGGTCCAAGAAAGCCTTCCGGATCCGCCTCCTGGACGTGACGGGCCTCGCCAGCTTCACCGACACCTTCGCCTTCATGAGCGGCACCAGCGACCGGCAGAATCGCGCCATCGCCGATGCGGTGGAGGACGCCCTCAGGCTCGCGGGCGAACGCCCCATCTCTAGCGAGGGCGCCTCGAACGGTACCTGGATCCTGCTGGACTACGGCAACCTGGTGATCCACGTCATGGACGAGGACACCCGCCGGCACTACAACCTGGAGGGCCTCTGGAACGCCGGGCGCGAGCTGGAGCTGCCCGCCGAGGTCCACCCCGCCTCCGAATCGCGATAGGAGAGCCTCTCCATGCAGAACCACACGAACCCCTTCGAGGCGATGCAGGCCCGGCTCCGCGTGGCCTCGCAGCTCTACGGCCTGGACGACGCGCTCTTCAAGGTCTTCATGGCCCCCAGCCGCTCGATGATCGTCAGCCTGCCGGTGCTGATGGACAACGGCCAGTGGGAGGTCTTCACGGGCTACCGCGTGCAGCACAACATCGCCCGCGGCCCCGCCAAGGGCGGCATCCGCTACGACCTGAACGTCACCCTCGACGAGGTGAAGGCCCTCGCCGCCTGGATGACCTGGAAGTGCGCCGTGGTGGACGTGCCCTTCGGCGGCGGCAAGGGCGGCATCGTGTGCGATCCCTCCCGCCTGAGCCTGGGCGAGAAGGAGCGGCTCACCCGCCGCTACATCGCCGAGATCATGGACATCATCGGGCCCGACCGCGACGTGCCCGCGCCCGACATGGGCACGGACGCCCAGACCATGGCCTGGGTGCTGGACACCTACTCCATGCACGTCCGCCAGACGGAGAACGCCGTGGTCACCGGCAAGCCCCTGGGCCTGGGCGGCAGCCTGGGCCGCAACGAGGCCACGGGCCGCGGCATCCTCATCACCGCCCGGGAGGCCATGCAGCGCCTGGGCAAGCCCCTGGCCGGCGCCACGGTGGCCGTGCAGGGCTTCGGCAACGTGGGCAGCCAGGCCGCGCGCCTGCTGCACGAGGCGGGCGCCCGCGTGGTGGCCGTCAGCGACCTCCAGGGCGCTGTCAAGAACGACCGGGGCCTCGACATCCACGCCCTGCTCAAGCATGTGGCCGAGGCCCGCACCGTGGCCGGCTTCAAGGGGGCCGAGCCGCTGGATCCCGCCGCCCTCCTCACCCATGCCGTGGACATCCTCGTGCCCGCCGCCCTCGAGAACCAGATCACGGAGGCGAACGCCGCCCAGGTTCGCGCCAAGGTCATCGTGGAGGGCGCCAACGGCCCCACCACGCCCGAGGCCGACCCCATCCTCCTGGAGCACGGCGTCCTCGTGGTGCCCGACATCCTGGCGAACGTGGGCGGCGTGACCGTCAGCTACTTCGAGTGGGTGCAGAACCGCCAGGGCTTCTACTGGCGCGAGCGCGAAGTGAACGAACGCCTGGTGGACTACATGACCCACGCCTTCCAGGCCACCTTCGCCACCACGGACAAGTACAAGACCAACCCCCGCATCGGCGCCTACATCCTGGCCCTCGACCGGGTGGCCCAGGCCATGAAGTACCGCGGCTTCTACGCATGAGACTCCATGCGACCTGGGTGGCCGCCCGCCGCGCCTGGGTTCTGAGCACGGAGACCTACCGGGCCGAAGGCCTGCTCCGCCGCCTGAAGCAGAACCTGCGCTGGGCCCTGATCGCCGCCGCCCGGCCCGTGGAGGCCCTGGGCTGGTTCTCCCGCATGGAGTCCCGCGACCTGCAGCCCTTCGCCGAGGCGAACCCCCTCCTGCGCTTCAAGCCCATGCGGGTGTACCTCTCCTCCCGCTGGGGCCAGTCGCGCAGGACGAAGGTGATGCGGGAGACCTATTCCTTCGTGCTCTGGCGGGGCGGCGCCATGCGCGAGGCCCTGCTCCGGCAGGAGGGCGAGGGCGCGGTCCTGGCCCGCTTCGACCTGGGCGAGCTGGGTCCGGCGGAACTCTGCCTGGGTTTCGACAACCGGTTCCGCAAGGAGGGCGAGTTCGCCGTGACCCTCCGTTGTCCCGACCAGGGCGGCCGGATCTCCTCCCTCTCCTTCGCCCTGGAATGGCGCCCGAACGGCCTGGTGATGTACGCCGGCTGCGTCCAGGGGCGCTCCGAAGGCGAGGGCGGGTTCATGAAGGCCCTGCAGAAGGCCATGCACGGCCTCCGACCCAAGGCGCTTGTGGTCTTCGCCGCCCAGGAGATCGCCCGGGGGCTGGGTGCCCGCGAGTTCCTCGGCGCCGGGAACAGCATCCAGGTCCACCGGCGGAAGCACCTGATCCATCTCGCCTGGGCCCACGAGCTGACCTTCGACTACGACGCCTTCTGGGAGGAGCTGGGCGGGCGCCCCGCCCTGGACGGCTGGTTCTACCTGCCGCGGAAGGCCCGGCGCCGCACCCGGGAGGAGATCAAGCCCAACAAGCGGACGATGTACACTCGGCGCTACGCCCTGCTGGACGACCTCGCCGCCCAGATCCGGGCCGCCCTCGCCCCCGCGCTCCCGCCGCAGGAAGAAAGTCAGGACCCCGCCGTCTCCTGACCCGGATGCGGCATGATGGAGGTTCGCCGGAACCGCCGCCATGTCCCTGCCCCTCCGATCCTGCCTCGGGATCACCCTGCTCGGGGTGGTGGGCCTCTCCCTGGGCGCCCAGAGCCCCATCGGGATGCTGATCTCCGAGCAGTCCCGCACCAACTTCACGGTCCTGGGGGCCGGTGCCCGGGCCATGGGCCTGGGCGGCGCCTTCATCGCCGTGGCGGACGATGCCACGGCGGTCTCCTTCAACCCGGCCGGACTGGCCCAGCTGCTGCAGCCGGAAGTGAGCCTGGTGGGCCGGGGAACCCAGCGCAATGTGGGCTACCAGGACTTCGCCACCACGGGCCTGGGCCGCTCGCTCGCGGTGAGCGACACCGTCACCAGCAGCACCCGCTTCGATCCCCTCTTCGCCTCCGTCACCGCGCCGCTCCGGGTGGGCGGGCGGAACCTCGTGCTCCAGCTCTCGGTCCAGCGGGCCTTCGCCCAGAACGAAGACGGTGACCGGACCCTCGACGAATCCCCGATCGTGACGGGTTCCGGGGCTCCCACCCACCTCGTCCAGAGCATCAACCAGTCGGGCCAGATCGATCTGTACTCCTTCGCCGTGGCCTACGAGGTCTCCCAGCGCATCCTGCTGGGGGTGGCCTACAACCAGTGGCGGGGCCGCTGGAACCTCGACTCCGCCAGTGTGCAGACCTCGGGGCTCACAACCACCTCCGTGGCCTTCCGGCAGACCAACGCGCTGGATGGCGGCAACTACAACTTCGGCCTCATCTGGCGCTGGCCTACCTGGAGCCTGGGCCTGGTCCACCAGACTGGCTTCCACGCCGACTACAGCTTCGGCACCGGCCTGGAGACCAGCCTCCCCCGCGTCAACGGGCGCCTGACCTCGGTCACCACCGGACTGCACTGGCCCTCGAGTACGGGCCTGGGATTCGCCTACCGCCCCTCGGACCAGTGGCTGCTCAGCTCGGACCTGACCCACACCCTGTGGTCCACCACCCGCTACATGTCCGGCTCGGCCTACCTGAACGGCCAGAGCTTCTTCGACTTCGACAAGGTCGATCGGACCCCCAACGCCACCTCGGTCCATCTCGGCGTGGAATACCTGTGGCTCACGGACCGCGACTGGATCATCCCCGTCAGGGCGGGCCTCAGCCGGGAGCCCCAGCCCGTCACGGACCGCTACACGGGCGAGCAGCGGGTGATGAAGTGGGCCTCCATCGGCAGCGGGTTCAAGCGGGGTGCGATGAGCCTGGACGTGGCCTACCGCTACGGCTGGTCGCGGCGGCAGGCCTCGCAGTTCCTGGAGATCGACCAGATCCTCAGCCACACCCCCCCCACCTCCATCGGCACGGAGCGGATCCGGGAGCAGCGGCTGGACCTCTCCCTCATCTACCAGTTCGACCGGCAGCCCGTGGAACGGGCGCTGCGGTACCTCTTCGTCGGGGAGCGCTGATGAAGGCCGTACCCCTGCTGGGGCTCCTCGCCGGGCCCGCCCTCCTGGCCCAGGCCCAGCCCACCTTCTACGCGGCCTACCAGGACGGCCTGGACGCCGAGCGACGGGGGGACTGGACCGCCGCCAGCGCCGCCTACCGCAGGGCCATCGAGCTCCGCCCCGCCCCCGCCGGGCGGGTGGTCATCTACGGCAACAACCTCCTGCTGCACTACTACCCCTACACCCGCCGGGCCCGCTGCGAGCTCGAGCTCGGCCACCGGGACGCCGCGGGCGCTCTCCTCGCCCAGGCCGCCGCGAAGGAAGAACCCGCCCTCGAGCGGGAGAGCCTCCTGCGCCATCTGGAGGAGACCGCCGCCCGCCCGGTGCCGAGCCCGGCCCCGGCCACGGCTGGGGCCGCAACGGAAGGCCAGGCACCTCCAAGACCCGCCCCCGCGGCCGGACCGGCGCCTGCTCCTTCCGCGCCGCCGCCGGCCGCCGGGACCCAGCCCCCGGTGCCCGCACCAGCCCCGCCGCAGGCGGTTCCCGGTTCAGAACCGCGGCCGGAGCCCGCCACGGCCCGGCCGGAGCCCCCTCCGGAGGCCCGGGCCACGCCTGCACCGGCTTCCACCGCCCTCCCGGCCCCGGCACCCTCGATCGCCTCCGCCCCCGCGCCCAGCGGCCACCCCTGGCGGATCGCCCTGCTCCTGGCCGGCGGCGTGGCCCTCCTGGCGGGAGCCGCCTGGGCCGTCCTGCGGCCGCGAGGAAAGAACGGGGACCACGGCTTCCGTGACCCCGACCGCATCGGCCCCTACCGGATCGAGCGGCTGCTGGGCCGGGGGGGCTTCGCCAGCACCTACCTGGCCCGCCACGAGGCCAAGGGCACGCCGGTGGCCCTGAAGGTGCTCCACCCCTACCGCCAGGACGACCCCGAGTTCCTGAGCCGCTTCCGCCAGGAGGCGCGCCTCGGGTCCCGGCTGGACCACCCCTGCATCGTGCGCCTGCTGGACCCCGGCCCGGAGGAGGGGACCCCGTACCTGGCCATGGAATACGTCTCGGGACGGCGGCTGGACCAGGCCCTGCGCGAGGATGGCCCGCCCGCCCTGCCGGACCTGCTGCGCCTTGCGCGGGAGATCGCCGACGGCATGGCCTACGCTCACGTCCACGGGGTGGTCCACCGCGACCTCAAGCCCGGCAACATCATGCTCGCCGGGGACCGCATCAAGATCATGGACTTCGGCATCTCCCGGGTGGTGGATTCGGAGACCCTCACCACCACCTACGCCTTCCTCGGCACGCCGCTCTACGCAGCCCCCGAGGCCCAGACGAAGACCCAGGTGGGGCCCGCCGCGGACCGCTACTCCTTCGGCGTCCTGCTGTTCGAGCTCATCACCGGGCACCCCCCCTTCACGGGCGAGACTCCCTTCGAAATCCTCAGCCTGCATCGCAGCGCCCCCCCGCCGGACCTGGGGACCCTCCGCCCGGAGGTTCCCCGGGCCCTGGCCCGCCTGGTGGCCCGCCTGCTGGACAAGGAGCCCGACCAGCGGCCGGAGGACGGAGAGATCCTGCGCGTGCTGGCCGAGCTCGCGGCCCTCACGCCCCCCCAAGCCGTGACGCCGCAGGGTTGACCGCCACCACGGGCGCGCGGGACCGCAGGGAAGGCTTCAGCCGGGAGGCGGCCGTCGCCACCGGCACGGCCGGAATCGTCCCCGCGAGGGCCTCCCACCAGGAGGGCTCCACCAGGGCGACCACCGGCGTGGGCCCGGCCAGGGCCGCCTGGAGGGCGACGGCCTCGTCCAGGGCGGGAAGGTCGTGCCCCAGCCGGAGGGTGGCGAAGCCGAGCTGGGTCTCGGACAGCTGGCCCACCACCACCCGGGCCCCCCGCTGCTCGAGCCGGGAGGCCACGGCGTAGGGATCCGCCAGGGGACGCCAGAGCTCCCGATCCCACTGGGGCACGCCCAGCATGAGGAACAGGGCCAGGAAGACCGCCCATTGCGTCATCCCCAGGTCCAGGGCCCCGGGGAAGTCCCGCGCCCAGAGCCGGCGGAGGGACACCGCGCTCAGGAGCAGGGAGCCCAAGGAGAGCCCCAGGGCGAGCGCCCAGTGCAGCTGGGCCCGGGTCATCACCACCCAGGGGAAGCCCGCACCCAGGAGGCCCACGAAGGTGAAGGTGAGGCCGAGCACCGTCATCAGGGTGCGATCGATGCGCCGCCGGGCCCGGGGGACGCGGGTATCCAGCCAAAGGGACGCGTGCAGGAAGCTGACGGGGAAGACCGGCAGGAGGTACTCCATCCGCTTCTCCGCCGAGAGCGAGAGCAGCAGCAGGTTCAATCCGAAGGCCAGGGGCAGGAAGTAGCTGCGGGGGGACAGGTGGTGGCGCCGCCGGCGGGGGAGGGCGGAGGCCATGGCGGCCGCCCAGATGGCCAGCCACGGCAGCAGGTTTCCGGGGCTCCGCTGGAGGTAGAAGGTGAGGGGCTCCACGTGTTCGCCCAGCCGGCCCGTCCTCGGCACGAGGGCGGGATCCGCCAGGAACCGCCCCAGGGTATTCCGCAGGAAGACCTCCACGAGGAACTCCTGGCCACCCCGCAGCGCCAGGGGCACCACCCAGCCCAGGGCCAGCAGGATGGCGCCGCCCATGCCCCAGTTCGGGCGCAGGAAGGCGCGGAGCAGGGCCCGATCCTGCTGGATGAGGAGGGTGATCCCCAGCGGCAGGAGGACCAGCACCGGACCCACCAGGCCCTTGGCCAGGAAGGCCAGCCCCAGGCTGGCCCAGAACCAGGGGACCCAGCGGTGCCGGTAGGAGGGCTCCACCAGGGCCAGGAAGGCCAGCCCCAGGCTGAAGCTCACGGTGGCCGTGAGGGTCATGTCCACCACCGCCATGTGTCCCACCTGGAAGAACAGCACGCTGGTGCCCACCATGAAGCCGGCCCAGCCGCCCGCCCGCGCCGAGCTCAGCCGCCAGCCCAGGAAGCTGGTCCAGACCACCGTCGCCAGGGCCAGGAGGGCCGAAGGCAGGCGCAGGGCCCAGGGCTCGAAGCTGCCCGCGGCCCGGCAGACCAGGGCGCTGAAGGCATAGAAGAGGGGCGGCTTCTCCAGGTAGGGGTGGCCGTTCAGGGCGGGCACGATCCAGTCACCGGTGCGCGCCATGCTCCGCACGATGCCCGCCACGTAGGGCTCGTGGTAGTCCCACAACTCGTGGTTGCCGAGGCCCAGCCCGAAGAGGACCAGGGCCGCCAGGGCCGTCCAGAGCAGGGTGGGCCAGCCCAGGATGCGCCGCCCGCTGACCTTGAGCGTCTCCGTGGAGTGGGCCTTGAACGGGGTGACAGGGCGCATGGGATCAGGGTACCCCATGCCCCGGGCTGGCTGTTCCTTGGGGCTCGTGGACCTGGGGCTCCTCAGAGCCCCAGGTTCACGGTCGTCGTGAGCCCGGCGGTCACGGCGGCGGGCAGGACCGCCGAGGTGGTCACGGTCGTGGTGCCGTCCGCGTTCAGGGTGGACCGCACGGCCTGGACGCTGTAGGTGCCCGCTGGGACATTGGAGAACGCGTAGGTCTCCGTCGAGGTGCCCACGGTGACCAGGCCGCTGCCCACGATGAACGTGAAGGTTCCGGACGTGGGCGTGGCCAGGGCCTGCAGCAGGTTCACGGCATCGCTCTGGGCGCTGGTGGCCGCGGGCGTGACCCCGCCGGAGACGGTGCCGGTGGCGGCATCGGCTGTGAAGGCCGCGTTGTAGGTGAAGACCGGCGACATGCCCGAGAGGACGAACGCATCGCTGGCCTTGCCGTCATAGGCCTTCGGCGTCGCGCCCACCACCGGCTGGCTCACCACGTAGTAGGTGGCGCCCACGGGCAGGAGGTCCAGGGTGTAGGCCCCGTTCGCATCGGTCGCCGTGCTGCGGACGATCTGGGCGTGGCCGGAGCCGTCCAGGGTCTCGGCGTAGACCATGGCACCCGGCAGCCCGGCCATGGTCGCGC
>DASVZU010000214.1:0-10972 GCA_036391515.1 Holophagaceae bacterium
GGCACGACCAACAGTTGCGTCTGCGTCATGGAGGGCGGGGACCCCAGGGTGATCGCCAACCGCGAGGGCAGCCGGACCACTCCCTCCGTGGTGGCCTTCACCGACAAGGGGGATGTCCTGGTTGGTCACATCGCCAAGCGCCAGGCCGTGACCAACCCCCAGCGCACCCTCTTCGCCGTCAAGCGCCTCATCGGGCAGCGGTTCCACGCCCCCAAGGTGCAGGAGGCCCTGGGCCGGCTGCCCTTCCCAGTCGTGGCCGCGCCCAATGGCGACGCCTGGCTCCGTGTGGGGGACCGGGACTACGCGCCGCCGGAAGTGGCCGCCATCGTCCTGCGGAACATCAAGGCCTCGGCTGAGGCCTTCCTCCACGAGGAGGTAACGGACGCCGTCATCACGGTGCCCGCCTACTTCGATGACGCGCAGCGGCAGGCCACCAAGGATGCCGGCAAGATTGCCGGCCTCAATGTCCAGCGCATCATCAACGAGCCCACGGCGGCCGCCCTGGCCTACGGCTTCAACAAGAAGGGCGTGAAGCAGATCCTCGCCATCTACGACTTCGGTGGCGGCACCTTCGACTTCACCCTCATGGAGATGAACGACGGCGTCTTCGAGGTGCTGGCCACCAGCGGCGACACCTTCCTGGGCGGCGAGGACATCGATCAGGCGATCCAGGTTTGGCTGGTGCAGCAGTTCCGGGACAAGACCGGCCTGGACCTCACCACGGACCGCATGGCCCTCCAGCGCCTCAAGGAGGCCAGCGAGAAGGCCAAGTGCGAGCTCTCCACCCTGGACAAGGTCGACATCCGCCTCCCCTTCATCGCCCAGGGGACCAGCGGCCCCCAGCACCTGGAGGCCACCCTCACCCGCGAACAGCTCGAAGGCATGGTGAAGGGGCTCGTCGAGATGACGCTCCTGCCCATCAAGGACGCCCTCCAGCAGGCGGGGAAGACGGCCAAGGAGGTGGACGAGATCATCCTGGTGGGCGGCCAGACCCGCATGCCGCTCGTCCAGCGGCTGGTCCGCGACTTCTTCGGCAAGGAGCCCAACCGGAATATCAACCCCGACGAGGTGGTGGCCACCGGCGCCTCCATCCAGGGCGCCGTACTCAAGGGGGACATCAAGGACCTGGTCCTGCTCGATGTCACCCCCCTCAGCCTCGGCATCGAGACCCAGGGCGGCGGCTTCGTGAAGATCATCCAGCGCAACGCGACGATCCCGCTCCGGGATTCCCGGGTGTTCACCACGGTCACGGACAACCAGGCCCGGGTGGAGATCCACGTCCTCCAGGGCGAGCGCGAGCTGGCGGAGCACAACAAGAGCCTGGGCCGCTTCGACCTCATCAACCTGCCGCCCCTCCCCAAGGGCGTGCCCCAGATCGAGGTCAGCTTCGACATCGACTCCAACGGCATCGTGAAGGTTTCCGCCCGGGATCTCATGACCGGCCTGGAGCAGAGCATGAGCATCCGGCCCAGCTCGGGCCTGTCCGAACTGGAGATCCAGCGCATGATCCGCGAGGCCCTGGCCAATGCCGAGACCGACGTGAAGAAACGGGACGCGCTGAAGTACATCGCGTCCGCGGAGGGCCTGATCTTCTCCTGCGACAAGAGCTTCGCCGAGTGCGGCAAGTACCTTACGGACGACCAGCAGGCCATGGTGCGGGAGGTCCTCTCCAGGGCCCGGCAGGCCGTGGCCTCCCAGGACAGCGATGCCCTGCGTGCCTGCGAATCCCAGCTCCTGGAGGCCCAGAACCTCCTGACGGACGCTGTCCTCGCCGCCAGCGAGGCCATGATGGCCTCCCTGGAAGGGGAAGGGGACGCCGCCGCGCCGCCGAACTAGCCGCGCCGCATCGGCTATCCTGGAAGCCAGGATGGTTGCATGAAGCGTGACTACTATGAGGTGCTCGGGGTGTCCCGGGACGCCGGGACCGACGAGCTGAAGAAGGCCTACCGCAAGCTGGCCATGGAATTGCACCCCGACCGCAATCCGGGCAACAAGGAGGCGGAGGAGAAGTTCAAGGAGGCTGCCGAGGCCTACAGCGTCCTCTCCGATCCCGAGAAGCGGAAGGTCTACGACCAGTTCGGCCACGCCGGCCTGGGCGGCGCCGGCGGCGGGGGCGGCCAGCAGTTCCAGTTCGATCCCAGCCAGTTCGCCGACTTCGAAGACATCCTGGGCAGCTTCTTCGGGGGCGGGATCTTCGGCGACCTCTTTGGCGGCGGACGGCGGCGGTCCACGGGCGAGGAGCGCGGTTCGGACCTCCAGTACAACCTCCGCATCGGTTTCAAGGACGCCCTCTTCGGGCAGGAGGCCATGGAGCTTTCCATCCCGCGCCTCGAGGCCTGCGAGACCTGCCACGGCTCGGGCTGCGAGGCCGGCACCCGGCCCGAGACCTGCCCCCAGTGCCGGGGCCAGGGCCAGGTGGCCGTGCGCCAGGGCTTCTTCCAGATGCTGGCCCCCTGTCCGCGCTGCGAGGGCCGGGGCCGCTTCATCCCGAAGCCCTGCAAGGCCTGCGGGGGCGAAGGGCGGGTCCACCGGAAGACGAAGGTCAGCTTCAAGATCCCCGCCGGCGTGGACCGCGGCACGCGGCTGCGGCTGCAGGGGCAGGGCGAGTCGGGACGCTTCGGCGGACGGGCCGGGGACCTCTACATCGTGTTCGACGTGGAACCGGATCCGGCCTACGAGCGGGACGGATCAGATCTGCACCGCCGCCTGGATGTCTCCTGGCCCCTGCTGGCGCTGGGCGGGACGCTCTCCGTGGAGACGCCCTACGGGGCCGACAAGGTCAAGGTGGCGCCCGGCACCCCCGCCGACCATGTCGTGAAGCTCGTGAATGCCGGCGTGCCGCGCCTCCAGGGGGGCGGCCGGGGGGACCTCTACCTCCACATCCGGGCGGCGGTGCCCAAGTCCCTCACGGCCGAGCAGCGGGAGCTGCTCGAACAGGTCCGGCGGAGCCTGGAGGGCGAGGGGGCCGGCGAGGCCGAGGAGGGCTTCCTCTCCAAGGTGTTCGGCGGCTCGGAGAAGAACGGGAAGAAGAAGCGGAAGTAGGGCCCGTTCCCCCGGGCTACTCCGCCACCACCACCTGCCCCTTCCCGGCGGACTTCGCCTGGAAGAGGGCACGGTCCGCCCGCTCGATGAGGTGCTCGGCGCCGTCCGCCTGGTCGGGGAACGATGCGATCCCGGCACTGAGGGACACGGGGACCTGCACGCCGTCGAGATCCAGGGGCGCCTCCTTCAGCACCTGGATCAGGCGCTCCCCCAGCTTGCATGCGCCCTGGCTGGTGGTGCCGGGCATGAGGATGCAGAACTCGTCCCCGCCGTAGCGGTAGAGCCGGTCGTGGGCGCGGCAGAGCCGCTGGGCGGTACGGGCGACCCGCTCCAGCATGTGGCTGCCGGTGGGATGGCCGAAGCGGCTGTTCACCGCCTTGAGGTTGTCCACGTCCAGGAAGAGCAGGGACAGGGGTTCGCCCTTGGCGGCGGCGGCCCGGACGGCCCGGGGCAGTTCCGCCTCCAGGCAGCGCCGGTTCTGGGCCACGGTGAGGTCGTCCTTGAAGGACAGCGCGCGGCTCTCCTCCAGCCGCCAGGCGTTGAGGAGCAGCGGCTCCACGTCCGCGATGCTGGCCAGCAGGGCCTCCGGGCGCTCCCGGGCATCCCGCAGCCGCAGGATGCCCATCTGCTCCGAAGGGCAGAGCAGGGTGGCCTCGCCCCGGCGCACGAGGTCGGCCGCCTCCTGGCGGGGCAGGGGGGCCTCCGGGTAGCTGCCGTCGCCGGCCTGCTGGTAGAAGGTGTCCTCCCGCCGCAGCCAGATGGCGCCGCCGCGGGCGCCGGAGAGGCGCACGGCGCGGTCTAGCACCAGGCGCAGCAGCTCATCGAGGGTGGCCTGGTGGAGCATGCGCCGCAGCCAGCCGTCCGTGCCCAGGTCCCGCTGGCGCAGGTGCTCCAGGGCTGCCCGGGCGGCCTCCAGGGGGCGGTCCTGGCGCAGCACCCAGCCGGGGCGGAGGTTCAGCACCGTGCTGACCTCCTCGGGATCCCCCTCCTGCACCCACCAGAGCAGTTCGGTGCCCTCCATGGGGATGAGCCGGGGGTCTGGCCGCTCGGCCACCAGCACCACCGTCCCCTTCCCGGCCCCATCCACCACGCGATGGCCCCAGGCCGCGAGGGCCTTCCGGAGGGCGTCGCCAGCCGGGGAGGGGTGGGGTTCCAGCCAGTGGAGGGACATGGTCGGGGTCATCGACGGGCTCAGCCGAGCGCCGCTTCCAGGCGCAGGGCGAGGTGGCTGAGGTGGGAGGCGAACTGCTCCAGGGCGGGAAGGGTGTCCTTCTGGCCCCGCTCCGCGCGGATCCACCGCTTGAGGAGGGCGAGGGACTGGGGGTCCCGGACCCCAAGTCGCTTGGCCGTCTGGATGAGCTTGTGGGAGAGGCGGGTGCGCTCCGAATCGGGGGCCTCCCGGAGTTGCGCCACCAGCTGGAGCGCCTCCTGGGCCACCTCCAGGTCCTGGCGGATGAGGGGGATCCGGGCGTTGATCCGGAGGAGGAACAGTTCCATGAAGCGCAGGAGGTCGCCCAGGAGGTCCATGCCGTCCCGGAGGGCCTGTGGCACGTCCTCGGGGCTCTCCAGCAGGCGGTTCAGCTGCTGCACGAGGCCCTCGGCCTCCTCCCGGTCCGGGCGGCGCATGAGGGGGAACTCCGGGCTGCGGCGGAAGGCCTGCACGTGCTGGTGGGCCTGGGAGAGGCCGAGCGCCAGCCGGGGCCAGTCCTGGAGCTCGAGGTGGAGCAGCAGCTGCCCGTGCAGGGGCGAGACCTGCTCCCAGAGCCGCTGGAGGCGCTGGCGGAGGCGCTCGCCCTCTTCCATGAGGTTGGGGGAGTCTGGGAACAGGCGCTGCTGCAGCTCCGGCGAGAAGATGCCCACCAGCCCGCCCATGAGCTGGCGCTGGTGGTTGAGGAGGAGGCCCCTCAGGCTGTCGAGGGTCTGAGCCAGCTGGTCGGCATCCTGGCCGGCGAGGGCCTGCTGGAGCAGGCTCCTGAGGGTGCTCTGGTCCTGGCGGAGGGCGAGCACGGCCTGGCGGAAGAAGGACCTCAGGCGGGGCGTCTCCTCCGCGCCGGAAGGGAGCGTTTCGATGCCCGAAGGGTGGTAGGCCCGCTCCGCCATGCGGCCCAGCTCGGATTCGATGACGAGGCAGGTGGGCACCGCGGCGTAGCGGTCCCGGGGGCTGGCGGTGGCGGCCGGCTCCAGGGTCTCGATGAGCCCCGTCAGGGCGATGTGGCTGGCCAGGGCCCGGGCCACCAGGGTGAAGGTGGGCTGGTCCTCCCGCCGCAGCTGCTGGAGCAGCCGGCGCATCTCCGGGGGCATGGCCTCCTTCAGCCGGTCGCCCTCCATGCGGGGCAGGGTCCAGCCGAGGTGGTCCCACAGCCAGCGGAGGCTGCCCCGGACCTGCTCCACCGCGGGCCAGTGGACGCCCCGGTCCAGGGGGCGGATGAGGCTCAGGCGGAGGTTGGAGACCACGTGCTCCAGCAGGAGCAGCGGGGCCACGCGGGCGTGGATCTCGGAGGGGATGCAGGCCTCGAGCAGCTCCGCCAGGCGGGCCAGGGCCTCCTCCAGCCGTCCCTGCCCCTGGATGGCGCGGTTCACGGCCTTCATCTGCGCGTTGAGGCGGGCCACGGCGGCCGGGCCGTTCTCGCAGGTCTGGAGGGCCCCGAGGATGCGGCGGAAGGGGTCCTTGTGGTCCGACAGGAAGGTGCTCCAGAGGGTCCGCAGGTGCGCCGCATCCTCTGTGGGCGCCAGGGCCATGGCGCGCAGGGAGGCCAGCAGATCCAGCAGGAGGCTCACCCATTCCGGCTGTTCCTGCTCGGCCAGCAGCTCCCGATGGGCGGCTTCGGCCATCAGCCCGAGGCGTGCGAGGCTGTGCTGCAGCACGAGACCCATGGCCGGCCGGGCCTCGCCCAGCCTCCGGGGGGAGAACTGGTGCAGGAACGCGAGGAAGGTGCCGAGGTTGCGCCGGAGCGTGGCCTGGGCCGGGGATTCCTCCCCGGGACGGGGGCCCGCGGGCGGAGCTTCCACCAGGGGTTCGAGGTCACCGGCGCCGGCCTTGAGGACATCCTCCAGCAGGGCCAGATCACCCCTGGACAGGCCCTTCTCCCGGACGAGCTGCCGGGCCATGAGCAGGCGCTGGGGCTGGCTCCCTGGGGAGGACATGGCAAAAGCATACATTGGATGGAACTTAGGAGTGATACCATCCCATCACCCCAATCCCGGAGGCGCTCGGTGGTCAGCAAGCTCGGCGAAATGCTCGTCAAGGCCCAGCTCATCACTGAGGCCCAGCTGGAAGAAGTCATCAAAGTTCAGCGGCGGGAAGGCGGCAAGCTGGGGAGCATCGTCGTCCGCCAGGGGTACTGTTCCGATCAGGACATCGTGAGCTTCCTGGGCATGCAGTACGGCGTGCCCGCCGCCGACCTGGAGCAGTGGCCGCCCATCGATCCGGCCGTCGTGGCGCTGATTCCCGCCGAACTGGCCCAGCGGCACAAGGTGCTGCCCCTCCAGCGCACCGGCAACGTGCTGACCCTCGCCATGTCCGATCCCACGGACATCTTCGCCATGGACGACGTGCGCTTCCACACGGGCTACAACGTGGATCCGGTGGTGTCCAGCGAGATGGGTCTCATTCGCGCCGTGGAGCGCTACTACGGCGGCTCGAGCCAGGTGACCCTCCGTGGGGACGGGACCGCCACCCGGGGAGGTTCCGCCGCCGGCGGCGGAGCCGGGCCGGGCGGCCCCCCTGCCGGTTCCGCCGCGGCTGCCTTCAGCGCCTTCGACGAGGCGGAAGAGCACATCGACCTCTCCGAGCTGGAGCAGCAGCTCGACGCGGACGCCGAATTCGACACCACGGACGACGACGAGGAGAGCATCAACGTCGGCGCCCTCAAGCGGGGCAGCGAGGACGCCCCGGTGGTGAAGCTGGTCAACATGGTGCTCATCGACGCCATCAAGCGCGGGGCCTCGGACATCCATGTGGAGCCCTACGAGAAGAGCTACCGCATCCGGTTCCGCATCGACGGCATCCTGATGGAGGTCATGCGGCCGAACCTGAAGCTGAAGGATCCCCTCACCTCCCGCGTGAAGATCCTGGCCAAGCTCAACATCGCCGAGAAGCGCCTGCCCCAGGACGGCCGCATCAAGCTCCGCGTCAACATGGGGGGCCGCCAGAAGGTCATCGACTACCGTGTCAGCATCCTGCCCACGCTCTTCGGCGAGAAGATCGTGCTGCGGCTGCTGGACAGCGACAAGCTGATGCTCGACCTCACCAAGCTGGGCTTCGAGCCGGAGAGCCTGGTGCGCTGGGACCGGCAGATCTCCAAGCCTTACGGCATGGTGCTGGTGACCGGCCCCACGGGCTCGGGCAAGACCAACACCCTCTACTCCTCCATCGCCAAGCTGAACACGCCGGACACCAACATCCTCACCGCCGAGGATCCCGTGGAGTTCAACTTCCCGGGCATCAACCAGGTGCAGATGAAGGAGCAGATCGGCCTCAACTTCGCCGCCGCCCTGCGTTCCTTCCTCCGGCAGGATCCCAACATCATCCTGGTGGGCGAGATCCGCGACTTCGAGACGGCCGAGATCGCCATCAAGGCCTCGCTCACGGGCCACCTGGTGCTCTCCACCCTTCACACCAACGACGCACCCAGCACCATCAACCGCCTCATGAATATGGGCGTGGAACCCTTCCTGGTGGCCACCTCCGTGAACATCATCTGCGCCCAGCGCCTCGTCCGCCGCCTCTGCCCCAACTGCAAGGCGGTGGACACCCATGCACAGCCCGAGGACGCCCTGCTGAAGGTGGGCTTCACCCCGGAGGAGATCCAGAAGGGCATCACCTTCTACAAGCCCGTGGGCTGCGAGGCCTGCAACAAGCGCGGCTACAAGGGTCGCGTGGGCCTCTATGAGGTGCTGGAGATCTCCGAGACCCTCAAGGACATGATCCTCACCGGCGCCTCTGCCATCGAGCTCCGCGAGCAGGGCCAGAAGGAAGGCATGATCACCCTCCGGCGCTCCGGCTGCCGCAAGGTCCTCGACGGCGTCACCACCATCGAGGAGATCATCCGCGAAACCGTGCTGTAGGCGCCGATCCGATCGATCAACCCAGTCTTCCCGAGGTCCCCATGAGTGAAGTCGGTGCGAACTACGTTGCTCCGCTGCAGCAGCTCCTCAAGACGATGGTGGAATACGGGGGCACGGACCTCCACATCACCACGGAAACCGCGCCCCAGATCCGTATCGACGGCCGCATGGTGCCCCTCAAGCTGCCGCCGCTGGACGCCTCCCAGACCCGCTGGCTCTGCTATGGGGTCATGACGGACCAGCAGAAGCACCGCCTGGAGGAGGATCTCGAGGTGGACTTCTCCTTCGGCCTCCAGGGCGTGGCCCGGTTCCGCGCGAACGTGTTCAACCAGCGGGGCGCCACGGCGGGGGTGTTCCGCACCATCCCCGAGAACATCCGCAGCTTCGACCAGCTGGGGCTGCCGCCCTCGGTCCAGGCCCTCTGCGACAAGCCCCGGGGCCTGGTCCTGGTGACGGGCGTGACGGGCTCCGGCAAGTCCACCACCTTGGCCGCCATGGTGGACAAGATCAACGCCGAGGAGCCGGTCCACATCCTCACCATCGAGGATCCGGTGGAGTACGTCCACAAGCACCGCCGGGCCCTGGTGAACCAGCGCGAGATCCACGCCGACACCCACAGCTTCAAGAAGGCCCTCCGCTCCGCCCTCCGCCAGGATCCCGACGTGGTGCTGGTGGGCGAGCTGCGCGACCTGGAGACCATCGAATCGGCCCTCACCATCGCCGAGACGGGCCATCTCACCTTCGGCACCCTGCACACCAACAGCACCGTGCAGACCATCAACCGCATCATCGACGTCTTCCCTTCCCACCAGCAGGCCCAGATCCGGGCCCAGCTCTCCCTGGTGCTGGAGGGCGTCATCTGCCAGAGCCTCATCCCCAAGGCCGGCGGGAAGGGGCGGGCCCTGGCCCTGGAGATCATGCTTCCCAACCCCGCCATCCGGAACCTCATCCGGGAGGACAAGATCCACCAGATCTATGGCGTCATGCAGTCCGGCCAGGCCAAGTACGGCATGCAGACCTTCAACCAGAGCCTGTCCGATCTCGTGCTCAAGGGGGATATCACCCAGGAGCAGGCCTACGAGTACAGCTCCAACACGGACGAGCTGCGGGAGCTCATCAATCGCGGGGTGGGCACCGCCGCCGCGGGTGGCCGGGGAGCCGCTCCCGCCCCAGCCGCCAAGCCCGGCAGTCCCCTGCTCGGGGGACGGAACCCCAACATCAAGTACACCTAGGACTTCACCAGCCAGCCATTCCTGCCTATCCTGAATCCATCACCATCCCTGCTCGCACCTCGAGGTCCACATGCCCGCATATGCATGGAAAGGCAAGAACAGGCTGGGGGAGCTCCAGGAAGGGGTCCTCGTCTCCGATTCCCGGGATGCCGCCGCCAATACCCTTAAGCGGAACGGCATCGAGGTCATCAACGTGCGCCTCATGGCCTCCGAGGGCGGCAAGTCCTTCGGCAAGGTGCCCGCCAAGGATCTGGCCATCTTCACCCGCCAGTTCAGCGTGATGATCGACGCGGGCCTGCCCCTGGTGCAGTGCCTGGAGATCCTCGGGGCCCAGCAGAAGCACAAGGGCTTCCAGCGCATCATCGAGGCCGTGCGGGACGACGTGGAGAAGGGCCTCACCCTCCAGGCGGCCCTGTCCAAGCACCCCAAGGCCTTCAACGATCTCTACGTGAACATGGTGGGCGCCGGCGAGACGGGCGGCATCCTGGATGTCATCCTCCAGCGGCTTTCCGGCTACATCGAGAAGGCGGTCAAGCTCACGGCCAAGGTGAAGGGGGCCATGACCTACCCCATCGCCGTCATCTCCATCGCCATCATCGTGGTGGTCATCATCATGGTGAAGGTCATCCCCGTGTTCTCGGCCATGTATGAGGGCCTGGGCAGCAAGCTGCCGTATCCCACCCTCGTCTGTATTGCGATCTCTAATGTTATTATTAATTACTGGTATATCGTGGCCATTGCCATCGCCGCGATTGTCATCGGCCTCCGCCAGTACTACAAGACCCCGCAGGGCCGGCTCCAGATCGACTCCGTCCTCCTGAAGATCCCCGTCATCGGCGACCTGCTGCGGAAGGTGGCCGTGGCCCGCTTCTGCCGCACCCTGGGCACCCTCATCAGCTCCGGCGTGCCCATCCTCGAGGGCATGGACATCACGGCCCGCACCGCCGGCAACCAGGTCATCCACAACGCCATCCTCAAGTCGAAGGATGCCGTGGAGCAGGGCCGGAACATTAGCGCCCCCCTGGCCGAGACCAAGGTCTTCCCGGCCATGGTGGTGCAGATGGTGGGCGTGGGGGAGGCCACGGGCGCCCTGGACGCCATGCTGTCCAAGGTGGCCGACTTCTACGAGGACGAGGTGGACAACGCCGTGGCCAACCTCACCAGCCTCATGGAGCCCATCATGATCGCCATCCTGGGCGGCATCATCGGCTTCATCGTGATCGCCATGTATCTGCCCATCTTCAACCTGGCCAACGTCTTCGGCAAGGATTGAGGCTGCCGGAGAGTCCTCCCCGCTTCTGAGCACGGACCTTGCTACTCTTCCCGGAATCCCCCCGGAGGCCGCCCCATGTCCCGACTGACCCGCCGTTCCTCCCGCACCCAGGGATTCTCCCTGGTCGAACTGCTCCTGGTCCTGGCCCTCATCGGCATCATCAGCGCCATTGCGATTCCGAGCTACCTCGGGCAGCGCAAACGCGCCCGGATCATCGGAGATGCCATCGCCAACGCCGAAGCTCTGAGAATGGGCCTCGAGAGCCGGCGGGCTGAAAATGGAATCTACGGGACTGCCGGAGCCTACGACTGGAAAGCTGACGGAAGCGCCACCACCGGCCTGGCCCTCGTCCCGACCT
>DASVZU010000215.1:0-14125 GCA_036391515.1 Holophagaceae bacterium
CGGCTCCGGGCCAGCCAGCGGGTGGTGCGGGCCATGCTCTCCTCCAGCTTCCCGCGCTCCAGGCGCCCCGGAGGGCACTCGTCCAGGGCCATGCAGATGTCGGAGCCCAGGTTCCGCTGGATCTCCAGGCTGCGCTCCGGCGAGAGGAACTGGGGGCTGCCGTCCACGTGGCTCTGGAAGGTCACCCCTTCCTCCGTCATCTTCCGGAGCGAGGCCAGGGAGAACACCTGGAAGCCGCCGGAATCCGTGAGGATGGGGCCCTCCCAGCCCATGAACCGGTGCAGCCCGCCGAGGCGCGCCACCAGGCTGTCCCCCGGACGGAGCCCCAGGTGGTAGGTGTTCCCGAGAATCACCTGCGGGCCGATCTCCCGGAGTTGCTCCGGGGTAATCCCCTTCACGGTCCCCTGAGTGCCCACGGGCATGAAGGCTGGCGTGAGCACGTCCCCATGGGCGGTGGCGAAGCGGCCAGCCCGTGCGGGCCCCGAATTCGACGATTCCTTCCGGACTGCGAACAGGCGAGTTGTGATCGATGACATGAGTGTGACCCGGCCTTCTTAACAAAAATTAACAGTCCCACCAGCTTGACCCGTGAATCCGCCGTGGAACAGACATGAAAAAAACGCGGAACACCGTGCCCGTGTGGCATTGCGCGGGTTTTCTGCGCTTGACCCGGGGGCAGTCCTTTGCCATCTTAGCCGTTGGGCTTGCCCCAGTTCTTTATCCCACTTTCATGAAGCCGGATTGGTGATCCCGCCAGTTCGGCTCGCTGTTTTTCCCCGGATCTTTAAGGGAGTCGCATGAGCAAAGATCCCAAAAAACCTGCCCCCGCAAAGCCGGCCGCTCCCGCAGAGTCGCTGGAGGATGCCGTCTATCGCACCTCCTTGTCCGCGGGGAACGAGGCGATCCGGCGGGGCAACCCCCTGGTGACCATCCCGACGACGGTCGCCATGTACTGCCTCTTCGGCTTCGTGGCTTTCCAGCTGGCGAAGCAGACCGAGGCCGGCAAGAAGGTCATCAAGACCGTGGGCATCGACCTTGCCGAGACGGTCGACGCGCCTCCTCCGCCGCCGCCTCCTCCGCCGCCGCCTCCTCCGCCTCCGCCGCCGCCGCCGGCCGCTGCGACCAGCACGGCGAAGGTGGATACGACTCCCATCGATCCGCGCCAGGAAGTGGTGCCTGAGACCGTGCCCAAGGAGCTTCCCAAGCAGGACAACTCCCTCGGTGGCGTCCCCGGCGGCGTTCCCGGTGGTGTTCCGGGCGGCGTCATCGGTGGCGTGGTCGGCGGTGTGGTCGGCGGCGTGGTCGGTGGTACCGGCCGCGTGGTGGACTTCGACTTCAGCCAGATCAAGGTGAAGTACCAGCCGCCTCCGCCCCCCTACCCGCCTCTCGCCAAGATCGCGAAGATCCAGGGCACCGTGGTCGTGGAGATCGTCGTCGGCCCCGATGGCGTCCCCACCTCCGCCACCGCGAAGGAGGGTCCCCCCCAGCTGCGGCCGACGGCCGAGGCCTATGCCATGCAGTGGAAGTTCGAGCCGGCCATGCTGAATGGCGTGCCGCAGTACGCCCGCTTCAAGCTGACCATGCCCTTCCGCCTCCGGTAGGGCGCCCCGCCTGATCCGGCAACATACGACGGGCGGACTTCCGCCGAACGCAACCCTCCATTCGCCACTTCACCCTCTTACAAGGAACCCCCAATGAACCTGCTTGCTTCCCCCCTGGTGATCGCGCTTGCCGAAGGGCAGGGCTTCTCCCCGATGGAGATCTGGCACGCTGCCTCCATCTTCAACAAGTTCATCATCATCCTGCTCTTCGTCCTGATCGCCCTGCAGATCTACGTCGCCATCGAGCGCTTCGTGACCTACGGGCAGAGCAACGCCGCCTCCGAGAAGTTCCTGAAGCTCTTCATGGACACCCTCCGCCGCGGTGATTTCGAGGCCGCCAAGCGCGCCGCCACCACCCACAACAAGTCCCACGTGGCGCTGGTGCTGAAGCACGGCCTGGACATCTTCCAGTACGAGAAGCAGCTCAAGACCATGAACCCCAACCATGACGCCATCCAGCCCGTGGAGCGCGCCATCGTCCGTGGCACCGCCGAGGTCGTCGAGCTCCTGAAGAAGGGCATGAGCAGCCTGGCCACCATCGGCGCGCTGGCCCCCTTCATCGGCCTGCTCGGCACCGTGGTCGGCATCATCAAGGTGTTCTCCGACCTGAAGACCAAGGGCGCCGGCGACATCAACGCCCTGGCCGGCTCCATCGGTGAGGCCCTGGCCACCACCGCCCTCGGCCTCGTCTGCGCCATCCCGGCCGTGTGGTTCTACAACCTGCTCACCAACAAGCAGGACATGGTCGTCACCAACATCAACAACGCGGCCTCCCAGATGATCGACGAGTTCATCCGCCGCGAGAGCCAGGCCTAGTCAATCCACCCCGGCCCGGGGGTGCGAGCCCCCGGGCCATTCTTCAAGGAGGACACCATGGATGCAGGTGGTGGTTCCAAGGGTGGCATGAAGGCCGACATCAACGTCACGCCGCTTGTGGACATCGTTCTGGTGCTGCTGATCATCTTCATCGTGATCACGCCCGCCGTGAACAATGCCGTCAAGCTGCCGCTCTCCAAGCACGCGCCGAAGGTCGACCAGCAGGAGGATCAGGGGGTCAAGTACCTCACCCTGATGTTCACCTCCAAGCGCGATCCCCGGACCTATGAAGTGACCGGCCCCGGCCCCATCCTGATCGACGACAAGGATGCCAAGGACGAGCGGTTCTCCATCGGCAACGAGGCCGAACAGCAGAAGCTCATCGACTACATCAACCGCAATGTCTCGCAGCACGTGGACAAGCGGGTGTTCGTCAAGGCCGATGCGGATCTCCCCTTCAAGTACGTCAATGAGCTGTTCCAGGCCTGTCGCAAGGGTGGCGCCGACGAGGCGTCCATCGTGACGGCCGAGGACAAGAAGGAAGGAGGCCAGTAATGGATGCCGGTGGCCCGAAGGGCAAGCAGAAATCCGACATCAACGTCACCCCGTTGATCGACATCGTGCTGGTGCTCCTGATCGTCTTCATCGTGATGGTGCCCGGCCTCGCCAAGGCCATGAAGGTGGTGGTTCCCCAGGTCATCCAGACCACGACCCCGCCCAAGCCCGACCCGAACAATCCCCCTGTCGTCATCAGCATCGACAAGGACGGCAAGCTCATGCTCCAGGCCGATCCCATCGATGCCGACGGCATCAAGCAGAAGCTTCCCGACATCGTCATGCTGCAGCCCCTGGGCTACCGCAAGATCTTCCTGAAGATCGACGAAGACGTGAAGTTCCAGAATGCCGTCGATGCCCTGGATGCCATCCGCGTGGCCTCCGACACGGCGAAGAAGAAGTCCCTGGAGCAGACCGACAAGTTCCAGGGTCAGGACGGTGGCGACGTGAAGGTGGCCGTCTCCATCCTGAAGCGTCCCGCCGCGGCCACGGCCGCCACGACCAACGGCTGAACCGACGCCCTCGAAGAATAAGGCCCCGCCCCGGCGGGGCCTTTTCCTTTCAGGCGGTCTTCCGTCGGTGCCCGAGCACCGTCCCGTAGGCCACCCCCGTCACGGTGAGCGCCACGCCGGCGAGCCCGGCGCCGGTGGCCCGCTCCGCCAGCAGGGGCACCGCCAGCAGGTACTGGACCACGGGCATGAGCTGGAGCCAGATGGCCGCCTCGGCCACGGAGAGGGCTCCGTAGGCCTGGGCCATGAGGACCTGGCCCATGAGCGCCAGGAGGCTCATGAGGAGGGCCACCAGCCAGGGGATCATCCCCCCGGGCCAGGGGTCCAGGGCGAAGGGCACCACCACCGGCAGCCCGGCCAGGCAGAAGAAGAAGAAGATGGTGGGGGCGTTGTCCGTGGGGCGGGCCGCCCGGATGGCATTGGCACTCACCGCAGCGAACACCGCCGCGGCGAGGGCCGCGGCCTCGCCAGCCCCGAGCCGCAGCGCCAGGGCCACCCCGCCCTGCCCCAGCACCAGCACCACGCCCAGCGAGGCCGCGAGGATGGCCACCAGCAGGTGGATCGTGGGACGCTCCCGGAACAGGAAGAGGGACATCACCGTGGCGAAGACCGGGAACAGGTTGTAGAGGATGCCCGCCTCCCCCGCCGGGATGCGCGCCAGGGCGAAGAAGTAGAGCACCACCACCAGGCCCCCGGAGAGGCCGCGCAGGACCAGCAGGCGGTAGTTCCCGGGCCGGTAGAGGCCGGGCCAGATCCGGAAGGCGGCCAGGCTGAGGAGAATCCCCACGACGAAGCGGATCACCGAGAGGTGCCCCGCGCTGAAACCCATGCCGGGCTGGCTGAGCTTCCGGGCCAGGATGGCCATGAGGCCGAAGCAGAAGGCCGAGCCCGCCAGCTCCAGGCGCGCCAGCACACGGCTGCGGGAGAGGGCGGCGGCGTTCGGCATCCGGAGGGTCCTTGGGGTCGTTACCTCATCATCCGATGCAGGCGGCCCCAGGGGAACCGCAGACGACCCGGGTTCCGCAGATGGGTTCCCTCAGGGGTTGTAGGCACCCTGGGGGAGGTTCAGCCCGTCGGCATGGAAGACCTGCCGGAGGGAGCCTCCCCGGAAGGCGCCGCGGTCCGCAGCCTCGAGGTGATCCAGGAGGTGGGAGAGGTTCGCCCCGCTGGGCACGGCCGGCACGCCCAGTTCCGTGGCCAGCTGCGGCAGGGTCAGGTCGTCCAGGAAGGTGCCCTCCTCCCGCACCACCTGGCCGCGGAGGGTGTACTGGTCCGTGGGGCCCGTATGGGTCCGCAGGCTGGCCGAGGGCACCACCACGGCGTCCACCCAATCGGCACGGCCGCCCTTGGCGTCCCGGTCGGCGTGGGCGGCGTACTTGAGATCCTCTCCGCAGAGGAGCCCGGCCACCGTCACGCTCTCCCCGAAGCTGAAGTTCCGGGCTGCCGCCACGCGGAGGTGGCTGCCCACGGCCCGGTTCAGCTCGGTGGCCACCCGCGCGAGGGTGGGGGCGAAGCTGGCACCCGTGAGCAGCAGCACCCGCCGGCCCGCGAAACCCCGGGCGCGCGGACTGCGGATGAAGCGGCGGCTGTGCTCCAGGAAGCGGCGCACCAGGCCCACGCCGTTCTCCAGCTGGGCCCAGCTCCGGGAATAGAAGGCCCGGCCGGGCACCTCCACACCGGCGCGGGTGAACCACTCGTCCGCCAGCAGCAGCCACGGCTCCCCGTCGTTCGCCTTCGCGTACCGCCGCACTTCCGGCGTCCAGCGGGCCACCCACTCCCGGGCGAAGGCGGGGTCCACATCCTGGACGAAGGGCAGGCCGTCGCGGTGCGCCGTTAGGCCGACGGGCACGCAGGAGAGGCTGAGGACGCTGCCCCTGCCCTCCCGGCGCCGGGCCCACAGGTCGTCCAGCGTGCGCTGCCAGATCGCGCCATCGTTCAGACCGGGGGCCACCACCGCCTGGGTGTGCACGTCGACGCCCCCGGCCAGCAACCGGTCGATCTTCCGGAGGACATCCCCCTCCCGGGGATTGCCCACCACCCGCACGCGCGCCTCGGGATCCGTGGCGTGGACGGAGACGTGGATGGGGCTCAGGCGCTCGCGGACGATGCGATCCAGTTCCGCGTCGTCGCTGCTGGAGAGCGTGGTGAAGTGCCCGTAGAGGAAGGAGAGGCGGATGTCCTCGTCCTTCAGGTAGAGCGATTTCCGGAAGCCCTTGGGCATCTGGTGGACGAAGCAGAACACGCAGTTCTGCTTGCAGACCTTCACTTCGTCCTGGGCCAGGTCCACGCCGAGGCCTTCGCCCCCGTTCTCCACCGCGACCTCGAAGGCACTGCCGTCCGGCCGCTGCACGCGCAGGTCGGTCTCGTCCCGCTGGGTCACCAGGAACTGGTAGTTGAGCTGATCGAGCACCGCCTCCCCGTTGATGGCAAGGAGGGTGTCCCCCGGGCGGATGCCCGCCGCCTCGGCGAGGCTGCCGGGTTCCACGGTGATGATCTGTACGCCCTTCTGTGCCAATGCGCCGCTCCATGCTCCGGAATTCCTGCGGAATTCCGGAGATAGATTGTCTCACCTGGAGGGCTTTATGGCTTTTCCTAACTCCGGCCCGCCAGGGCCGGAGCCCTGGCGAACCGAAAGGTCAGAATCAGGCCCCTACTGCGCCGCAGCCTTGGCCGCCTTCCGGGCCTCGACCACCTTGTCGGCATCGCGGCCGACGAGCTCCTGCAGGTGGTGGAAGGACCAGGTGAAGGAGCCGACGCCCATGGTGAGGCTGCGGAGCTCGACGATGACGTCGCTCATCTCGGCCTGGGGGATGTAGGCGGAGACCACGTCCCAGCCGTTCCAGCCGGGCTTGGCGTCGAAGCCCAGCACCTGGCCGCCGCGGCGGCCGGTGACGAGCCGCTGGGCCTTGGACGTGAACTCGCTGGGCACCGAGATCTGCACCTCGGTGATGGGCTCCAGCAGCACGGGGTGGCAGAGGGGCGCGCCCTCGGTCATGGCGATGCGGGCAGCGGTCTTGAAGGCCATGTCCGAGCTGTCCACGGTGTGATAGCTGCCGTCCACCAGGGCCACGTGGATGTCGACCACGGGGAAGCCCAGGGGCCCGCGCTTCATCCAGTCCACCACCCCGTGCTCGATGGCGCCGAAGAAGTTCTTGGGCACCACGCCACCGACGATCTTCTCCTCGAACTGGAAGCCGGTGCCCCGCGGGAGGGGCTTGATCTCGAACCACACGTCGCCAAACTGGCCGTGGCCGCCGGTCTGGTGCTTGTGGCGGCCGTGGATCTTGGTGGCCTTCGTGAAGGTCTCCCGGTAGGGGACCATGGGGGGGTGGTGCTGGACATCGAGCCCGAAGCGGCTCTTGAGCTTGTCCAGGGCGCACTTGAGATGGACCTCGCCCTGGCCCCAGAGCACCCGCTCCTGGGTCTCCGCGTTCTGCTCCACCTGGAGGGAGGCGTCCTCCTCGCAGAGCTTCTGGAGGGCCAGCGACAGCTTCACGTCGTCGCCGCTCTTCGTGGTGTGCAGGCTGAGGGCCAGCATGGGCTGGAGGGGCTCGGGCCAGTCCAGCTCGACTTTCGCCGAGGCCGTCAGCCCTTCGCTCGTCTTCACCTCGTCCATGCGCCCGAGGGCCACCACCTCGCCGGCAGCGGCCTTCTGCAGCTTGACCTGCTGGGCGCCGAAGAGCCGGTTGATGCCGCTGACGCGGTTGCCGGCCAGGGAGGCGCCATCAGCCACCTCGCCCCGCCACACACGGGAGATGCTGAGCTTCCCGACGTGCTGCGCGTGCACGGTCTTGAAAACCTGGACGAGGGTGCCGTTCCCCTCGGGGATGCCCAGACGGACCGCGGTCTCGCCGGCGAAGGGGGCCTCGTCGCAGAGGGTCTGGAAGAGACGGCGGATGCCCGCGTCCCGGTCCGCGGAGCCGAAGAGCACCGGCACCAGCAGGTCCTCGCGGACATCCTTCGCCATGTCCTCCGACACTTCCTCCAGGGAGGGCACCAGGTCGCCCAGCAGCTCCTCCATGAGGTGGTCGTCGAAGTCGGCCAGCTTCTCCAGCATGGCCTGCCGCGCCTCGTGCTCCTCCGGCAGCACGGATTCGGGCAGCGTCATCAGGTCCGCGTCCTTCCCGGCCTCGTACTTGTAGGCGTGCTCGCTGATGAGATCCACGTAGCCGGCGATCTGGTCCCCCTCGCGGATGGGGATCTCCACCAGCACCAGGGGACGCTCGGAGACGCCCTGCAGGGCGCCAAGCGCGTCCTTCAGCTTCCCTGCGCTGCCGGGGGCCTCCATCTTGTTCACGAAGATCACGTGGGGGACCTTGTGGTCGTCCAGGAACTTCAGGGTGGGCGCCACCATCAGGGCGCGGTTGGGATCGGGATCCACCACCACCACGGCGATGTCGGCCACCATGAGGGCATGGGCCGCCTCCTGGCTGAACTCCACGGAGCCCGGGCAGTCGATGAGGGTCCAGGCCTGGTCCTGGTAGGTGCAGGCGGCCAGGCTGGCCTCCACGCTCATCTGCCGGGCCTTGGCCTCGAGGGAGGCGTCGCCGACGGTGTTCCCCTCCTTGACGGAGCCCTTGCGTGGCAGGGCGCCCGCCACGAAGAGAAGGCTCTCCATCAAGGAGGTCTTTCCGGAGAGGTAGGGCCCCACGATGGCCGCCACGCGTGGAGTTGACTGGGAATTGCCGCTCACAGTGCCTCCTTGGGATTGGGTCCGATTGGGATCGCCCCAAGTGTTCCGACCTGCCCCTGGGCTGGCAACCCGAAAAAAAAGCCGCCCGGTAAAAGGCGGCTTAAGTCACAAATCCGGGGTGGTTTGCGCCCCACCTCGGCTGTTTTTTTCACCGCAGAGAACGCAAAGAACGCGGAGAAAAAAGCAAGAGCTCCTTCTTTCTCCGCGTTCTCGGCGTTCTCCGCGGTTGGCGTTTCAGTTCCGAAGGGGTTTCCCCGTCTTCAAAATGGCGTCCATGCGGGCCTGGGTCTTCTCGTAGCCGCAGAGGCGGGTGAAGGCCTCCCGCTCCAGCTCGAGAATGCGCTCCTCGCTGATCTCCTGGACGAGGCTGACATCCCCGCCGCAGAGGATGTTGGCCAGCTCGCCCATGATGATGGCGTCGTGCTCGCTGGCCAGCCCCTGGAGCTGGAAGTCCTTCACCGCCATCTTGAGGGCTTCGCTGCCGCCCCGGCCGGGGAGGCGCAGGGTGCGCTCCTTCACGGGCTGGAAGTCCGCGGCCATCTTCAGGACCTCCTGCTTGGCCTCGTGGAGGAGGAACGCCTTGTTCATCACGCGGCGGTCCGTCCGGCGGAGGTAGCCGTTGCGCTGGGCCTCGTCGAAGCTGGTGTTCACGTTGGCCGTGCCGATGCCCTGGAAGGCGGCCTTCACCTTGGGCATGGGGCCCAGCTGGTTCTGGGCGGCCATGGCATCCTCCATGCGGAGGAGCATCTGGAGGCAGCCGCCACCGGCCGGGATGACGCCCACGCCGACTTCCACCAGGCCGATGTAGAGCTCGGCGTGGCCCACGACCCGCTGGCAGGCCATGGTCATCTCGCAGCCGCCGCCCAGGGCCAGGTTGAAGGGCGCCGCCACCGTCGGGAAGGGCGCGTAGGTCAGCATCCGGCCCGCGTACTGCAGCCGGCGGGCCACTTCCAGGATCTGGTCGAACTGCTTGTCCCTGGCGGCATTCAGCACCATGACGAGGTTGGCGCCCGCGCTGAAATGCTGGCCCTGGTTGCCCACCACCAGGCCCTTGAAGCGCCCCGGGACGTGCTTCTGGAGGGTCTCCTCCATGAGGCCGATGATGCCGTCGTCCAGGGCGTTCATCTTGCTGCGGAAGGCCAGGCAGGCCACATCGTCGCCCAGGTCGATGAGCTGGCAGCTGCCATTCTCGGCCACCACCTTCCCGCGGCCCTCCTCCCGCTTGAGGATGATGACGCGCCGGTCCTCGAGGATGGGATCGTAGGCCAGGGTCTTCGGGTTGAGCTGGGCCACGGGGATGCCGTGCTCCCACCGGTAGAAGCTGGGAATGCCCTTGGCCAGCATCTGCTCCACCAGGGCCGGCACGGGCTGCTCCTCGAAGCGCAGGCGGGCCACGACCCGCTCCACGCCCAGGGTGTCCCAGGTCTCGAAGGGGCCCAGCTCGAAGGCGAAGCCGTTCTTGATGGCGCGGTCCACGTTCAGGGGGCCGTCCGTCACCTCGCCGAGCCGGTTCACGGCATAGACGAGGTTCGGCGAGATGCAGCGCCAGGCGAGGCGGCCGGCCTCCGTGTCGCTGGTGAGCAGCATCCGCACCTTCTCGGCCGGGTCGTCGATGCCCTTCAGCTCCTTGAGGATGGGCCAGTCCTTCCTCACCTGCGGGATGTATTCGCGGGAGACGGGATCGATCGCCAGGAAGGTCTTCTTGCCCTTGGCGTCCTTGGGGCCCTTCTTGAAGAAGCCCTGCTTCACCTTGTTCCCGAAGAGCTTGTTGTCCAGCATCCACTGGAGGAACTCGGGGAACTTGAAGACGTCGCGCACCTCGTCGTTGGGGCAGAGGTCGTAGACGTTCTTCGCGGTGGCCGCGAGGATGTCCACGCCCGCGAGATCAGCCGTCCGGAAGGCGGCGCTCTTGGCCCGGGCGGCGGCATCGCCCAGCACGAGATCCAGCACCTCGAAGGGGATCTGCTCCTTCAGGGCCAGGTGCAGGGTGGCCATGATGCCGTGGATGCCGATGCGGTTGCCGATGAAGGTGGGGCTGTCGTAGGCCGGCACCACCTCCTTGCCCAGGGCCTCCTCCAGCCAGGTGCGGAAGGCCAGGGCCTCCTTCTCGTCCACCTCGGGACCCTTCACGAACTCCAGCAGGCGCAGGTAGCGCACGGGATTGAAGAAGTGGGTGATGACGAAGTGCTTGCGGAAGGCGTCGCCGCGGCCCTCGACGAGGAGCCGCAGAGGGATGCCCGAGGTGTTGGAGCTGACCCAGGCGCCGGGCTTCAGGTGGGCCTCGAGGCGGCCGTAGAGCTCGCGCTTGATGGCCAGGTCCTCCTTCACCACCTCCACCACCCAGTCGCAGTCGGCCAGGCGGTCCAGGTGGTCCCGCAGGTTGCCGGGCCGGATCTTCTTGAGGAACGAGGGGTGCATGGCCAGGGCGGGCTTGGATTTCGCCAGTCCGGCCAGGGCCCCTTCCGCCAGCTTGTCGGGGGCAGCCTCATCGATGACGATGTCCAGCAGCTCCACCTGGCAGCCCGCCGAGGCCACATGCGCCGCGATGCCCGAGCCCATCACGCCGGATCCGAGTACGCCGATCTTTTTGATGTTCATGTCCAACCTCCAGTCTCGATGTCGTGTGGTTGGATCACAGCTTCTCGATGACGGACGCGATGCCCTGGCCGCCGCCGATGCACATGGTGGCGATGCCGTACTTCCCGCCATCGGTCTCGAGGCGGTTCAGCAGGGTGGTGAGGATGCGGGCGCCGCTGGCGCCGAGGGGGTGGCCGATGGCGATGGCGCCGCCCCAGGCGTTGACCTTGGCCATGTCGTAGCCGCCCTCGCGGATCACGGCCAGGCTCTGGGCCGCGAAGGCCTCGTTGAGCTCGATGGCGTCGATCTGGTCCAGCTTGAGGCCCACGCGATCCAGCACCTTCTTCACGGCGGGCACGGGCCCGATGCCCATGCGGTCCGGCTCCACGCCGGCCACGGCGCCGTTGAGGATGCGGGCCCGGGGCTTGAGGCCCAGGGACTTCGCCACGGACTCCTCCATGACCAGCAGGAAGGCCGCGCCGTCGGTGATGGGGGAGCTGTTGCCTGCGGTGGTGAGCCCTTCCGCCAGGAAGGCGGGCTTCAGCTCGCCCAGCTTCTCCAGGCTGGTGTCGGCGCGGACGCACTCGTCCTGCTGGAGGGTGACGGGCTTGCCGTCCAGGCCCCTGGTCTCGAAGCGGACGACCTCCTTCTCGAACTTGCCGGCCTTCCAGGCGGCGGCGGCCTTCTGGTGGCTCTGGAAGGCGAACTCGTCGCACTCCTTGCGGGTGAGCTTGTACTCCTTGGCCAGGTTCTCGGCCGTGATGCCCATGGAGCAGTAGGCCTGCGGGTAGGTCTCGCTGATGTAGGGGTCCACGCTGGGGTTGAAGCCCATCATGGGCACCTTGGACATGCTCTCCACGCCGCCGGCCAGGAAGACATCCCCGGCGTTGGCGAGGATGGCCCGGGCGGCCATGAGCATGGTCTCCTGGCTGCTGCCGCAGAAGCGGTTGATGGTGGCGGCGGCGGCGGTGATGGGCAGGCCGGCGCGGAAGCTCACGAGGCGCGCCATGTTCATGCCCTGTTCGCCCTCGGGCATGGCGCAGCCCACCAGGACGTCCTCGAGGACGGACCAGTCCTTCAGCAGGGGCTTGAGGGCCTCGATCACCACCGACCCCAGCTGCTCGGGCCGGGTGGCGGCATAGGCGCCCTTGACGCCCCGGCCGACGGGGGTGCGCTTGGCTTCGACGATGACTGCGGATCGCATGGGACCTCCGGGTGGTGACTCTCAGAAGAGCTTGGTTCTGGTGAGCCTAGCATCGGCACTGCGGCTGGAAAGTCCCTACCGTAGGTCGGATCGGCCCAGGCCCGGCTTCGCGTACGCATCACCTTGACGGGGCAAGCGGATGGATGGATCTTTCGAGGGCAAGCGGGAAGCATCTTTTTTTTATGGGTCCGCGCCATCAACGATGGAGGGCCGCCTTGCCAGGGTATGGGACCATGCCCCTCAAAGAGCCCTATCTGAGTCCCCGTCGCATCATGACCGTGGTCCTCGCCGGGGGACGGGGGCGTCGCCTGGCCGATCTCACCGACTGGGCCTCCAAACCGGGGCTCGATTTCGGGGGGAAGTTCAAGATCATCGATTTCACGCTGTCCAACTGCGTGAACTCGGGTTTCCGCAAGATCGGCATCCTCACCCAATACAACTCCCACCGCCTCCTGGAGCACCTGGAGTTCGCCTGGAGCTTCCTCCCGGGGATCCTTCAGGAATTCGTCCACGTGTGGCCGGCCCAGCAGAGCCTGGAAAAGGAGTGCTGGTACAACGGCACGGCCGACGCGGTGTTCCAGAACGTGGACAACATCCGCAAGTTCGAGCCCCAGCACGTGCTGGTCCTGGCCGGAGACCACATCTACCGGATGGACTACAAGTACTTCCTCCAGGACCACCTCGACACCGACGCCGACATGACCATCGCCTGCCTGGAGGTGCCCCGCCTCGCCGCGCGTGGTTTCGGCATCGCCCAGGTGGACGAGGCGGACCGCATCCTCGACTTCGTGGAGAAGCCCCAGGATCCGCCCGGCATCCCGGGCCGGCCGGACACGGCCCTGGCCAGCATGGGCATCTACCTCTTCAAGGCCGATTTCCTCTTCGACGAGCTCATGCGGGATGCCCGGACGGAGTCAGGTCACGACTTCGGCCATGACCTCATCCCCATCCTGGTGAATCGGGCCCGGGTGTACGCCCACCGGTTCGAGCGGAGCTGCATCGCCAACCCCCTGAACACCGAGCCCTACTGGCGGGACGTGGGGACCGTGGACGCCTACTGGGAGGCCAACATGGACCTGGTGTCCGTGCAGCCCGCCCTCAACCTCTACGACTACGGCTGGCCCATCTACACCCACCAGGAGCAGCTCCCGCCGGCGAAGATCGTCCACCGGGACGATGTCCGCCAGGGTTCGGCCGTCAGCAGCCTCATCTCCGGCGGATGCATCGTCTCGGGGGCCCACATCCGCGATTCCCTGCTGTTCACCCGGACCCGCGTCCACTCCTACGCCCAGCTGGAGGAGGCCGTCATCCTGCCCATGGCCGACATCGGCGAGCGGGCCCACCTCCGCCGCGTGGTGGTGGATCGCGGCTGCCATATCCCCTCCGGCCTGGTGGTGGGGGAGGATCCGGAAGAGGACGACCGCCGATTCCACCGCACCCCGGGAGGCGTCACCCTCATCTCCCAGGCCATGCTGGACCGGATGGACGAGTGACGATGCGGATCCTCCTCGCGGGAACCGAGCTCTTCCCCCACGTGAAGGTGGGAGGGCTCGCGGATGTGATGGCGGGACTGCCCAAGGCCCTCCGGAGCATGGGGGCGGATGCCCGCCTGCTCTTGCCCGGCCTTCCGGCCCTGATGCGGGCTGCCGCGCCCCTGGAGCCGGTCCTTGCCCTGGGAGATCTCATGGGTGGGGGGCAGGCGCGGGTGTGGCTCGGCCGCAGCCCGGCGGGCCTGCCGCTCTACCTCCTGGACCAGCCGGCCTTCTTCGGCCAGACGAATCCCTACGAGGCCGGCGGCGGCATGCCCCTCCGCTTCGGGGCCCTGGCCTGGACCGCGGCGCACCTGGGCCGGCACGGCGATGCCCAGGGGTGGAAACCCGACATCGTCCACGCCCACGACTGGCCCACCGCCCTGGCCCCCGCCTACCTGGCCCTGGAGGAGGGCCCCCGCCCCCGCACCGTCTTCACCATCCACAACCTGGCCTACCAAGGCCTGTTCCCCGCCGACCTCTTGACGCCCTTGGGGCTGCCCTCGGCGGCCTTCCACCTCGATGGCCTGGAGTTCTACGGGAAGCTCAGCTTCCTGAAGGCGGGCCTCGTGTACGCCGACCGCCTCTCCACCGTGAGTCCCACCTACGCCCAGGAGATCCTCGGTCCCGAGGGCCTCGGT
>DASVZU010000216.1:0-13030 GCA_036391515.1 Holophagaceae bacterium
CATGGCCTTCACCTGGGCGGAACCGCCCACGCGGCTCACGGAGATGCCCACGTTCACCGCCGGGCGGACGCCGGCGTTGAACAGGTCGCTCTCGAGGAAGATCTGGCCGTCGGTGATGGAGATGACGTTCGTCGGGATGTAAGCGGACACGTCACCGGCCTGGGTCTCGATGACCGGCAGGGCGGTCAGCGACCCGGCGCCGCGCTCGTCGCTGAGCTTGCAGGCGCGCTCCAGCAGGCGGCTGTGGAGGTAGAACACGTCGCCGGGGTAGGCCTCGCGTCCGGGAGGGCGCCGCACCAGCAGGGAGATCTCGCGGTAGGCGGCAGCCTGCTTGGAGAGGTCATCGTAGATGCAGAGCACGTGCCCGCCGGGGTTGTCCTTGCCCGCGGGCTTGCCGTCCTTGCCGTGCCACATGAAGTACTCGCCCATCGCGGCGCCCGTCATGGGCGCCAGGAAGAGCAGCGGGGCGGCCTCGGAGGCGGAGGCGGCCACCACGATGGTGTGCTTCATGGCGTCGTACTCTTCCAGGGTCTTCACCACCTGGGCGATGGTGGAGCGCTTCTGGCCGATGGCGACGTAGATGCAGATCACGCCGGTGTCGCGCTGGTTGATGATCGTGTCCACGGCGACGGCGGTCTTGCCGGTCTGGCGGTCGCCGATGATCAGCTCGCGCTGGCCGCGGCCGATGGGGATCAGGCTGTCGATGGCCTTGAGGCCGGTCTGCATCGGCTCATGCACGCTCTTGCGGTCCACGATGCCGGGGGCGATGCGCTCGATGGGGTTGCTGGCGGTAGCGGCAATCGGGCCCTTGCCGTCGATCGGGTTGCCCAGCGCGTCCACCACGCGGCCCACGAAGGCGGGGCCCACGGGCACGGACATGATCTTGCCGGTGCGCTTGACGGTGTCCCCCTCCTTGATGGCGGCGGCATCGCCCAGCAGGATGATGCCGACGTTGTCCTCTTCCAGGTTGAAGGCGAGGCCCATCACGCCGTGGGGCAGCTCCAGCAGCTCGCCGGACATGGCCTTCTCCAGGCCGTAGGCCCGGGCGATGCCGTCGCCCACGCTGATGACCGTGCCGACCTCGGCCACGTCCACCTGGGCGTCGAAGCCCTCGATCTGGCTGCGAATGATGCGGGAGATCTCTTCCGCGCGGATGTCCATGAATTCCTCCGAAACCTGCGTGTGAAATCGAGCGGGACTAGGCCGAGAGAAGCTGGGTCTTGAGCTGCCGGAGCTGGCCCTGGATCGAGGCGTCCAGGACTGTGGAGCCCACCTGGACCTTCAGGCCGCCCAGGAGCGAGGCATCCTGGCTCCAGGTGAGGCGGATGGTCTTGCCGGTGCGGGCGGCCAGGGAGGCGACGAGCGCCTTCGACTGGGCCTCGCTGAGGGACTGGGCGCTGGACACCCGGGCCTCCACGATGCCGGCGCGCTCGTCGACGAGCTCGGCGAACGTGTGGCGCAGGTCGGCCAGGAGGTTCAGGCGGCCGGCCTCGGCCACCACGCGGAAGAAGTTCCGGAGGGTTGCGCTCACCTTGGCGGTCGCCAGGATGGCTTCGAAGACCTCGGCCTTCTTGCGGGGCAGGACGAGGGGGGAGGCCACGAGCCGCGCCAGGTCGGCGTTTCCGGCCACGGCGGCAGCGACGGTGTCGAGTTCCTGCTGGAGCTGGGGGACGTTCCCCTGCCGGTCGCCGATCTCGAGAAGGGCCTTGGCGTAGCGGCGGGCGGTCAGACGCTGGCTCACTGGATGCCTCCGATCTGCTGGATGGCCCGGTCCAGGGCCTTTTCGGCGGCGGGACCGGCGAGCTTGGCCTCGAGGCGCTTGGCAGCGCCCTCCACGGCCAGCTCGGACACCAGGGCCCGCAGTTCCTGCTCGGCCAGGCGCTTCTGGTGGCCGATCTCAGTCTGGGCCTGGGCGAGGATCTGCTCGGCCTCCGCCTTGGCGGATTCGAGCACCCGCTGCTTCTCCGCCTCGGCATCGGCATCCGCCTTGGCCAGGATGCCCGCCAGTTCGCCCTCGAGCCCCGCCATCTTGGCCTGCAGCTCCTTCATCTGGGCCTCGGCCTCAGCCTTGTCGCGCTCGGCCTGGGACAACAGGGTCTCCAGCTCCTCCTTGCGGGACTTGAACATGGCGGCGAGGGCGCCCTTCAGCAGGAAGAACAGGCCCGCAGCATAGATGGCGAAGTTCAGCAGCTGGACCAGGAAGGCCGGGCCGTTGCCGTAGGTCTTCCCAAACAGGGTCATGGCCGCCTTGTGGTGCCCGCCCTCAGGGCCCTCACCCGCCTCGTGGCCTTCCGGGGAGGGGGATTCGGCGGCGGCCGCGTGGCCCTCGGAGGGGGCGGCCTCGTGGCCCTGGGCCGGGGCGGTGGCGTGGGCCTCCTCCGGGGCATGGGCCTGGGCGGCGAGCCCCAGGGGGCTCAGGGACAGGGCAGCGGCGAGGGAGAGTCGGGTCAGGATCGTCATGGTCACGCCTGCTTCAGGAGGGTCTGGGCCATGGATTCGGCCAGGGCGTCCACCTGGGCCAGGAGGTCCTGCTTCGCCGCGGCCTGCTGCGCCTTGAGGGCGCCGACGGCCTCCTCGCGCTTGGCCGTCGCGCGGGTCCTCGCGGCCTCCAGGAGGGCGAGCTTCTCGCGGTTGGCCGCATCCGCCAGGGCCTTGCGGCGGGCGAAGGCCTGGTTGCGGAGGTCCTTCAGCCGAGCCTGGTAGTCCTTCTGGCGGGCGTCCAGCTCGGCTGCCGCCTTGGCCTTGGCGTCTCCGCCAGCCTGGAGGTCGCGATCACGGTCGGACATGACGCGGGTGATGGGCTGGAAGAACACGACGCGGAGGTAGAGGTAGAGCACCACCAGCAGGGCGATGACGAACACCAGGGCCACGGGATCCGGACGCATGGGGTCCGGCATCTGGGCCAGGATGCGCTGCACCGGTCCGCCCCCGTCCGGGGTTTGGAGCGTCAGATTCGCCAGTTCCAGCAGCGCCACGGGCCACCCTCCAGAAACATCCCAAGGCCTCGGCCGAGGGATCGGCCAGGGTCATACCGACACCAGCGAAGGGTCCGCGGGAACCCCTGGCACGGAAGTCTAAAAACCTTACCAGAACAGCCAGAACGCCTCAACGCCGGACTTGGGACTTGACCCCTCCTGCATCCCATGGAATGATGACTGTTCGGCGATTCGGGCGATTAGCTCAGTCGGTAGAGCAGCTGCCTTACACGCAGCATGTCGGCGGTTCGAGCCCGTCATCGCCCACCAGTTCCACTGGTGCAAAAGCAAGGGGTTGTAGCTCAGTCGGTTAGAGTGCCGGCCTGTCACGCCGGAGGTCGCGGGTTCGAGCCCCGTCAGCCCCGCCAAAAAGCGCCCACCTGGGCGCTTTTTGGCGTACAGGGCTGCCGGAGCTCGAGCCCGCCCCGGCCACGCATGCGTGGCCGGGATCCAGCGTCGAGAAGCGATGGCGCGCCGGTAGGGGGCCCGTTCCGGCCGTCCAGTGGACGGCTGGAACGGATCAGGCCCCGGGCGCAGCCAGCGCGGGGTTCGAGCCCCTGCCGAGGTGGCCCCCATGTGGAGCGGGGAACGACAGGGCTGATGAGGCTCGACCCCCGCCCCGGCCGCGCCTCATCTCATCTCGGCCCGGAAGGTGGCGATGTCCCTCCGCAGCAGCACGGCCTGCTCCCTGGCCTCCGTGGTCTTGAGCTGGGGCAGCAGGTCCGCCACCGCCTGATCGAGGCGATCCACCTGAGTGGGCAGGTCGTCCGACAGGCTGGAGGCATCCACCCCCAGCGCCTGGGTCTTCCCCGCTTCTCGCCACTGCTGGCGGAGGCGCCCCAGCTTCTCCCGCAGCGCCGCCACCTGCTGCTCCTCGGGGGAGAGGGCCACCCACGGCCACCGCCCCGTCAGGAGGTACGACCCGCCGACCATGACCCCGCCCACCAGGAGGACGACCACCAGAAGCCGCTTCATGCGCCACCCCGAGGTTCCGCGGTCCAGTGTAGACCCTTGCGGGGGGCGGTCCTGGGCTTCCGCTCTGTCCTTTCCGGGACAAACCGATAGACTGGAAGGCTTGGTACCGCCATGAAACTCCCCCTCGTCGCCCTCTGCGGACGCCCGAACGTGGGCAAGTCCACCCTCTTCAACCGGCTCACCCGAAGCCGGGCGGCCCTGGTCCACGACCTGCCGGGCATGACCCGCGACCGCAGCTACGGGCGCGTGACCTGCCTGGACGAGGAGGGCCAGGCCCTGGAAGTCTTCGAGCTGGTGGACACCGGCGGCCTCGACTTCGAGGGCGACGACGTCATCACCCAGGGCATCACCCGCATGGCCGAGGCCGCCCTGGGCGAGGCCCACGTGGCGATCCTCCTGGTGGACGGCCACGACGGGCTCACCGCCGGCGACGAGGAGATCGCGGCGCGGCTGCGGCGGCTGGGCAAGCCGACGCTCCTCGTCATCAACAAGCTGGATGGCATGAAGGGGGGCGCGCCGGACGGCGGCTTCTACGGCCTGGGGTTCGACGCCGTCTTCTCCGTCTCCGCCGCCCACGGCTCCGGCGTGCCCGAGCTGCTGGAGGCTCTCAGGGCCCGCCTGCCCTTCCACCGGACGCCCGAGGAGGCCGCGGCCCACGATCCCGCCGAGGAGCTTCGCTTCGCCCTCATCGGCCGCCCCAACGTGGGCAAGTCCTCCCTCACCAACCGCCTGCTGGGCTACGAGCGCAGCCTGGTGAGCGAGGTGGCGGGCACCACGCGCGATACCGTGGACACAGTCTTCCACGTCAAGGACAAGGTCTTCCGACTCATCGACACGGCGGGCATCCGCAAGAAGGGCAAGACCCACGAGGGTGCCGAGAAGCTCAGCATCCTGAAGGCCAAGCAGGCCATGGCCCGGGCGGACGTGAGCCTCCTCCTGCTGGATGCCGTGGAGGGCGCCACGCACCAGGATGCCGTCATCGCAGGCTACGCCCAGGAGGCCGGCGCGGCCGTGATCCTCGTGGTGAACAAGTGGGACCTGGTCGAGAAGGACACCCACACCATCTACGGTGTGGAGGAGGATCTCCGGCGCAGCCTGGGGTTCCTCCACCACGCGCCCATGATCTTCCTCTCCGCCCTGACCGGACAGCGCGTGTCCAAGCTCTTCGGGATGATCGAGCAGCTGGCCGCGGCCCATGCCCAGCGCGTGTCCACGGGCGAGCTGAACCGGTTCCTCCGGGAGTCCGTGGCGGCCATGAGCCCGCATGCCGTGGACGGCAAGCTCCCCAAGCTCTACTTCATGACCCAGGTGGGCGTCCGGCCCCCCAGCTTCGTCATCAAGGCCAACACGGACCGGGGCCTGCACTTCAGCTACGTCCGCTACCTGGAGAACCGGTTGCGGGAGCAGTTCGGCTTCCACGGCGTCCCGCTCCGCATCAGCGTCCAGAAGAAGCAGAAGGACGAGGATGTCCCCTCCGAGTCCGCCAAGGTGCGCAAGATCCTCGACGTGGGCGAGGGGCTCAAGCCGGGACGGAAGGCCGTGTCCAGGCCGGGCGAAGGTCCCCGCCGGTCGGGGGCGCCGAGGAAGCGGAAACCGACCCATTCCTGAAGGCGACGGGCTGGCGCAGGGAATAAATCGGGGCTACTGTCGGAACACCCAACCGACCCCGAGCCGCCATGCCCACCGCTCCCCAGCCCCGTACCGCGGCGCCCAAGGCCCCGCCTGAATCCGCCCTCCTGAGGCTCCTGCGCGGAGCCGGACTGGTCGTCCTCCTCGGGGCGGGGCCCCTGGCCCTCCTCCATCCGCTGGGCGTGCGGATCGTCTGGGCCGTGGCCGTGGCGGCCCTGCCCCTGGGCATCGTCCTCGCCGGCTACCACGCCTGGCGCCGGGTCTGCCCGCTCGCCTTCTTCGCCACCCTGGGCCAGCGCCTGAAGCGCCAGGGCAAGCGCAAGGCCGGGGAATGGCTGGGAAGGCACCACCTGGATGTCCAGGCGGCGGTCCTGGCCGTCGCCATGGCCCTCCGTCACCTCGGGGCCAACGACGCCCCCTGGGCGCTCGCCCTCCTCTTCGCCGCCGTGGTCCTCGCGGCCCTGACCACGGGCTTCCTCTACACGGGAAAGACCTGGTGCAACCACTTCTGCCCCGTGGGCCTGGTGGAGAAGCTCTACCTGGAGCCGACGCAGCTCGCCGCCCCCGGAGGCAACTCCCAGTGCCCGACCTGCACCGCCTGCAAGAAGAACTGCCCGGACATCGACCTGGAGCAGGCCTACTGGAAGGAGGCGGATCTGCCGGCCCGCCGCCGGGCCTATTTCCTCTGGCCCGGGCTGGTGCTCGGCTACTTCGCCTATCCCTGGCTGGCCACCGGAAACTGGACCGCCTACGGCCCCGCTGCCTGGTCCCCCGGGGGCGCCGCCCCGGGGCTGCTGTCGCCGGGCTTCTTCTTCGCCCCGGCCATCCCGAGGCTCCTGGCCGTCCCGGCCACCCTGGCCGCCTTCGCCCTGGCCAGCGGAGGCGCCTTCCGGCTCGTCGAGCGGGCCCTCCGCCGCGCCGGCACCGACGCGGGCCAGGCCCGCCACCGCGCCATGGCCCTGGCCGCCTTCGCGGGGTTCCTGCTCTTCTACGGCTTCGCGGGCCAGGCGGTCCTCTCCCTCCTGCCGGCCGGGCTCGACGACGTCCTCAGCGTGGGCGTGGTCGTGGCCGCGACCCTGGTGCTGCTGGGGCGCTGGCGGCGCACCGAGACCGACTACGTCCACGAGAAGTTCGCCCGGGGCCTCCTGAAGCGCTGGGAGTGGGGCGACACGCCCCCCACGGACAACCTGAGCGACCTCTACCTGCTCCACCAGGAGCGGAGCCAGCAGAAGGAAGCGCGCCTCGCCGCCTACAAGGCCACGGTCCGAGACCTGCTGGCGGAGGGCGTCCTCAGCCAGGGGAACCTGCGGGTGCTCCAGCGGATGCGCGCCGAACTGGGCATCCCGGACAAGGACCACGACAAGCTGCTTTCGGAGCTGGATCTGGAGGACCGCCGCCTGCTTGACCCGGAATACCAGGGGAGCATGGAGAAACGTCTCCAGCTCGATCAGTACCGCCGCGCACTCGAGTCCATCCTCCTCGACGGCGCCGGCGCGGCCCCCTCCCCTGCCGTGCTCGAAGCCCTCCGCCTGGCCCACGGGATCGACGAAGCCGAGCACGAGACCCTCCTCGCGGAGCTCCGCGGCGAAGCCAGCCCCCTGCGGGCCCGGCTGCGCGAGCCCATGGATGCCCTCCTGGGGCTGCATCGCACGCGCCTCGCGGCGGACCGGCTCGAATCCGAGTGGAGCGCTGACGCACCCGTGGGGCCTGCCCGGGCCCGCCGCCTCGCCTTCCTCCGGCATGTGGTCCGCTGGCGGCAGCGCGAGGAGGTGGAGCGGATCCTGCGCATCCTCGACCGGATCCCCGGCGGGCCGGAGGTGGGGCCCCTCCACCGGCTGATCTCGTCGACCGCACCGGAGGCTCTCGGGGAGCTGGTCGCGGCCCTCGGCGCCCTGGCCCCGGAGCTGGCCGCCCTGGCAGCCCTCCCGACCGATCCGGGAGACCAGGTGCCGGCATTGCTCCCGGCTGCGAAGGACGAATCGGCCTACCTGCGGGCTGCGGCCCTGGCCCTGCTCGCCCAGATCCAGGATCCAGCCGCCGAGGCCGCCCTCCGGGCCGCCCTCGTCGATCCCAGCGCCCTGGTCCGCGATACGGCCCAGGCGGCCCTGGGCGCTTCCCAGGGTCTTGAGGATGTGGCGCAGGCCCTGTCCGAAGAAGACGACGAGCAGGCCTGGCTGCTGCGGGCGGCCGTCCAGGCCCTGCCCGGAGCCGGCCGTGCCGGTCAGGGCACCCTCCGCCACAGCGCCGCCAGCCTGGGCCGGCTGGCCACCCCCGAGGCCCCCCTCGCGGCCATTGAGAAGCTGATGTACCTCCACGGTGTGCCCCTCTTCGGGGAGTTGGGCCCCGAGGACCTGGAGGCCATGGCCGCCTCTGCTCGCGAGCGGCGGTGGGCCGCCGGGGACACGCTCTGTCGCCAGGGGGAATGGTCGGATGACGTCTTCCTGCTGCTCCGCGGCCGGGTCCGGGCCTGGGTACAGGCTGCCGAGGGCCACCCCCGCGTGCTGGGCGATTCCACGGAGGGCGCCGGACTGGGCGAGATGGCGGCCCTGGATCCGGCTCCTCGCACCGCCACCCTCACGGCCCTCAGCGAGGTGAAGGCCCTGGTCCTGGACGGGGCCGCCTTCAGGAACTCCCTCCAGGCCCGCCCCGAGGTGGCCGGGGGTGTCCTCCGGGTCCTCACCCGCCGCCTGCGGTCGCTGATCCGGGAAGTCCAGGCGGAACCCTCGCCCGGGGCCTGACTCAGGGCCCGCTCCTTACTCCCATCCATCCAATTACTTGGCTTTTACAATAAATACAGAGTCTCAATATTTAAAAACTTAACATCACTTAACTTGAGCCGAAGGATGGCGCCCCTGAAGCTGGGGCCACCTCCCGTTCTTTCACCCTCGGCTCGCCCAGGCCCGTCAAGGCCGCCGCGAGTGCTGCATCCACCCCAGACCGGGTGCGGCTTCCCCCCACCTTTATAGGAGTTGTCCATGGCGACGACCCGTGGCCGCTTGGCCCTGACCACCCTTACCGCGGCGCTGGCCGCCGGCGCGCTCTGCGCCGCCCCCCGTTCCCAGGAGGCCGTCCGCGTGAATGCGGCGGCCCAGCGGCTCATGGCCCAGCGCACCCAGCTCGGCCTGGACGCCGATGCCGACTTCAGGCTCCGCGCCTCCCAGACGGACGGACTCGGCCAGACCCACGGCCACTTCCAGCAGCTCTACAAGGGGGTGCGCGTGTGGGGCGGCGACGCCATCACCCACGTGGACCGGGAGGGCAATCCTCTCCCCCTTACCAACGAGCTCAAGCGGAACATCTACCTCAATGTCACGCCTTCCCTGGCCTCCGACGAAGCGCTCGCCGTCGCCCACCGCGACCTGGCGCCCCAGGGTCCCTACGCCTACGCGCCGACCTCCGAGCTGGTCGTGGTTCCCGAGATGGTGGACGTGGTTCGTCCACGGGGCCCCCGCGCCCTGGACCGCGAGCCCAGCGCCACGGACGTGACTCGCCAGGTCCTGCGCTACACCCTGGCCTTCCACGTTCACACCGAGCTGGAGAACGACCAGGATGGGATCCGGCACACCGACTACCTGATCAACGCCCACACCGGCGCCATCCTCAAGAAGTGGAACACCCTCCACACCACCGCCGCCACGGGCACCGGCAACAGCCAGTACAACGGCACCGTCTCCCTGCCCACGAACTACACGGGCAGCACCTACGAGCTGCGCGACATGACCCGCGGCTCCGGCGGCTCCTTCGGCAACAATGTGGTCACCAACATGAACCACGCCTCGACCAGCTCCACGGCGACCGGCACCCTCTACACCGATGCCGACAACACCTGGGGCGACGGCGCCAACTACGTGGAGGGCTCCTCCACCACCGCCGCCAACGGCGAGACCGCCGCCGTGGACGCCATGTTCGGCATGATCAAGTCCTGGGACTTCTACAAGAACGTCTTCGGCCGCAACGGCATCGACGGCGCCGGGACCGCCACCTACAGCCGGGTCCACATCAGCAACAGCTACGACAACGCCTTCTGGTCCGACAGCTGCTTCTGCATGACCTACGGCGACGGATCCAGCTTCACCACCCTCACCGCCCTCGACGTGGCGGGCCACGAGATGAGCCACGGCGTCTGCGCCCGCACGGCGAACCTCACGTACTCCGGCGAGTCGGGCGGCCTCAACGAGTCCAACTCCGACATCTTCGGCACCATGATCGAGTTCTACGCCCGGGGCGGCTCGGGCGCCACCATCGGCAACACCGGCGGCAACTGGACCATCGGCGAGCAGCTCTCCGCCACGCCGCTGCGCTACATGTACAAGCCCAGCCTCGACGGTGCCAGCCCCGACGCCTGGTCCTCCACCGTGGGGAGCCTGGACGTGCACTACTCCAGTGGCCCCATGAACCGGTGCTTCTACTTCCTGAGCCAGGGCGCCACCACCAGCGGCAACACCAGCACCACCTACCTGCCCAGCGGCATGACCGGCGTCGGCAACGACAAGGCCGCCGCCATCTGGTTCCGGGCCCTCACCACCTACATGACCTCCAGCACCAACTACGCCGGGGCCCGCACCGCCGCCATCAGCGCCGCGAAGGACCTCTACGGCGCCGGCAGCACCGAGGAGCAGGCGGTGTGGAACGCCTTCCACGGCATCAACGTGGGCGCGGCCTGGTCGGGCGGGTCCGGCGACACCACCGCCCCCACGGTCTCCACCACCGAGAGCGGCACCAGCGGCACCATCACGTTCAGCGCCACCGCCTCCGACAATGTGGGCGTCACCAAGGTGGAGTTCTACGTGGACGGCGCGCTGGCGGGCACGGATACGACCAGCCCCTACAGCATGACGCTGGACAGCACCACACTGGCCAACGGCAGCCACAGCCTCACCGCCAAGGCCTATGACGCCGCCGGCAACGTCGGGACGTCCACCGCCGTCAGCTTCAGCGTGAGCAACAGCACCTCCGGCACCACCTACACCGAAGTGGAGAGCAACAACAGCACCTCCACCGCCAACGTCGTCGCCGACACCGTCACGAAGATCATCGGCTACATGGGCTCCACCACGGACAAGGACTACTTCAAGGTGAACATCCAGCCCGGCCGCACGGCGACCATCAACATGACGGGCCCCTCCGGCGTGGACTACGACCTCTACCTGCTCAACAGCAGCGGCACCACGCTGAAGAGCAGCCTGGGCTCCACCGCCACGGAGAGCATCACCTACACCAACACCTCCACCACGGCGAAGGTGTTCTACATCAAGGTGACCGCCTACAGCGGCTCCAGCACCACCACCCCCTACAACCTGACCCTCAGCCGCTGAGCGGGTCCCGTCCCAGCCAAGGGCCGCCCTCCGGGGCGGCCCTTCCTTTTGGAGCCGGCCCCGGGGGTGTCTTAACACGAATTAACAGGCCCGGCACCTCGGCTGCCGAGGCAGAGGATCAAGGGAATCTCTCGGTTTTATCCTGCCACCCCGCGTGGATGAAGAATGGCCGACGCAGGAAGGACGGGCCTTCCGCGGCGACGGGCCCATCCTAGGTGAAGGCCGCAGGACCCACCCACGGCACGGTCCCGAAGGGCCGCAGGGAGCGGGATATTTAACATCACTTAACTTGTAGGGGGTTGCGGGGAGATCTGAATCTGAGTCTCGTCATCCCGCTCTTTCCCTTCCCCCCGAACGGGGCCCGCCATGCCCGGCCCGCCTGGTCCCAGGATGCAGGCCCCGGACGGCTCCGCCCCGTTCCCCACCCCCATAGGAGTTGCCCATGGCGACCACCCGGGGCAGGCTCGCCCTGTCCTATCTCGCTGCCACCCTCGCTGCCGGAGCGCTGTGCGCCGGTGCCAATCCCCAGGAATCCCTGCGGGTGAACACCGCCGCCAGCCGCCTGCTGGCCCAGCGGTCCCAGCTCGGCCTGGACGCGGACAACGACTTCCACCTCGGCCGCGCCCACACGGACGGACTGGGGCAGACCCACGGCCACTTCCAGCAGATGTACAAGGGTGTCCGGGTGTGGGGGGGCGATGTGATCACCCACACAGATCGGGAGGGCAACCCCCTTCCGTCCACCAACGCCCTGAAGCGCAACATCCACCTGAACGTCCTGCCCGCCCTCGGGACCGACGAGATCCTCGCCATCGTCCACCAGGATCTGAACCCCAAGGGCCCCTACGCCTATGCACCCAGCACGGAGCTGGTGATCTACCCCGAGACGGTGACCGTGACCCGCCCCGGGCGGCGTAGCGTTGACGGCGAGGCCAACGCCGAGGACGTGACGCGGCAGGTGCTGCGGTACACCCTGGCGTACCACGTGCACACGGCGCTGGAGAACGGGGCCGAGGAGACGGCCCACACCGACTACCTCGTCAACGCCCACACAGGCGCCATCCTCAAGAAGTGGAACACCCTGCACACCTCCGCGGCCGTGGGCACCGGCAACAGCCAGTACTCGGGCACGGTGCAGATCAACACCAACAGCACCGCTTCGGGTTTCGAACTCCGCGACATGACCCGCGGCACCGGCGGCACCTTCGGCAACAACGTGGTGACCGACCTGGCCCACGCCACCAGCGGCAACGGCACCATCTACACCAACAGCACCAACACCTGGGGCGACGGCGCCAACTACAACGGCGGCAGCACCACCTCCGCCAACGGCCAGACGGCCGCCGTGGACGCCGCCTACGGCATCCAGGCCACCTGGGACATGTACAAGAACGTCCTGGGCCGCAACGGCATCGACAACACCGGCAAGGCCTCGTACCTGCGCGTGCACTACAGCACCAGCTACGACAACGCCTTCTGGGACGACACCTGCTTCTGCATGACCTTCGGCGACGGCAGCCAGTTCAAGTCCCTGGAGTCCGTGGACGTGGCCGGCCACGAGATGAGCCACGGCGTCTGCGCCACCTCGGTTCCCGGCGGCCTCACCTACTCCGGCGAGTCGGGCGGCCTGAACGAGTCCAACTCCGACATCTTCGGCACCATGGTCGAGTTCTACGACCTGGGCGGCGGCGAGGCGGCCAACGCCACCACCATCCCCGCCACCGGCGGCAACTGGACCATCGGCGAGCAGCTGGAGACCGCCAGCTTCCCCACGCCCCTGCGCTACATGTACAAGCCCAGCAAGGACGGCACGTCGCCTGACGCCTGGTCCTCCACCATCGGCAGCCTGGACGTCCACTACAGCAGCGGCCCCGGCAATCGCGAGTTCTATTTCCTGAGCCAGGGCGCCAGCGCCACCTCCACGAGCGACTTCTACAGCTCGTACACCCCCGCTGGCTTCGCGGGCGTGGGCAACGACCACGCCGCCCGCATCCACTACCGGGCCCTGACCACCTACTACACCTCGAACGAGACTTACGCCGATGCCCGGACGGCCCACATCAATGCGGCCAAGGACCTCTACGGCGCCGGAAGCCCCGAGGAGCAGGCCGTGTGGAACTCCTTCGCGGCCATCAA
>DASVZU010000217.1:0-21122 GCA_036391515.1 Holophagaceae bacterium
GGCCAGCGCCGCGAAGCGGAGGCTGCGCCCGAAGAGGGCGATCACGGCGAGGATGCCGGCCAGGGCCAGCAGGACCGCCTGCCGCACGGCCTCCTTGGCGATGTCCTTCACGGCCCGGAAGAGGGGCTGGGTGCCCACGAAACGACCCCCGGCGGCCTCCACCGCCGGCGTGAGCCGGGCCAGGGTGGCCTCGTCCAGGCGCAGGGGGATGGTCAGGGCGGGGGGCAGGGGCGAGGGCCGGGGATTCCCCCGCAGGGCGTCCCAGAGGTTCCAGGCGCGGGGGGGATCCGGCTGGTCCGAGCGGGGCAGCAGGGCCTGCAGGGCCCGCACCGGGAACACGGGATCCGACGCGGCCGTGCCCAGGGCCGTGAGGGGGCCCTCCAGGGCCGCGGGATCCAGGCCTGCCTTGGCCGCCTCATCGAGCACGCGGCGACGCCAGGTCTCCGATCCGAGGGTGTGGCGCAACTCCGGGTCGAGGCTCTTCCAATCGGGCATGGGCACGCCGGCCTGGCGGAGGAGCGGGCTCAGGCGGTTCCAGCGGGCGGGCAGGCGGTCCGGATCCTCCAGGGGGATCTGCAGGGCCAGGGGCTGGAGGCTGGCGCCCAGAGTCTTCGTGAGGCGTTCCTGCAGGGTAAGGGCGGGGTTGCCCTGGGCCCGGAAGCGGCGGAGATCCTCCTCCCAGCGGGTGCGCGGGGCGCCGACGAGGGCCAGGGCCAGCAGGGCCAGGGCCGCCCAGGGGGCCCAGGACCGGCGCTTCGGCAGGGCCGCGGGCGGGCCCGGGGCGAAGGTGCCGCGACCCCGATCCAGCCAGAGCAGGAGCGGCGGCAGCAGGAGGAAGGTGGCGGCCAGGCAGGCCAGCAGGCCCAACCCCGTGGTGAGGCCCAGGTCGCGGATGCCGGGGAAGGGCGCGAAGGCCAGGGCCAGGAAGGCGAAGGCCGTGGAGAGGGCGCCGGCCACCACGCCGGGACCCGTGCCCAGGAGGGCGGCGCGCAGGGCCCGCACCTTGCCGCGGCCCGCCCGGCGCTCGTCCCGGTAGCGGCTGAAGAGCAGGATGCCCACGTCGTCGCCCACCCCCAGCAGCACAGCGCCAAAGCCCGCGGCCATGAGGTTCAGGCGGCCCAGCACCCAGCCCGTGAGGCCCAGGGCCCAGACCATGCCCACCAGCAGCGGCCCCATGACGAAGCCGTAGCCCGCCAGGGTGCGGAAGCCCAGCCAGTAGACGAGGCCGATGAGCACGAAGCTGAGGGCCAGGCTGAGGGCCACCTCCCGGGAGAGGCGGCTGGATTCCCAGGCCGTGATGGCATGGGCGCCGGTCACCTCGATGGAGAAGGTCCGGTCCCCCGAGGGCCCCAGGGCCGTCCAGGCCTCCGACAGGGTGGCCCGGGAGGGCAGGGGGCCCTTCGCGCCCCGCCCCAGCCAGAGGAGCACCCGCTGGGTGGCCCGGGTATCCGTGGCTGGGAAACCCGCCACCAGGGGCACCAGCACCATGCGGCCGTCCTTCGTCTCGAAGTAGCCGGTGCGCACGCGGAGGGTGAAGGCCCGGCCCAGCTCCCGGGCCTTGCCCATGCCCTCGCCGTTCTGGGGCGCGAGCTCCCGGAGGCCCAGGGGATCCAGCCGCGCCAGGGCGGCCTGCAGCGGCTCGGGCGAGCGGAGGGCGCGGGCCGTGGCCGCCAGGCGCCGCGCCACCTCGGCGGGATCCTTCAGGGGGCCGAGGCGGTCGCCCAGCCAGGCCGGGGCCAGGGTGTAGAGGGTCTCCGTGGTGAGGCGGCCCGCGGCCGGGTCCCCCTCCGGGATGGCGCCCACCGCCAGCAGGGCAGGCCAGGGACTCACGCCGCCGGGCCCTGGGACGGGCACGGGATCCGAGAGGCGGCCCTCGGCGGCCAGCCCGTTCATGGGCAGGTTGCCGCGGGTGAGCAGCCGGTCCACCAGATCCTCCGCCCAGGCGCGACGGTCGTCCAGGTTCCCGTCGTTCCCCTCGGCCACCAGCCAGAGCAGCTCCTGCTGGCCCACGCCGGCCTCCAGGTTGGCGCGCACGGCGGGATTCTGGGTGGGCAGGAGGCTCATCAGATCCAGGGCCCGCTCCACCCGGAAGGTGCCCCAGCCCAGGAGGAACGTGAGGCCCGCCACCGCCGCCCAGAGCGCCGGCGTGCGGGTGAGGTGGAGGCGGAGCAGGCGCCTCAGCAGCCGCTTCATGGCCTCGCCAGCCGGTCGATCCAGGGCTTGAGGGCGGGCACCATCTCCACGCGCTCGGCCCCCCGCAGGCGCTCGAGGAGGCTGGCATCCTCAAGGCGGGCCAGGGGGTGGCCCTCGCGGCGCTCCAGGGCCTCGGGGGGCACGGTGGCCGTCAGCAGCGTGGGCAGCTCCTCGCCGTAGCGGTGGTCCACCAGCTGGGCCAGGGCCGCGGCCACGCGAATGTCGGAGTCCATGCGGTCCCAGTCGTCCAGCACCAGGAGGCCCGGCCGCTCCAGGGGCTCGACGAGGTCGCGCACGCTCTGGAAGGCCTGGTTCTGGTAGCTCCGCACATCGTAGTAGGCATCCTTGATGGCCTGGCTGAGGGCCCGGACGGACACGTAGCGGACGCTCCGCCCCGTGCGTTCGGACCAGGCCCGCAGGGCGGCGGCGGCCAGGGTGCTGCGCCCGCTCTGGGCGGGCCCGTGGATCCACCACAGCTCCCAGCCGTGGCGGAAGCGGTGCTTGCCGCTGGTGGCCCACTGGGCCAGGGCCTCGGCCCCAGCAGGGCGGATGCCGTGCTCGGGCCTGCGGCGCAGGGCCTGGAGCAGCTTGCCCAGCTCGTCGCGGCCCTCCACCTCGCCCACCTCGTCGATGGGGCGGGCCAGGAGATCCTCCAGGTCGCCCACCCGGTCCAGCAGGGCGCGGGCATGGCTGGCCTGGGCGTTGTTCCACCATTTCCAGAAGCGCGTGAAGTCGGCCTCGCGGTAGCGGGCGGGCAGGCCCACCTCGGCGGCATCCTGCTGGCCCTCGGGCGTGCAGCCGCAGATCCGGGCCGGCTTCAGCGGGTCCGGATCCAGGATCACGCCCCGCCCCTGGCAGCGGGGGCAGTCCGGCCTTCCCTTCACGGCGTCTCCCCCCGCAGGAAGCCGCCCAGCACCTCGCGGCGCCGCTCGCGGATGCGCGCGAAGGCCCGCTCCTCCAGCTGCCGCACCCGCTCCCGGGAGATGGGGGGATCGAAGCGCTTGCCGATCTGCTCCAGGGTGAGCGGATCCTCGCCGTTCAGGCCGAAGTGCAGCGCGATGATGGTGCGCTCCTTCTCGCTGAGGGACGCCAGGCTGGCCTCGATCTGCTCGAGGAAGGCCTCCTGGTTCAGGGTGTGCATGGCGGAGGGTTCCACCTCCTGCTCCAGGCTGTCCCCCACGGTGAGATCGGAGTCGCCGAGGCCCTGCTCCGTGGACACGGTCGAGGTCGTCTGCTGGAGCAGCTGGAGACGCTCCACCTCCTCCAGGCTGAGGTGGGCTGCGTCGGCGATCTCCTGCTGCATGGGCGTGCGCCCCAGCTCCTGGCTCAGGCGCTGGGTCACGCGGTTGAGCTGCACCAGGTGGCCCGCCACCTTCTGGGGCAGGCGGATCTTGTTCCCGTGCTCGGCCAGGGCGTGGAAGATGGCCTGCCGCACCCACCACGAGGCGTAGGTGAGGAACTTGTTCTGCCGTTCGGGATCGAAGCGCTTCGCCGCCTCGATGAGGCCCAGGTTCCCCTCGCTGATGAGGTCCAGCAGGTCCAGCCCCATGCCCTCGAACTTCCGGGCCTCCTTCACCACGAAGCGGAGGTTCCCCTCCACGAGGCCCCGCAGGCCCTCGGAGTTGCGGTCGTTCTGCCACATCCGGCCGTACTTCCGCTCCTCCTCCGCCGTGAGCAGCGGCAGGTGGCGGATGGAGTCGAAGTACTTGTCGAGCGATCGCTCTTCGAGATGCCGGAGGGGCACGGATCACCTTGGGGGAGGGTCCAGCATACCAAGCCCGGACACCTCGCCATCGGGCTCAGGACCGTTTGCGCAATCCGTGGTGGGTCAGCTTCACCAGCCCGGTGGCCGCGCCGGTGGGGCGGGGCACATCCTTGAGTCCCGCGGCCTCCATGGCCTGCACCATGCGCTCCAGGTCCTCCTGCAACCGGTTCAGGCGGTCCCGAAGGTTCAGCACCACCTCCACCCCCGCCAGATTCACCCCCAGATCCCGGGTGAGGTTGAGGATGAATTCCAGCCGCTCCAGGTCCTCGTCGCTGTAGAGGCGGGTCTTCCCCTCCGTGCGGCTGGGGCAGAGCAGGCCCTCCCGCTCGTAGAGGCGCAGGGTCTGCGGGTGCACGCCGTAGCGGGTGGAGACCACCCCGATCATGTAGGCGCCCATCCTCGGATCTTTAACCATGGTGTCCTCGTTGGGCGTGGACGGCGGCATCGTTCAGCTCCGCCAGCTCCCGCAGCAGTTCCTTGCTCCGCTCGTCCTGCACCTGGGGCGTGACCACCTGGATCTCGGCGAAGAGATCCCCCCGCTGGGTGGACTTGGGCACGGGCATGCCCTGGCCCTTCAGGCGAAGCCGGGCGCCGGTCTGGGTGCCGGGAGGCACCTTGATGGTGGCGTGTCCTTCGGGGGTGGGCACTTCCACCTTGGCCCCCAGGGCGGCCTCGCTGAAGCTCACGGGCAGGCGCACATAGAGGTTCGCCCCCTTCCGCTCGAAGCGCCCGTCGGCCTCCATGCCGATCTGGAGGAAGAGGTCCCCGGGCCCGCCGCCGCGACGGCCGGCCTCGCCCTTGCCCGGGACCCGCAGGCGGGCCCCGTCCTCCACCCCGGGCGGGATGGCGATGGTGACCGTCTCCTGGCGGGGGTGGCGGCCCGTGCCCTGGCATTCCCCGCAGGGCGGCACGCGCACGCCCCGGCCCCCGCAGTCCGGGCAGGGCCGTCCGAAGGCCAGGAACCCCCCGCCGCCCCCCACCCGGCCCTTGCCCTGGCAGGTGCGGCAGGTCTCCTGTTTCCGTCCCGACTCCCCCGTGCCCCGGCAGGCCAGGCAGGGTTCCGACCGGTTGATCCGGAGGGAGAGCCGCGTGCCCTCGAAGGCCTCGCGGAAGCCCAGCCGCACGGCGTGGACCAGGTCCTCGCCCCGCTCGGGTCCCTGGCGGCTGGGCCGACCGCCGAAACCGGTGAAGAGGTCCTCGAAGGAGAATCCCCCGCCGCCCTGGAAGCCCGGCGGCACCTGGGCCCCCGGACCCGCGGGATCCCCGTAGGTGTCGTAGTTCTTCCGCTTCTCGGGATCCGAGAGCACCTCGTTGGCTTCGGTGAGCTGCTTGAAGGCCGCCTCCGCCTTCGCGTCCCCGGGGTTCAGGTCCGGGTGGTGCTTCCGCGCCAGCTTCCGGTACGCCTTCTTGATGTCCTCCTCCGAGGCCGACCGCGGGACGCCCAGGATCTTGTAGTAATCGGGGTGGGGCATGGTCTTTAGTCTAGGACACTAAGATTTCGTTCGCGGGAAAAAAAGCGGAGTCGCGGCTGGGCCGGGACTCCGCGGGGGGGTCCGGGGGTGTGCGCGCAGCAACGCGGAGCGCGGAACCCCCGGAGGAGTTTAGCTGACGACTTCCGCGTCGATCACATTGTCGTCGCCCTTCTTTTCGCCCGCGGGGGCCCCCGGCGCGCCGCCGTCCTGAGGGGGCTCCTGCTTGTAGAGGCTCTCCGCCAGCTTGTGGCTCTTGGCGGTGAGGTTCTCCAGGGCCTTCTTGATGCGGTCCTTGTCCAGGCTGGCCAGGGCCTCCTTGGCCTCCGCCACAGCCGTCTCGGCCTCCTTCTTGTCGCCTTCGGGCAGCTTGTCCCCGTTCTCCTTCAGGAGCTTCTCCACCTGGTAGACCATCTGGTCGAGGTGGTTCTTCTCCTCCAGCAGGGCCTTGCGGGCCTCGTCATCGGCCTTGTGGGACTCGGCGTCGCGGACCTTCGCCTCGATCTCCTCCTTGGAGAGGCCGGTGCTGCCCGTCAGGGTGATGCTGGCGTCCTTGCCCGTGCCCTTGTCCTTGGCGGTGACATGCACGATGCCATTGGCGTCGATGTCGAAGATCACCTCGATCTGCGGCATGCCGCGGGGCGCGGGCGCGATGTTGCCCAGGTGGAACTGGCCCAGCAGCTTGTTGCCCTCCACCACCGGCCGCTCGCCCTGGAACACCTCGATGTCCACGCCGGGCTGGTTGTCCACGGCGGTGGTGTAGACCTCGGAGCGCTTGGTGGGGATGGTGGTGTTGCGGGGGATGATGACGCTCATCTGCCCGCCGTTGGCGTTGATGCCGAGGGAGAGCGGCGTCACGTCGAGCAGCAGCACGCCCTTGACGTCGCCCGCCAGCACGCCGGCCTGCACGGCGGCGCCCACGGCCACCACCTCGTCGGGGTTGACGCTCTTGTTGGGCTCCTTGCCGAAGATGGCCTTCACCATCTCCTGCACCTTGGGGATGCGCGTGGAGCCGCCCACCAGCACCACCTCGTCGATCTCGTGGTGGGCCAGCTTGGCGTCCTTCACCGCGTTCTCACAGGGCACCTTCAGCTTCTGGAGGATGGGCTCGATCATCAGCTCGAACTTGGCGCGGCTGAGGGTCTGGTTGATGTGCTTGGGGCCGCTGGCGTCCGCCGTGATGTAGGGCAGGCTGATGTCGGTCTGGGTGGTGCTGGAGAGCTCAATCTTGGCCTTCTCGGCGGCCTCCTTCAGGCGCTGCATGGCGTCCGCCTGCTTGCGGAGGTCGATGCCCTCGGCCTTCTGGAACTCGTCGGCCAGCCAGTCGATGATGGCCTGGTCCACGTTGTCGCCACCCAGGTGGGTGTCGCCATTGGTGGACTTCACCTCCACCACGCCCTCGCTCACCTCGAGGATGCTGATGTCGAAGGTGCCGCCGCCGAAGTCGAAGACGGCGATGGTGCCGTCCTTCTTCTTGTCCAGGCCGTAGGCCAGGGCCGCAGCCGTGGGCTCGTTGACGATGCGCTTCACGTCCAGGCCCGCGATGGCGCCGGCATCCTTGGTGGCCTGGCGCTGGGCATCGTTGAAGTAGGCGGGCACGGTGATGACGGCCTCCGTGACCTTCTCGCCCAGGTAGGCCTCGGCGGCCTCCTTCATCTTCGTCAGCACCACGGCGCTGATCTCCTCGGGGCTGAGGTGCTTGCCGTTCACCACCACGGCGCAGCCGCCCTTGTCGGCCCTCTCCACGGTGTAGGGCACCAGCTTCTGCTCCTTGTCGGAGTCGGCGTAGGGCAGGCCCATGAAGCGCTTGATGGAGTAGATCGTGCTCTTCGGCTGGGCCACGGCCTGCCGCTTGGCGGAGACACCCACCAGCCGCTCGCTGGTCTTGGGGTTGAAGCCCACCACGGACGGGGTGGTGTTCGCCCCCTCCGGGTTCGGGATCACCTTGGGCTGCCCACCCTCCATGACGGCCACGCAGCTGTTGGTGGTGCCCAGGTCGATGCCGATGATCTTGCCCATGTCGTGCCTCCAGGTTCCATGGCGGGGCGGGGCGGGGTCGCCCCGATCCTCCATGGTAAAGGAGCCGGTCGGGCTGTCAATGGAATCTTCTAAAATTGACTAAAATTTTCTTCCCAGGTGGTCTCCATCTTTCTCTGGATAAACTGGGAACATGACGCTTCGCCCCTGTCCCCTCTGCCGGACCCCCACCGCCTGGGAGGGGAATCCCTGGAAGCCCTTCTGCTCGGAGCGCTGCCAGACCCTCGATCTGGGGGCATGGGCCAGCGAGAGCTACCGCGTCCCCGAACAACCCGCCCGGGAAGAGGGGGAGGGCTGGAGCGGCGAAGCCGAGGACGAGGCGTAGGCCGCTATTCCGATTGGTGGACCTTCTTCACCATGTACCGGGGCCGGTCGCGCACTTCCTGGTAGATGCGGCCGATGTACTCGCCCAGGAGGCCGAAGGCGATGAACTGGGCCCCCACGAAGAAGAAGAGGAGGGCGAAGAGGCTGAACACGCCGCCCACGGTCCCTTCCGGGTGGAGGAAACGGTAAGCGAGCAGGCCCACGAAGAGGGCGAAGCCCAGGAAGGCGATGAGGACGCCGACCACGGAGAGCATCTGCAGGGGGAGGAGGGAGAAGCTGGTGAGCAGGTCGAACTGGAGGTTGATGAGCTTCCAGAGGCCGTACTTGCTCTCGCCGGCGGCCCGCTCCGCGTGGGCCACGGGCACCTCGGTGATGCGCTTGGCGAAGCTGTTGGCCAGGGCCGGGATGAAGCTCGAGCGTTCCTTGCACAGCAGCATGGCGTTCACCACCTCGCGGCTGTAGGCCCGCAGCATGCAGCCGTAGTCGTGGAGCTTCACGCCCGTGGTCTTCCGGGTGACGGCGTTGACGATCTTGCTGGGCATGGTGCGGAAGAAGCTGTCGTTCTGCTGCCGGCCCTGGCGCCAGCCCCCCACCACGTCGTAGCCCTCCTCCACCTTGGCCACCAGCTTGGGGATCTCCTCCGGCGGGTTCTGCAGGTCCGCGTCCAGGGTGACGACGATGCGCCCCCGCACCTCGGCGAAAGCCCCGAAGATGGCGCTGTGCTGGCCGTAGTTCCGGTTGAACTCCACGACCTTGACGCGGGGCTCGGCCTTCGCGATCTCCACCAGCATCGCCAGGCTGCGGTCCCGGCTGCCGTCATCCGTGAACACGATCTCCCAGGGCTTCGCCGGATCCGCGAAAGCCTCCGCCATCACCTTCGAGAGCCGCTCCCACAGGGCGGGGATGTTCTCCTCCTCGTTGTAGATGGGGATGACGATGCTGAGGTAGGGCTCCATGGCGACTCCGGGCACGGGGTCATTCTAGTAGGATCGAAGCCAGTCCCCGGAGCCCTCTCATGGCCGACCCCAAGATCCTGCTGGTGGAAGACGAGCTCAGCCTGGCCGAGGGCATCAAGCTGAACCTCGAGCTGGAGGGGCTCCCCTGCACCTGGATCCCCCGGGGGGACGAGGCCCTGAAGCGCATCCTGGCCGAGACCTTCGACCTCGTCATCCTCGACGTGATGCTGCCCGGCATGGACGGCTTCAGCGTCTGCGAGCGGGTGCGCGAGGCGAAGAACTTCACGCCCATCCTCTTCCTCACAGCCAAGAACACGGAGGATGACCGCGTCCACGGCTTCGAGACGGGCGGGGACGACTACCTGGGCAAGCCCTTCCAGGTGCGCGAGCTGCTCCTCCGCGTGCGGGCCATCCTGCGCCGAGAGGCCTGGTACAAGAACCGGGACATGGGCAGCCGCCAGAAGTTCGGCGCGAACTGGGTCGACTTCGACAACTTCTGCGGCGAGGGTCCCGGCGGGCCGTTCCAGCTGGGCGTGAAGGAGTGCATGATCCTCAAGCTGCTGGTGGAGCGCCCGGGCCAGGTGGTGAGCCGCGCGGACATCCTCGACAAGGTGTGGGGCGAGGACGCCTACCCCACCAGCCGCACCGTGGACAACTTCATCGTCCGCATCCGCCGCGCCATCGAGGACGATCCCCACCATCCGCGCTGGGTGCACACCATCCGCAGCGTCGGCTACCAGTTCGACCCCGAGGGCAAGCAGCGGCGCGGCGAGGACTGATCCGCGAAAAGGGGGCGCCGCGGCGCCCCCTTTCCGTCCGTGCGATCCGCTCACTTCGCCTCGAACTCGCGGCTCCGGCCCAGCTTTCCGAAGGCCGCCATCTGCTCGGGGAGCGTGGCGGCGGGGGGCAGCAGCTTCACGTCGGCCAGGATGGCGCGCTTCTCGTCGCCCTTGCTGAACTTGCTCTCGCCCATGACGGCCTGCATCCCGGGCAGCAGGGCCAGGGCGGCGGGGGCGCCCTCGGGGGCCTTGGCCGCGGCGATGTCGCCGGCGTGGTCCAGCAGGCCGAAGCCCAGGCGGCCCTGGTCGGCGCCGGCCACAGTGGCGAACCGCCGGAGGTCGAGCCAGCCCATGCCCGGGTCGCGAAGGACCTCGATGTCGTCGCGGTCCAGCCAGGTCACCAGGCCGGCCAGGGCCTTGGTCTGCACGGGGTCGGGCAGGAGGCGCTTCTTCTTCTCGCCCTTGACCTCCACCTCCTGCGGGGTGTCATCCACGTAGTGCATGGCCTGCTTCACCCAGTAGGCCAGGACGGCCTTCTGGTCGTGGAAGCCCTCGGGGGCCTTGGGCGCCTTCGCCTTCCGGGCCTTCTTGCCCTTGGCGGCCTCGGGCTCGGCCCAGGTGGGCGCGGCGGCATCCACCTTGGGATCGAAGAGGAGGCCGCGCACCCGCGCCAGCCGGCCTTCGAGCCCCTTGGTGGCGGCATCCCCGGTGCGGGCACCGGCCTTGGTGGCGGCCAGGGCCAGGGCGCGCAGCCCCTTCCAGTTGCCCTCCATGAGGACCTTCTTCCCATCGGCGCCGTAGGGGCCCTGGTTGGCGTAGAAGGCCGCCAGGTAGGCCTCCACGGGGGCAAGTCCCTCCTTGGCCTTGTCGGGCAGGGCCTCCTTCGTGCCCACCAGTGCCTGGAGGGCGTCGCGGACCTCGATGGCGCGAGGATGGTTGCGGTAGTAGCCGAGCTCGTGAGCGGCCAGGGCGGCGCGATCCAGGTCGTAGGCGTACTTGCGCTGGGTCGCCCGCCACTGGTCGAAGGGCTTCGCCTCCGGCGCGACGGGTTTCGCCTCCGGCACCGCGGCCTTCACCTCCGGGGCGGGAGCCTGTGCCTCGGCGGCAGGGGCCTCGGGCTTTGCCGCAGGTTCCGGCGCCTTCGGGGGCTCGGGCTTGGGCGCCTGGGGCTTGGCCTCGGGGGCCGCGGGGGCGGGGGCGGGAGGCGGTTCCGGGGGAGGGGTCTGGGCGAGGAGCCCCGACCCGACGATGAGTGCCATGACCCAGCTGCGCTGCATACGCTCCTCCTCGGAGATGACGGGCTGTTGTGGAAGCCCCTCATTATGCCCCAAGGGGGGAGGTCACGCCTCGATCGGAGTCTCTACCAGCGATTCGAGACTCTGCTTGAGCTGGCGTAGATCGAAAGGCTTACCCAGGTGGGGGACGCCGTTCGTCTCGAGGAAGCTGCGGGTCTGCGCATCGAAGGCATCGCCGGTGGTGAAGAGGATGCGTCGCGTCATCCCCGACCGGTTCGCCTTCAGCCAGTCGAAGAGGTCCATCCCGGAAAGGCCGGGCATGCGGATATCGGAGACGATGAAATCGAAGGCATCAGACTGTTCCAGCCGCTGGACCGCTTCCTCCCCCTGGGTGCAGGCGACGGCCTCCACACCCCAGGCGGTCAGGGCATCCACCAGGCAATCGAGCAAGAAGCTCTCGTCGTCCACGACCAGGGCCTTGCGTCCCCCGAGACCCGCGGCAGGGGCCGGTGCGGCCGCCGCCACCGGCGTCGCGGGGAGTTCCAGCAGGAAGGCGTTCCCCAGGCCATCCTGGCTCCGGACCGTGAGCCGCCCGCCGTGCTGGCGGATGATGGTCTCGGCCACGGGCAGGGCCAGTCCCTCCGTGGAGGTCGCCGAGGCCGGATCGAAGAGGGCGGCCATCTGGCCTTCCGGGAGGGCCGGGCCGGAATCCTGGATCACCACCTGGAGGCTGTCGCCCACGCGGCGGCTGGCCACCCGCACCCGCTTGACCGGGCTCAGGGACACGGCCTGGAGGCCGTTCAGGAGGAGGTTGGTGAGGGCCTGGAAGAGCAGGGCCCGGTCCAGCGAGGCCTGGGGGAGCCCCTCCTCGAGGTTCAGTTCGAGGCTGGCCCCCATCCTCTGGGCCTTGAGCTCCGCCAGCCTGGCCGCCTCCTGGATCACTTCGTTGATCTGGAGGGCTTCCCGGCGAGGGGCCGGCGGGTTCAGGACGGTCTGGAGCGGCAGCAGGAGGGCCTGCACGGAATCCACCGCCTTCACCAGGCGCTCCGCCTGCGCCGCCTGGTGGGGATCCATGGCGGATTCGGCGATGAGCCGGGATTCCAGCAGCACGGGCGTCAGCCGGTTGGCCGCCTCGTGGAAGAGGGCCGGCACCAGGCGCCCCAGGGCCTCGTGCTTCTGGGAATGCACCAGGCGCTCCTCCAGGGCCTTCTTCTCCCCCAGGTCGCGGATCAGGGCGGAGTAGGCGAGCACGCGGTCGTCCCCGCCCCGCACGGGGGCGTAGGTGACGCTGGCCGGGAAGGCCACGCCGCCCTTCCGCAGCCGGGTGGTCTCCATGTCGCGCACGACCTGGCCGCGGCCCACCTGCTGGAGGGCCACCTCCAGCTCCGACAGGAGGCGGTCCGGCGAGAGCTGGGCCATGTTCCGGCCCACGATCTCGGGTCGCGTGTAGCCGAAGATCCGCTCGGCCGCGGCGTTCCAGGTGAGGATCTTGCCGTCGGCGGTGAAGGAGATGACCGCCTCGCCCATGTTCTGGACCAGCCCCTCGAGGTACTTCCGCGTCTTCAGGTTGTCCTGGTTGGCCCGGTCCAGCTGGGCGTAGAGCTGGCTCATCTCCTCGTTCTTCCGTTCCAGGCTCTCCTTGGCCTGCTTCAGTTCCGAGTAGAGCCGGGCGGTCTCCATGTTGGACTTGAGGGCGTCCTCCAGCAGCTCCTGGGCATCCGCCACCTTGCCCGGCACCAGGTCCGCCACGCTGACGTTGCTGTGGCGCAGCACCGTGGCCTCCGAGGTCGGGGCGGCCGCGGGTTCCGGCTGGGGGGGCAGCTCACGGAGGTTGGAACGGACATTGGACTCGATGAGGTTGAGCATCTCGTCGAAGTCCTTGATCTTCTTGTCCAGGTGGTACTTCTTGAAGGTGTAGCCGACCGTCTCGCGGGTGATGGCGAGGAAGGTCTCCAGCACCCCCGTGCCGCGGTTCGCCACGGATTCGAAGTAGGGCACGCTGCGGAAGTTCAGGCGACGATTCATGACGCCCACGGCCATGGCGTCCGGAAGATCCCGTTTGTTGTACTGGATGACGAAGGGGATCTGCTTGATGTTCAGGCGGTTCGCATTGAGGTTGTGGTAGAGGTTCGACAGCGAGTCGACGTTCTCCTGCATCTTGGCTTCCGCGGAATCCGCCACGAACACCACGCCGTCGGCCCCCCCCAGCACCACCCGGCGGCTGGCGTCGTACTGCACCTGGCCCGGCACGGTGTAGATCTGCAGGTGGATGGCATTGCCGTAGATGTAGCCCAGGTTGATGGGTAGCAGGTCGAAGAAGAGGGTGCGGTCCTCCTGGGTGTTCACGGAGAACAGTTCCCCCCGCTGGGTCTCCGTGCACATGGCATGCAGCGACTGCAGGTTGGTCGTCTTTCCGGACAGACCCGGGCCGTAGTAGACCAGCTTGAGCAGGATCTCGTTGGCACGCGTATTGAACTGAACCATGGGCGGTCGCCGGGAAATGGGTGGGAACAAGCCTAGCACGGGGCCTTCCGGGTCCAGCCCCTCCCCCGTCTCGTCGGCAACCCCCGTGATAGCATGACCTTTTTCGCATCCAGGGGTTCCCGGCCGTGAGCGTTCCGACCCATGTGGCCATCATTTCGGTATCCCCTGCGGGGATACGCGAGGCCGCCCACGGGGGGCGCACCCCCGTTCCCACCTGGTAGGCCCGCGATGAGCATCCCGACCCATGTGGCCATCATCATGGACGGCAACGGCCGGTGGGCCGCCCAGCGGGGCTGGGCCCGGATCAAGGGGCACAAGGCCGGCGTGCAGGCCGTGGAGCGCATCCTGGAGGCCGCCTCGGACGCCGGGATCCGTCACCTGAGCCTCTACGCCTTCTCCACGGAGAACTGGAAGCGCCCCGCCCTGGAGGTGGGGGCCCTCATGGCCCTCCTGCGCATGTACCTCCGCATGTTCGTGCCCAAGCTGGCCCGGAAGGGCATCCGGTTCCACCACCTGGGTTCCCTGGAGGGCATGCCCGCCGGCATCCGGGGGGACATCCAGGGGCTTGAATCCGCCACGGCGGGGCACACGGGCATGACCTTCCACCTGGCGGTGAACTACGGCAGCCGCCTGGAGCTGGTCGAGGCCGCCCGGCACTGCGTGGCCGACGGTCTCCGGCCTGACCAGGTGGACGAGGCCGCCCTGGCCTCCCGCCTCTGGACCGCCGGGGTGCCGGACGTGGATCTGCTCATCCGCACCAGCGGGGAGCACCGCATCTCCAACTTCCTGCTCTGGCAGTCCGCCTACGCCGAGTTCCACATGACCGACTGCCTCTGGCCCGATTTCGGCCCGGCCCAGCTCCGGGAGGCCCTGGAGGACTACGCCCAGCGCGAACGCCGCTTCGGAGGCCTCTGATGCCCGACCGCACCACGCCCACCGTGGACAAGAAGAACATGACCGTGCGGATCGTCACGGGACTTGTGTTTGCCGTCTTCTTCCTCACCCTGCTCTGGCACGGGGACCGGCCCTGGGCGCCCTGGACCTACCTGGCCCTCATGGCCCTGGCCATCCTGGGCGGCGTGCGGGAGATGACCCTCATGGCCCGGGTCCGGGGCTTCAACCCGTCGCTGGCCTCGGGCCTCCTGGTGGCATGGGGCGTCCTGGCGCACTTCTTCCTCGTCACCGGCAATGCGGATCCCCTGCCGCTCTGGGCGGTCTTCGCGGGGGGCTTCCTGGTGATCCACTTCGGGGCCCTGTTCTTCGACCCCAAGCTGGAGGAGGCCCTGCCGAGCCAGGCCATCACCTGGCTCGGGGCCCTGGTCATGGGCTTCGGCCTGGGCTTCCAGCAGAAGCTCTTCATGCTCCAGGGCACCCTGTCCAGGACCGGCAGCCGCCTCGTCCTGGCCCTCTTCGTCATCACCTGGCTGGGGGACACGGCCGCCTACTTCGTGGGCACCTTCCTCGGGAAGCACAAGCTGGCCCCCCGGGTGAGCCCCAAGAAGAGCTGGGAGGGCGCCGCGGGCAACCTGGCGGGCAACGTGGCCGGGGCCTTCCTGATGATCGCCACCGTCTGCACCGAGTGGACCTGGGTGGATGCCCTGGCCCTGGGCCTGCTCATGGGCGTGGCCGGCCAGCTGGGCGACCTGGTGGAGAGCACCTGGAAGCGCAGCGCCGGGGTGAAGGACTCCAACGTGGGCGTGGCCATCCCCGGCCACGGCGGCATCCTCGACCGGGTGGACAGCCTCGTCTTCGCGGCGCCGGTGCTCTACGCCTACGTCCATTTCGCGCTGGGCTTCAATTGACCCGGCGCCGCGTCGCTCTCCTCGGCTCCACGGGGAGCATCGGCACCGCCACCCTGGACGTGGTCCGGGCCCATCCCGGGCGGCTGGAGGTCGTGGCCCTGGCGGGGGGACGGAACCGGGAGCTGCTCCTGGCCCAGGCCGAGGCCTTCCGGCCCCGCGCCCTCTCGGTGGGCACCCGCGAGGACGCCGACTGGCTGAGGTCCCGGCTCTCCTACGGGCCTGACCTCCACTGGGGGCCCGAGGGACTCCTGGCCTGCGCCCTGCACCCGGACGCCGACACCGTCGTGGCCGCCATCGTGGGCAGCGCCGGGCTGGCCAGCACCGAGGCCGCCCTCCGGGCGGGCCGCCGGGTCTGCGTGGCCAACAAGGAATCCCTGGTGGTGGGCGGGGCCCTCATGCACGCCGCGGCCCGGGCCGGCGGGGGCGAGCTGCTGCCCGTGGACAGCGAGCACGCGGCCCTGCACCAGCTCCTGGATGGCCGCGATCCGGCCACCATCCGCGAGGTGCGCATCACGGCCAGCGGCGGCCCCTTCCGGGACTGGCCCCTGGCGCGCCTCCAGGCCGCCACGGTGGAGGAGGCCCTCAACCACCCCACCTGGAAGATGGGGCCCAAGATCACCATCGACAGTGCCACCCTAATGAACAAGGGCCTGGAGGTCATCGAGGCCTCGGTCCTCTTCGGCCTCACGGCCGATCAGGTGGGCGTGACGGTGCATCCCCAGAGCCAGGTCCACGCCATGGTCGGGTTCCACGACGGCACCTACCAGCTTCAGGTCTGCGCCAACGACATGAAGCTGCCCATCCAGTACGCCCTGCTCTATCCCGAGCAGCGGCCCGGCCCCGTGCCGCCCTACCCCTGGACGGAGGCCCGCACCTGGACGTTCGAGGCCCCCGATCTGGACCGCTTCCCCTGCCTGGGCCTGGCTTTCGAGGCCCTGCGCGCCGGCGGCACCGCCCCGGCCCTCCTCAACGCCGCCAACGAGGTGGCCGTGGCGGCCTTCCTGGCCCGGCGCATCGGCTTCTGGGACATCCAGGCCTGCGCCCGGGAGACGCTGGAAGCCCTGCCGGCCACCGCCCAGGCCTCCCTCGGCCAGGTCCTGGATGCGGATGCCGCCGCGAGGCGTCATGCTGAAGGGTGGGTCGCGTCTCGACCCCAGCCCTCCGGATGTCCATGACCTTCCGCACCACCGCCACCCTCGGCACCTCCGCCTGCGCCCTGGCCCTCGTGCAGCTCCACTGGCCCGGCGTCGGGTTCTGGGGGCCCATCCTGATGCTCGGGGGGCTCATCTTCCTCCATGAGCTGGGCCATTTCCTGGCGGCCAAGTCCATGGGCATGCCCGTGGAGGAGTTCGCCTTCGGCCTGCCCTTCGGCCCCTTCGTGCGCCTCTTCACCTGGAGGGAAACCCAGGTCGGAATCCGCCCCCTGGCCCTGGTGGGCGGCTACGTCAAGCTGGCCGGCTTCAATCCCGAGGAACCCGGGGCCGAGGATCCCTACGGGTTCCTGAAGCAGCCCGTGTGGCGGCGCATGCTCTTCTACAGCGGCGGCATCCTGGCCAACCTGGCCACCACCTTCGTGCTCTTCGTCCTCGTCGGCGTCGGCCAGGCGCGGATTACCAAGGCTGAGCCCAGACCCGGCTCGGCCCTGCTCGTGGACCAGGTGATCCCGGGCCAGCCCGCCGCCGCCGCCGGCCTCCGCGCCGGGGACGAGCTGCGGCAGGTGGGCCCCGTATCCTTCCCCGCCGGCCCCTGGGACGCGGCCGTGGCCTACATCCAGGCCCATCCCGGCCAGCCCGTTGCCGTCCAGGTGATGCGCGACGGCCACCGGTTGGACCTCACCGTCACGCCCCTGAACGAGGGCGGCAAGGGGCGCATCGGCCTGGCGCCCGCGCCCGTGGCCCTCGACATCCAGCGGCGCCCCTTCCGGCCCCACGATTTGGTGGAAGGGGGGCGGTTCGCGGCCGTGATCTCCTGGCGCCTCACCGGCCAGTCGCTCCACTTCCTCCGCCAGCTGGTGACCTTCCGCGCGCGGAGCGCCGAGGTGGCCGGTCCCATCGGCATCATCCGCATGGGCAGCCAGGCGGCGCGAAGCGGCTGGGAAGCCTTCCTCTTCATGTGCGCGGCCATCAGCCTGCAGCTCGCCATCCTCAACGCCCTGCCGATCCCGGCCCTGGACGGCGGACACATGGCCCTGCTGGCCTTCGAGCGGATCCGCCGGAAGGATCTCTCCATCGAACTGAAGGAGAAGATCCTCACCGGCGGGTTCCTGCTGCTGGCCTCCCTCATGATCCTGGTGATCTTCCTGGACCTGATGAAGCTCCGGAAGTAGCTACCGCCCGGCTTCCGGCTCCGGGCGGTCGTCGTCGTGGGACGGGACGTCCGGGGCCGGTTCCACCGCGACCTTGACGGTCTGCGCCTTCCCGCTCGCCTGCAGGACCAGGGTGTACTCGCCCGCCAGGACGAAGGGCCGGCGGCCCGGGGGCAGGCCTTTCCGCAGGGCGGGATCGACGAGGAGGTCCCAGTCCACGCGGTTGAGGCCCGCCTGGCCCGCCACCGTCCACTGCCGCTGCACCACGCCCTTCGCGTCCGCGAGGGTGAGGGTGGCCTCCCCGGCCTGGGCCAGGTGGAACCAGACGGGCACGGGCGCCTGCTCGCGGCGGGGGAACCAGTCGGGCCGGTCCTGGGCCCACCAGGCCTGGGCCTGGATTTTCGCGGGCTCGAAGAGGTGGGCGGGCTCGGCCCGCAGGGCCGGCGTGAGGCCCTCGAGGATGCCGATGGGGGCCACCCAGGCGCTGCGTCCGTGGGTGCCCACCACCAGGTCGTGGGCCTGGGGCTGGAGGGCGAGGTCGTGCACGGGCACGTGGGGCAGGTCGGCGCCCAGGGCCTCCCAGCGGCGCCCGCCATCCAGGGTGGCGAAGAGGCCCAGGTCCGAGCCCGCGAAGAGCAGGTCGGCGTTCACGGGATCCTCGCGCACCACGTTCAGGTTCTCCGCCGGGAGGTTGCCGCGGATCGAGGCCCAGGTCGCGCCGTAGTCCGCGGAGCGGTAGATGAGGGCCTCCGAGGCGTCGTTCCGGTAGGCGCTGAAGGTGGCGTAGACCGTGCCCTCGTCGTGGCTGCTGGGCTCGATCCGCGTCACCCAGCGGTCCTTCGGCAGGCCCTGCTCGCAGCGGGTCCAGGCGTAGCCCCCGTCCCGGCTCACCCACACGCGGCCGGTGTCCGTGCCGGCGTAGAGCAGGCCGAAGCGCTTCGGGCTCTCCGCCACCATGGTGAGGGTGCCCCAGGGCACGTTGCCCGCCTTCGGGGCGCCCGTCAGGTCGGGGCTGATGCGGGTCCAGGTGGCGCCTTCGTCGAGGCTCCGCAGCACCTCCTGGGCCCCGAGGTAGAGGATCTCCGGGCTGTGGGGCGAGAGCGTGAAGGGGGTCACCCAGTTGAAGCGGTAGGGCGGCTCGCCGAGCTTGGGCCGGGGCCGGATGCTCACGGGGGTGCCGCCGTCGATCCGGGCCAGGGCGCCGAACTGGTACTCGGCGTAGACCAGGCCGTTCATCCGCGGATCCGCCTGCACCATGCCGCCGTCGCTGTCGTAGATGGCCTTCCAGCCATCCTGCTGCTGGCCGGGCTCCAGGGGCGTGGCGGGGCCCATCCTCACGCCGTTGTCCTGGAGGCCGCCGTAGAGGTGGTAGGGCTGGCCGCGGTCGGTGGCGATGGAATAGAACTGCCCCACGGGCAGGTTCTTCACGGCGCGCCAGGTCCGGCCGCCGTTGGTGGAGACATTGAGGCCGCCGTCGTTGCCCATCACCAGGCGCCGGCCGTCGCGGGGATCGATCCAGAGGGCGTGGTGGTCGGGGTGCAGCACGTTCCAGTCCCGGTCGTTGATCCCGTGGAACGTGCGGCCGCCGTCGTCGCTCGCGAGGGCCGGGAAGCCCAGCAGGTACACCCGCCGGTCGTCCGTGGGATCCACCCGGACCTGCCCGAAGTAGTAGCCGTAGGTGGAGGTGACGCCCTCCAGCCGGTCCCGGTTGGCGCGGTGCCAGGTGGCGCCGCCGTCCTCCGTGGCGTACAGCTCGGCGCCCACGATGTGGGCCTCGACCAGCGCCTTCTCCGCGTCCCCGAGGGAACCCAGCAGGGTCTTCACCGTGAGGGTGCCGGCCTTCAGGCGCGCCTGCACCACCTTGGCGGTGACGGAGGCGTCGTAGCCGTTGCGCCGGAGGAAGGCCTCGAGCCGCTTCGCATCGACCTTGGCCAGCTCCGCCTCCGACATCGCCGCCACCTTCGCCGGCGTCAGGGCCTCGGGATCGGCGTAGGGATCCACCTCGTCCTTCGGCAGCGGCGTCTGGTTGTCCAGGAAGGCGTAGAGCTTGCGGGGATCCTGGCGGCTCTGGGCCAGGCCGATGCGGCCCACCTCGGCGCCCTGGGGGAAGCCCCCCGCCAGGCGCGTCCAGTGGCGGCCCCCGTCCGTGGTCTTGTAGATCCCCGATCCGGGGCCGCTCTCCAGGAAATCCCAGGGCTTGCGGTCCTTCTCCCAGAGGGCCGCGTAGAGGGTGTCGGGATCCTTCCAGTCCTGGAGCAGGTCCACGGCTCCGGTGCGGGTGGGGGCCTTCAGGACCTGGGCCCAGGTACGCCCGCCGTCCGTGGTCTTGTAGATGCCCCGCTGGCCTCCCTCGGTGTAGAGGGGGCCCTCGGACGCCACGTACACCACCTCGGGGTTCCGCCGGTCCACGACGACGCGGGCGATGCGGTGGCTGTCGGCCAGGCCGGCCGCCTGCCAGGTCTGTCCGCCGTCCGTGGACTTGAAGAGGCCGGCCCCGTCGTACGAGCTGCGGCTGGCGTTGGCCTCCCCGGTGCCCGCCCAGATCACCTTCGGCACGCCGCCCGGCCCCCACACCACGGCCACGTCGCCCAGGGCGTCGGCCGGGGCGTGGTCGAAGCGGGGCGTCCAGGTGCTGCCGCCGTCATCCGTGGCCCACAGCCCGCCGGTGGCGAAGGCCACGATCCAGTGCTCGGGCGCGGCGTCGTCCACCGCCAGGGCCACCACCCGGCCCCCCTGGCCCATGGGCCCCACGCAGCGGAAGGGGATGGCCCGGAAGGGGCTGGAGGCCTCCAGGGCCAGCCGGGCCGCATAGGCGCCCTGGGCCGCGGCCCGGGAAGGCGTGGGCAGAAGGGGATGGAACGCCGCCGCCTGCTGGAGCTTCGGATGTGGCGCCTCGGCCCCCGCCAGGCCAAGGGCCGTTCCCGCCAGCAGCACGCCAAGCATCCTGGATCGCATGATCACCTCGTGACAGGAGGCTACCAGCGGCCCCGGCTGACTACAGCCCCAGCAGTTCCTTCAGCCGCGGGGTGACGCTGCGGCTGACCTCCAGATCCACGCCGTCGGCCACGCGCACCGAGGCCCGGCCGCCCTCCAGGGGCTTGAGGCCCAGCACGGCCTCGGGGCGGAGCAGCAGGTGCCGCTGGATGCGGAGGAAGCCGGCCCCGGGGAAGGCCGCCTCCACCTCCGCGAGGGTCGTCCAGGCGGTGCGGTGGCGCGAGCCGGCGGCCCAGGCCCAGACCACCTCCGCTTCCACCTCGAAGTGGGTCGTGCGCCGCAGGTCGAGGAAGACATGGCCGTCGCCGGCCTTCACGGGGAAGCGCAGGGAGGCCGCCCCGGCCTCGACCTTCCGGCCCCCGCCTTCGCTCAGCCGGGCAAGGGTCTTCGCGAGCCGCTCGGCCGAGACGGGTTTCAGGATGTAGTCGGCGGCGGCCGCCTCGAAGGCCCGCACGGCGTGCTCCGAGTAGGCCGTCACGAAGACCACCGGCGGGCAGTGGCGGCAGTCTTCCAGTTCCCCGGCCACCTCCAGGCCCGTGGCGCCCGGCATCTGGATGTCGAGGAAGAGCGCGTCCACTTCCGGGGCCGTCTTCAGCCAGGCCAGCACCGAGGGCCCGTCCACCAGCTCGGCCTTCACCTCGCAGCCCGCTTCCCGCAGGAGCCGGGACAGCCGGGTCCGCGCCAGGGGTTCGTCGTCCGCCAGGGCCACGCGCAGGGGTTTCATCGCCGCGTCTCCAGGGTGGCCAGCCGGATCGTGGCCACGGACCAGGGTCCCTCCG
>DASVZU010000218.1:0-3685 GCA_036391515.1 Holophagaceae bacterium
TCGGCCCGGGTGGGTCAGTCCGACCGTCGAAGGTGTCGGCGAGATTCGGACTCGCGAGTGGGATCGTGGAGGCGCCACCCTCCGCCTGACGCGCCCTCCCCCGGGAGGGCGCTCCCGCCCGTGCCCTGCGGAGGCGGAGCCTCTGTGGCGCCGGAGCGAGACCGGCCCGGCAAAGCCGGGCAGTTCGAATCGGGCCGTGTGGGTCGGACCGACGACCGGCGCCTGTCGGCGAGATTCGAGCTCGCCCCGGCCACGCGTGCGTGGCCAGGATCCAGGGTCGCGTGGGGTCGCGGCCGCGCGACCTCAGAACCTCCGCCCGATCCCGATCCATGCGCAGGGCCCGGTGGAATCGGTGTCGGCGGTGACGGTGGGCGCCGGGGCCAGGGTCCCCGTGGCCGGGACGGTGTGCTTGAGGCGGGCCCAGGCGTAGCTGGCGCCCACCTCGGCGTACCAGGTGCGGCGCTCGTCGAGGTACACGTCGGCGCCGAACCCCACCGTGAGCATGGGGAACCAGCCGTCGTTGTCCACCTGCAGGCCCTCGTCCAGGTAGGCATTCCGGAGCGTGAGGGTGGTGCGGTCCTTCTCGTAGGCCAGGCCTGCTCCGGCGAGGAGGAAGGGGACCCAGCGGCCCTCGACCCCCAGGGGCCGGTACTGGACCACGGCGAGCAGGTCGGCGTACGTGCTGTACTTCTGCTCGAAGGCCAGGGCGGCCGGTCCCGCGAGGGTGGCCACGGTCTCCGTGCCGTGGATGCGTCCTGCGGAGTAGTCGAATTCCAGCCCGGCCTTCCACTTGGGGGTCAGCTCCCGCCACAGATGGCCGCCCAGGCTCAGGTTGGCCACGTCGTCCCAGGTCTGGAAGCGGGTGCCGAAGGTGCCGTTGATGTCCTGCTTGATCTGGCGGTTCGTCTCGGTCTGCTTGGGCCAGCTCTGCTGAAGGTACATCGTGGCGGACCAGGGGCCGGGTTCGGTCTGCGCCTCGCAGGGAAGGGAGGCGGCCAGCACGCAGGCCAGGGCGATGGGACGAAGGGCGTCGCGTTTCATGGGTCACCGGGGATGGAGGATCCATGGATAAATCCGCGCTTCCGGCCTGTCAATCCATACCCGACCCTTTGATCGATTTTTTTGATGGGAGGGCCCAGAGAACCCTCGTACCGTCCTTGACACCCTCGGAGCCCCTGCCGGACCCTGGGCCATGCCCCTCTTCCGCAGATCCGACGGCGACCTCGTCCTGGGCGAGGCCCCGGTGCGGCGGATCATGCCCTACCTCATGCGGGGCCGGAACGAGAGCTGCGTCTACCAGGAGAGCGTCTATCGCGTGACCGCCGCCCGGACCTGGCTCAAGGCCTACAACCGGGCCCACCGCCCCCGCGCGACCCTCTTCCACCTCGTGGCCTACGCCGTGGCCGTGGCCCTCCAGGAGCGGCCCCGGCTGAACCGCTTCGTGTCCGGGGGGCGGATCTACCAGCGCCGGGGCGTCTCCCTTTCCTTCGTGGTGAAGACCGCCTTCACGGACGATGGTCCGGGGGCCACGGTGAAGCTGCCGGCTCCGCCGGGGGAGAGCTTCCCCGCCTGGTCCGCCCGCATCTCGGCGGAAGTGGACGAGGCCCGGGACACCGTCCGGCCCGTGGACCGGGAAGTGGCCCTGGTCATGCGCCTGCCCGGCTTCCTCGTGCGGGGCCTGGTGGCTTTCGCCCGGTCGCTGGACCACTGGAACCTCTTCCCGGATTTCATGACCCGCGACGACCCCATGTATTCGAGCATCTTCCTCGCGAATCTCGGCTCCGTGGGCGTCTCGGACGTGTACCACCACCTCTACGAGTACGGCACCACGTCCATCTTCGGGGCCGTTTCCTTCCCCCGCGCCATGGTCTTTGCGGGCCGGGAAGGCGCCGGGGTGGAACCGGGGCTCTCCGTGCGCTGGACCTTCGACGAACGCATCGACGATGCCTTCTCCTGCGCGCGATCCCTGGCCCTGGTGCAAAAGATCCTCGAGGATCCGCACCGGTGGCTGGGCGCCCCGGAGGGCACGCCCGCCTGGAGGGGCGAACCCGCGCCCCCGGCGGCATGACGCTCCGGCCCTCGGAGCGCCTCACGGGCGGCACCCTGGCGGCCCTGCTGGGGCTCACGATCTGCGTCCGCCCCCCCCGGTGGCCAGGGCTCGCCTCCGGATTCGGCGCCTTGCTGGTGTCGCTGGTGTTGCTGGCCCGGCCCCGGCTCGGGCGCTTCGGATCCCTCGTGCGGGCCTTCCTCCCCGTGGGCGCCGTGCTGGGGATCTTCCTGCTGCTCCAGCCCCTCCTGGCCGCCGTGAACGGCCATCGGTGGGATGCGGCCCTGGCGGCCGCGGACACCCGGTGGTTCGGGGCCCTGGCCCGGCGGTGGCAGGGGGCCTTCGGCCGGCCGGCCGCCTTCACGGATCTCGTGTACGCGGCCTACGCGAGCTTCTACTTGCTGCCCCTGACCGTGGCGGCTCTGGTCTGGAGGCGCCGGGGCCCGGCGGCGTTCGAACGCCTCGCCTTCACGCTGCTGCTGGGATTCTACCTCTCCTTCCTCGGCTACTTCCTCTGGCCGGCCGAGGGCCCCAGGATCCCGCAGGCCCTGGAGTCGGCCCGGCTCGGAGGTGGCCCCCTGTCGGCCGGAGTGCGGGGCTTCCTCCGGCGCGCCGAACTCACCACCCTCGACGCCTTCCCCAGCGGGCACACGGCCCTGTCCCTCTTGGCGGCCGCGCTGGCCACCCGGCCGTTCCCGAAACTGGCACCCCTCTTCTGGCTCTGGGCCCTGGCCATCGTCTTCGCCACGGTCTACATCTCCGTCCACTACGTGGTGGACGTGGTGGCGGGCCTCCTCCTCGTGCCCCTCGCCCTCTTCCTCGCCCCGCCCCTGCGGCGGCTCCTGGGAGGGGAAGCCAGGAGCATGGAGGGTTGAGACCCCGGTCCCGGAGCCCCGTGCGACACTCATTCCGCTGCGCATCCCCGCCGGGGTCCGCCCGCTTGTTTCCGAGGAGCCGTCCATGAAAGCCATGACTGGTCTGCTGCCCGCCGCCCTGCTGATCCTGGCGCTGTCGGGCTGCAACCGACGGGAAGCCAAGGACGTGGTCGTCGCAGCCCCGACGGTGGCCGGGGCTGCGGACCCCCACGCGGGGGCGGCCAGGGGCGCGGATCCCCACGCCGGCATGGCGCGGATGGAGCCGGTCATCCAGATTCCCGAGGCCGTGAAGGCCCGTTGGAAGCACATGCGGATCGGGGTCCTCGACCTGGCCGCCAAGAAGGAGGCCACCTACGAGGTGGAGGCCGGCCGGGACTTCACCATCCCCGGCAGCGACCTCACCCTTCGGCCCCTGGCCATCGTTCCGGACTTCACCATGGATGCCGGCGTGATCAGCAGCAAGAGCAACGAGGCCAACAACCCGGCCGCCCAGGTGATCCTCACGGAAGGGGGCAAGCCGATCTTCAAGGGCTGGCTTTTCGCCCGCTTCCCCGAGACCCACCCCTTCGAACACCCCAAGTACGCCCTGCGCCTGCTGGAGGTCCTGTAGGCCCGCCCGCTAGAATGGCCACGGTCACCCGCGCGCCCATAGCTCAGGTGGATAGAGCAGCAGCCTTCTAAGCTGCAGGTCGCTGGTTCGAATCCAGCTGGGCGCACCAGCGCCCGGCTGGATTCGAATCAGCGAGAAACACCGGCGGCCCGG
>DASVZU010000219.1:0-4633 GCA_036391515.1 Holophagaceae bacterium
CGCGGCTGAGTCACTCCCTGAAACGAAGAACGGCCCCCGACGGGGGCCGTTCTTCGTTTCAGGAGAGGAATGCCTACTTGGCGATGGGCAGCGTGCGGACGAGGCGCTTGCAGCTGTTGCAGAGGATCGTGTAGTTGTCCGGCTGGTCGAAGCGGTACTGGAAGCCCGGGTCCTCGGAGACCTTCTCGAGGTGGCCGAACTGGTATTCGGCGATGCGGACGCTCTGGGGGGCGGTCAGATCGGCGCCGCAATGGGTGCAGGAGATGGCGGCCATGCTTGCTCCTCGTGGCTGGATTCAGGAGTGGAACGTGTTCCAGAGCCACCAGCTTAGCAGAGCCAGCGCGGCGAGCCCCACGCACAGGCGCAGCAGGAACCGCCCGATCCTGTAGGCCAGGACCAGCACCAGCACGAGGATCAGGGCGCCTGTGACGATCAGCACAATGTTCATGCGCGCCGTCCCGAGGCGTCCCAGCGGTAGAACCCGAACCCCGCGCGCAGGCCCGTCTCGCCGCGGGCCACCTTCTCCCTGAGGAGGCGCGGAGGCTCGAACAGCGGATCCCCGGTGCTGCGGTGGATGCCTTCGGCAATGGCCAGGCGCAGGTCCAGGCCCACCCGGTCGGACAGTTCCAGCGGGCCCACCGGGTGCCCGTAGCCCAGCGTCATCAGGGCATCGAGATCCTCCGCGGCGGCGACGCCCGCCTCCAGGAGGCGCATGGCCTCGAGGCCCTGGGCCAGGGCCATCCGGGCGGCGGCGAAACCCGCCTGGTCCCGCACCCGGGCCGCGCGCTTCCCGAGCGCTCCGGCCAGCTCGCGGGCGCGGTCCACCCAGACGCCGGGAGTCGCGTCGGGAACCACCAGTTCCACCACGGCCATGCGGGACACGGGCACGAAGAGGTGGAACCCGAGGAGCCGGCCCTGCAGCCCCGCGTCCCCCGCCAGGTCTGCGACAGGAAGGGCGGAGGTGCCGCTGAGCAGCAGCAGATCCGGGGCGCCCCAGGCCGCCGCCGCGGCCAGTACCGGAACCTTGGCCTCGCGTACCTCCGGGACCGCCTCCAGGAAGGCCCCGGCCCCGGCGAGGGCGGGCGGGCCGAAGGGATGGGCCTCCAGCCGGGCGCTGGCCGCGGCGCGCCCTCCGGGGTCCAGCCGGCCCCTCTGGACCGCCGCCTCCCAGCGCCGCTCGATCTCCGCGCGTCCGCGCGCGGCGTGGGCCGCATCCCGGCCGAGCAGCCGAACGGCCAGGCCCCGTTCCGCGGCCCACTGGGCCAGGGACAGGCCCAGCACGCCGGGGCCGAGGATGGCCAGGGGGCCGGTCATGGCCATTCCCCGAGTCCGGATGCCCCAACGCCTTCGTTCATGCGATCCACCCCCCCTCCCGGTATGATGAACGCAAAGGGCCGTTGAATCTTCCCGCATCCCACCGTCCGGCAGGGCCATCCCGCTTCATGCTCATCGATTACGCCGCCATCACCCATCCCGGCAAGGTCCGGAAGAACAACGAGGATGCCTATCTCCTGAGCGCGCTGGACGGGGAGGAGCCCATCCTCAACAGTCCCTCGCGACCCCTCAAGGTGGGTGATCCCGGTCTGCTCGTGGCCGTGGCCGACGGCATGGGGGGCGCCGCGGCGGGCGAAGTGGCCAGCCGGGAAGGGCTGGCCGCCGTCTCGGTCTACCTCTTCGGGCACTGGGGCCGCCTGGCCACCGCCAAGGCGAGGGAGGAGGACCTCATCCAGGCCCTGGTGACGGCGGTCGAGCAGGCCAGCGACGCGGTGCTGCGCTATTCCGACGACGACCGCACGGCCCGGGGCATGGGCTCCACCCTCACGGCCGTGGTGATCTGGAGCGGCCACGCCTACGTCGCCCAGATCGGGGATTCGCGCGCCTACCTCTACCGCCAGGGGCAGCTCCACCAGATCACCGAGGACCAGACCCTGGTCAACGACCTGGTGGCCCAGGGCAGCCTGACCCGCGAGCAGGCGCGCACCCACCCCCAGCGGAACATGATCACGCAGGCCCTGGGGTCGCCCCAGCCCCTGCAGGTGGCCCTCTCCCGCCTGGCGCTGCGCCGGGGGGACCGGCTGCTGTGCTGTTCCGACGGCCTGCACGGCGAGGTGCCCGACGAGCGGATCCTCGAGGTGCTGAAGCGGGACCAGCCGCCGAGGCGGTGCCTGGATCTGCTCGTGGAGGAAGCCCTGGCCCACGGCGGGCGCGACAACATCACCGCCGTGCTCCTGCTGGCGAACGACCCCATGCTGCCCCTGCCGGGCGACCGGGAGGCGCCCGAGGTGCTCCGGCCGGAGCGGAACGGCGGAGGCGGTGGCCTCTGGCAGCTGCTGCGTGGATTCTTCGATGGGAGGCGGCGCCGATGAGCATGTTGCAGGGTGCGGTCTCCCTCAAGCGGTTCCTGGTCCTCGGGCCCGTGCCGGACCTGGAGGATCTCCAGGCTGGCCTCGTGCAGGACCAGTTCCGCCCCTTCCAGGACGGGCTGGAGGAGGAGCGGATGGGCTGGTGCGACTGGCGCAATCCGCTCATCACCCCGCCCGATCCGGACTGGGTCAGCCAGGAGCGCTTCGCCGTCTTCGGCCTCCGCATCGACACCCGCCGGGTGCCGCCGTCCCTCCTCAAGGCCCACGTGGATCTCCGCGCCCAGCAGCTGGTCCAGGAGAAGGACCTGGCCTTCCTGGGCAAGGAGGCCCGCCTCTCCCTCCAGGACGAGATCAAGGTGGAACTCCTCCGCAAGGTGCTGCCGGTGCCGAAAGTCGTGGAGGTGGCCTGGGACCTGAAGGGCGGCCTGCTGTGGACCACGGCCTCCTCCGCCAAGGCGCAGGGCGCCCTGGCCAGCCTCTGCATGAAGTCCTTCGGCTGCGAGATCCACCCCCTGGCGCCGCTCGTCCTGTCCGGCCGCCTCTGTCCGGACCTTCCCGTGGAGTCCCTGATGGCCCTCGATCCCTTCGACCTCGAGCTCGAGGAGGCCCAGGGATGAAGCCCATGGAACTCCTGGAACAGGGCCGTTTCCTCGGGGAGGAATTCCTTCTCTGGCTGTGGATGCGCAGCCAGACCGAAGGGGGCGCCAGCGGCGAGGAGGGGGACGGCTCCGCCTGCTTCGTGGATGACGCCATCCAGCTGGCCTCCGAGCGGGGCGAGGTGAAGGAGATCTCCCTCCGCAAGGGCAGCCCCGCCGAAAGCCGGGAGGCCTTCGAAGCCCTCAGCCGCGGCATGCGTCCCGCGCGCGTGAAGCTCCGCATCCTCTCCGGCGACATGGAGTGGGTGTTCACCCTCAACGCCGCCACCCTGGACATGGGCACGCTGAAACTCCCCCCCAGCACCGGCAAGGCCCCCCAGGACCGCCTCCACGACCGCCTCTACCTCCTGGAGGAGGGCGCGGGGCACCTGGAGCGGCGGTTCAAGCGCTTCCTGCGCGCCCGGGCCGAGGATGCCGACGGCATGGAGGAGGCCCTGAAGGCCTGGGTCCGGGGCGGCCTCGCCGGCCCCGGAGGAGAGGTGCCTTGGGAGGCCTGAGCCTCCTGCTCCCGGCCCTCCTGGCGGTCCCTCCGGTCCAGGACCCCGCCCCGGTGATGGTCCACGCCCGGACCCCGGCGGGACAGCCCCTCATCCTCCGGCTCCAGTTCCGCAGGGGCCTCAGTGTGGAGGGGCGCGGTCTTCCCAAAGCCTTCCTGGCCAAGGGGGCGGATGCGCACGGCTGGGTGCCCTTCGAGCAGCTGTCGCCCGACGGGAAGCGCTGGGCCCTGGCGGCCTTCTTCCCCGAGGACCAGTGGCGCGCCGATGGCGTTCGCCATGTGGTCCAGCATCCCGACGTGGAATCCGTGTGGACCCTGGCGGCCCTGTTCACGGGCCACGGCCAGAACTACGACAAGCTCATGGCGGAGAATCCGGGGCTTCCCGAGAAGCTGGCGCAGGGCGACACCTGGCGCATCCCGCTGCCCCTGCTTTCGGTGGATCTCGGCGGCCAGACCCGGGGACCGGACCGCTCCCAGCCCGAGGATGATCTCGACGACGAGGCCCGCGTGGCGGCCTACCGGGCGCTGCTCACCTACGGCGAGGATGCCCAGGGCAAGTACGCCGCCTACCACCTGCGGAAGGGCGAGGCCCTCTACTCCAGCGTCGTGATGCGGTACACCGACCGCGTGGACCCCAAGGCCGTGAACGACTTCGCCGAGCAGCTGGCCCGCCGCAGCGGCATCGCGGATCTGCGCAGCATCCAGCCCGGCCAGCTCATCAAGATCCCCGTCTCCGCCCTGGCCGATCCCTTCCAGCCCGAGGGCACCGTGGGCCTGGCGGAGGAGCGGGAGGTGCGGGCCGAGGTGCGCCGGACGGTCCGCGTGGAAGCGGGCCCCAAGCTCAAGGGCGTGCGCATCGTGGTGGACGCGGGCCATGGCGGGGTGGATATCGGGGCCGCCGCCAACGGCGCCTGGGAGTCCGACTTCGTCTACGACATCGCCATGCGGGTCCGGCAACTGCTGGAGCAGGAGACCGACGCCGAGGTGAGCAGCACCATCCGCTATCCCGGGCTGGGCTTCCGGACCCGGGACAGCATCAAGGCGCCGAGCCACGCGGCGGAGATCCTCACCACGCCGCCCTTCGCCAACGACGGCGAGAGCCCCACGGCGGTGAGCGT
>DASVZU010000220.1:0-8832 GCA_036391515.1 Holophagaceae bacterium
GCTGACGATCAGGCCGCCGACCATGGCGATGCCCAGCGGGTTGCGCAGCTACGAGCCCACGCCCGTGCCCAGCGCCAGGGGCAGCCCGCCGAACAGGGCCGCCATCGTGGTCATCATGATTGGCCGGAAGCGGAGCAGGGAGGCCTGGTAGATCGCCTCCTCCGGCGGCTTGCCCTCGCGGCGCTGGGCGTCGAGGGCAAAGTCGATCATCATGATCCCGTTCTTCTTGACGATGCCGATGAGCAGGATGATGCCGATGAGGGCGATGACGCTGAAGTCGGTGTGGCAGACCAGCAGGGCCAGCAGGGCACCGACGCCGGCCGAGGGCAGCGTTGAGAGGATCGTGACCGGGTGGATGTAGCTCTCGTAGAGCACGCCCAGCAGGATGTAGACCGTCAGGATGGCGGCGAGGATGAGGAAGGGCGTGTTGGAAAGGGAGGCGCCGAACGCCTGGGCCGTGCCCTGGAAGCCCGCCTTGATGCTCGGGGGCAGGTCGATGTCCCGCTTGGCGGCATTGATGGCCTTCACGGCATCGCCCAGGGATGCGCCGGAGGCCAGGTTGAACGAGACGGTCACCGTGGGGAACTGGCCCTGGTGGTTCACGGCCAGGGGCGTGGTGCCCACCTCCAGGCGCGTGAAGGCGCTGAGGGGCACGGCGCCGCCGGAGGCCGACTTCACGTAGATGTTCTGGAGGTCCTCCGGGTGCTGCTGCAGCCCTGGCGCTGCCTCCAGCACCACCCGGTACTGGTTCAGCTGGGTGAACATGGTGGAGATCTGCCGCTGTCCGAAGGCGTCATAGAGCGCGTCGTCGAGCATCTGGGGCGTGATGCCCAGGCGGGAGGCCGTGGTGCGGTCCAGGATGAGCCGGGCCTGGAGGCCCGAGTTCTGCTGGTCGCTGGCCACGTCCCGCAGCTCGGGAAGCGTCTGGAGCCGGTCCAGGAACCGTGGCGCCCACTGGGCCAGTTCCTTCGGGTCGGCGTCCTCCATGGAGTACTGGTACTGGGTGCGGCTGACCCGGTCCTCCACCGTGAGGTCCTGGACGGGTTGCAGGAAGAGCTTGATCCCGTGGACCTGGGCCAGCTCCGGCTGGAGACGGCGGATGACCTGGTCGGCGCTGAGGCCGCGCTCCTCCAGGGGCTTCAGGTTGATCTGGATGCGCCCGCTGTTGAGGGTGGTGTTGGTGCCGTCGATGCCGATGAAGGAGGAGAGGCTCGCCACGGCGGGATCCTTGAGGATCACCCGGGTGAGCGATTGCTGGGCCGCGGCCATGGATTCGAAGGACACGGACTGGGGGGCCTCTGAGATGCCGAGGATCACGCCGGTGTCCTGCACGGGGAAGAAGCCCTTGGGGATGGCGAGATAGAGCAGGATGGTGGAGACGAGGGTGGCCCCGGCCACGATCAGCGTGGCTCTCTGGTGGTCCAGCACCCAGCTCAGGGTCCGTCCGTAGAAGGCGATGATGCGCTGGAACACGCGCTCCGAGGCCACGTAGAACCGGCCCTGCTCCTCCGGCTTCTTGTGGTGGAGCAGGCGGGCGCACATCATCGGCGTGAGGGTGAGGGACACCACGGCCGACACGAGGATGGTCACGCTGAGGGTCACCGCGAACTCGCGGAACAGGCGGCCCACGATGTCACCCATGAAGAGCAGCGGGATGAGCACCGCGATCAGCGAGACCGTCAGCGAGAGGATGGTGAAACCGATCTGGCCGGAGCCCTTCAGCGCCGCCTGGAGAGGCGGTTCGCCCTCCTCGATGTAGCGCATGATGTTCTCGATCATCACGATCGCGTCGTCCACCACGAAGCCGGTGGAGATGGTGAGCGCCATGAGGGTCAGGTTGTTGAGGCTGTACCCCAGCAGGTACATGACGCCGAAGGTGCCCACCAGCGAGAGGGGGACCGCCACGCTGGGGATGATGGTGGCTGCCAGCGTGCGCAGGAACAGGAAGATCACCATCACCACGAGGGCGATGGTCAGCATCAGCTCGAATTCCACGTCCGCCACGGAGGCGCGGATGGTGGTGGTGCGGTCCGTGAGGATGGAGAGCTGGACCGCGGCGGGCAGGGAGGCCTGGAGCTGGGGCAGGAGCTGCTTCACCCGGTCCACCACGGCGATGATGTTGGCACCAGGCTGGCGCTGGATGTTGAGGATGACGGCCGGGACCTGGTTCATCCAGGCGGCCTGCCGGGCGTTCTCCACCCCGTCGGTGACCGTGGCCACGTCCGAGAGCCGCACCGGGGCGCCGTTCTTGTAGGCGATCACCAGGGGGCGGTACTGGTCGCTGGAGAGCAGCTGGTCGTTGGCCCCGATGGCGTAGGCCTGGCGCAGGCCGTCGAAGCTGCCCTTGGCCTGGTTCACGTTGCTCTGGCCCACGGCCGTGCGGACGTCCCCGAGGGTGAGGCCGAAGGAGGCCAGCTGCGAGGGGTTGGCCTGGATGCGGACCGCGGGCTTCTGGCCGCCGCTGATGCTCACCAGCCCCACGCCGGGGAGCTGGGAGATCTTCTGGGCCAGCCGCGTGTCCGCGAAGTCCTCCACCTTCGACAGGGGGAGCGATTTCGACGTGAGGGCGAGGGTCAGGATGGGCGCGTCAGCCGGGTTGGTCTTGCTGTAGATGGGCGGGTTCGGGAGGTCCTTGGGCAGGTAGGTGCCCGCCGCGTTGACGGCGGCCTGGACCTGCTGTTCGGCCACGTCGATGTTGAGGTCCAGCACGAACTGCAGCGTGATGATGGAACTGCCGTTGGAGCTGGTGGAGGACATCCGGTTCAGCCCTGGCAGCTGGCCGAACTGGCGCTCCAGGGGCGCGGTGATGGCCGAGGCCATCACGTCCGGACTGGCGCCCGGATAGAAGGTCACCACCTGGATGGTGGGGTAGTCCACCTGGGGCAGGGCCGAGACCGGCAACTGGCGGAAGGCCAGGGCCCCCACCAGGAGCAAGCCCGCCATCAGGAGCGAAGTGGCAATGGGCCGGAGGATGAAAGGGCGGGAGGGATTCAACGCGGCCCCCGCCTAGCGCTTCGCCTTGGGGTTCCCCCCGGTCTCGGGATGGGCGATGCTCACGGGGCTGCCGGGGCGGAGCTTTTCCAGGCCGTCCGTCACGACCATCTCGCCGGCCTTCAGGCCCGTCCGGATGGCCGTATCGTCGCCTTCGGTGGCCTGGATGTCGACCACGCGGAGGTCCACCGTGTGATCAGGCTTCACCACGTAGACGAAGGCGCCCTGGGGCCCGCGCTGCAGGGCCGCGGTGGGGATGATGACGACGTTCCGAAGGGTGTCCACAAGGAGTTTCGCGTTCACGAACTGGTTGGGGAACAGCGCCCCGCTGTCGTTGGGGAACCGCGCCTTCAGGCGCACGGTCCCGGTGCCCGGATCCACCTGGTTGTCGATGGCCTCCAGTTCGCCCTGCGCGATCCTCCGCTGGAGATCCCGGTCGTAGGCCTCCACTGGAAGGTGGGCGCCCTTGCGGCTTCGGGCCATCACCTGCTGGATGTGGTCCGAGGGGATGGTGAACACCACGTTGATCGGGTTCACCGGCGTGATGACCGCCAGGCCACCCGCATCGGAGGCGTGGACCATGTTGCCCGGATCCACCAGCCGCAGGCCGACCCGGCCGGAGATCGGGGCGGTGATGCGACTGTAGGTCAGGTTCAGGCGGGCGCTCTCCACCTGGGCCTGGTCGGCCTTGAGCGCCGCTTCGTACTGATTGACCTGGGAGGTCTGCGCATCCAGCTGCTGCTGCGCCAGGATGCCCTGGCGGGCCAGATCGCGGAACCGCGCCAGATCCATCTGCGCATTCCTGCAGGCCGCCTGATCCTTGGCCTGCTGCCCTTCCGCCTGCATCAGCTGGACCTGGAAGGGACGCGGATCGATCTGCGCGAGAAGCTGCCCCTGCTGGACCTGTTGGCCTTCCGTGAAGGCCACCTGCACCAGCTGGCCGTCCACCCGGCTTCGCACCGTGACGGTGTTCAGGGGCGTCACCGTGCCGAGGCCGGTGAGGCTGAGGGACATGTCCCCGGTTCGGGCCGGAGCCGCCAGGATGGGGACGGGATGCCCGCCGCCCTTGGCGGGGGAGGAGGCGTTCTGTCCGTGCCGGGACATGGCCCCGAGGACCGCCAGGACCGCCAGGCCGGCTCCCATGATCCAGGGCCAGCGCCGGCGGGACGGGGAAGTCGCGGACTCGGGCGGAAGGGAGGAATCGAGCTGGGAGGCGTCCATGGGGAGTCCGGGAAAAGAAATCAGAAAGACATGAGCGATCGGAATCAGATGCTATCGCAACTTGAGGTATTCGCCAGGGCGAAACCTGTCCGGCTTCCGACGGATGGGCCGAGGGCTACAGGTTGCTGACCTTGAGGCGCCGCGCAAGGGGGCGCCGGGCCTTGGGCGTTTGATCCGCGAGCTGCTCCAGGTTGTGGATCATCCGGTTGAGGGCGTTGCGGACGACCGCCTGCTCCTCGGGGCTCAGGCCCTCCAGCAGGTGGGCGCGAATGTCCTCGGTCAGGCCTTCGAGTTCCCGGATGAGGCGAGCGCCCTCCTGGGTGGGGCGGATGAGGATCCGGCGGCCATGGGCGGGATCGCTTTCGCTCCGGAGGATGCCCCGGTCGCAGAGCAGCTTCACCACCCGGCTGGCGGTGGGATCATCCATCCAGACTTCCTGGGCCAGGGCATGGAGCGACTGGGGCCCCTTCTGCTGAAGCACCATCAGGATCCAGAACTGCTGCGGGGTCAGGTCGAAGGGCAGCAAACGTGCCCACACGACCTGCTTGAGGCGGCGCCGAGCGGCCGCGATCAGGAACCCGAGTCCCATCTGGGGGGCAGGAGGCGGGGCATCTTGTTGCATAAGCAAGAATGTGAAACGCCCTGCAGGTCCTGTCAACCCGGATTGATCGACAGGGCTAACCGCCTTGTTTCCAATCCTGGAGATCCTTCAGGAGGGGGCCGGTCACGGAGCCGGGGGCCTTCCGGCCCTGGGCCATCTGCAGGGCCCGTTCCATCAAGGCCATCGCTTCGGCCTTCTGTCCGGCTTCATGGAGCAGGCGGGCCTTGACCGCGAGGTTCGTGGCATTGGCCTGGAGGGCGATGGAGTGATCCGCCCAGGTGATGGCCTGGGCCAGGGGCACGGTCTGCTGCAGCCCGTAGTCGGCGGCTTCGGCGTACACACGCCAGTCGTTGGGGCGCTGAGAGAAAAGCCGCTTCATCCGGGTGGTGACGATGCCCTCCACGTCCACTTCCACCAGGAAGCTCACCTTCAGGCGCTCCCAGAAGAGCTGCACGTAGGCGGTGGAGTCGCTGGTGGGATCCAGGGCGTAGGTCAGCCACTCGGTGAAGGGGGCCTGGCGCGGGCGCACATCGAGCCGGAGGACGTCCAGCCGGGGATCGTACTCGAACGCGCCCCATTGCTTGGCGCGCCGGTTGAGGATGATCGTCCAGGCGCCCTGCCGCGGCAGCATGAACAGGGAGTAGGTGCCGGCTTTCACGGTGTGGCCGTCGATCCGGACGGGATCGCTGAACCGGATGGTGGTGGCTTCGTTGGCGCCCGCGCGCCAGACCTGGTTGTAGGGCACCAGCTTGCCCCAGATCTGGCGGCCGCGGACGGCGGGCCGGTGGTAGTCGATGGCGATCACCGTGGTGCCGATGGTCTGCTGCACACTGGCCCAGGGGCTCCGCTGGGGGAAGATGTAGTCATCCGTGGAACCGGCGGCCATGGGCGGAGGCGGGGTCGAAAAGAGCGCGAGGCTCCCGACGGAAAGGGCCAGGGCTGGCAGCAGGCGACGCATCAGGGCTCCGGTGGATCTTAAATGATAACCAATTTCATGTGCGAGGGGAGGACGCCCGGGGAGGGCGGGCCGTCCGGCCGGTGGGGCGGGGGCGCGACGGCCCGCCGGGCTGGCGCCCCGACCGTCGCCCGTTCTCGATGGGTTCGGCAGGAATGCTGGGATCCGGCGCGAAGCCCGTCACCACCTGCTTGGGGAGTTCCTTGCGCAGCAGCTTCTCGATGTCGCGCAGCAGCTTCTGCTCGTCCACGCACACGAGGGAAAGGGCCTCGCCTTCGGAGCCGGCCCGACCGGTTCGGCCGATCCGGTGGATGTAATCCTCCGGGACTTGGGGCAATTCGAAGTTCACCACGTTGGGAAGCTGGTCGATGTCCAGCCCGCGGGCGGCGATGTCCGTGGCGACGAGAACCCGGATCTCCCCCTTCTTGAAGGCATCCAGGGCCTTGATGCGCTGCGGCTGGCTCTTGTTGCCGTGAATGGCCATGGCGGTGATCCCATCCTTTTCGAGCTGCTCGGAAAGGCGATTGGCCCCGTGCTTCGTGCGGGTGAACACCAGCACCTGCTCCAGGCCCCGGGTGTGGACGAGGTGGGCGAGCAGGGCCCGCTTCCGCTCACGATCCACCGGATGCACCACCTGCCGAACCAGTTCGGCCGCGGTGTTGCGCGGGGTGACCTCCACCGAGGCCGGATCCTTCAGGAAGCTGGACGCCAGGGCCTTGATCTCGTCGGTGAAGGTGGCGGAGAAGAGCAGGTTCTGCCGTTTCGAGGGCAGGAGGGCCAGGATCTTCCGGATGTCGCGGATGAAGCCCATGTCGAGCATCCGATCGGCTTCATCCAGCACGAGCACCTCGAGCTGGCGGAAGTCCAGGTGGCCCTGTCCCTGCAGATCCAGCAACCGGCCCGGGGTGGCCACGAGAATGTCCACCCCGGCGCGAAGGGCCTTGATCTGGGGGTTGATGTTCACGCCGCCGAAGACCACGGCCGACCGCAGAGGCAGATGGCATCCGTAGACGCGGACGCTTTCCTCCACCTGGAGGGCCAGTTCGCGGGTGGGGGTGAGGATGAGGGCCCGGATGGGATGGCGGGCGGGCGAGGCCGAGGCCGTCGCCTGGGGGGCCAGGTGCTGGAGGAGCGGGAGGGTGAACCCGGCGGTCTTGCCGGTGCCCGTCTGCGCGCGGGCCAGCAGGTCGCGGCCGGTGAGCACCACCGGAATGGCCTGGGCCTGGATGGGGGTGGGGGTTTCGTAGCCCTGCTCGCGCACGGCGCGCAGCAGCTCAGGCCTCAGCCCGAGGGATTCGAAGGACATCAAGAACTCCTGGATGGGCCCGCCCGCCGAACACGAGGTTCCGGGGGCCCGGTCGGGGCATGAATGGGACATTCGGACGGAAATGAGGCGGAGACCGGGGGTCGCCTGCGGTCGCGAAGAAAATAGTTTATTGGAATGGTCAGAATTTGGCCAGGAATCCCTTTGGATCGACCGGTGCCTCAGGCCTCCAGCCCGAAGAAGCTCCGGATGCCGGCGAGGATGCGGCCGTGCTCGGCCTGGAGGCGGCGTTCGCGCTCGGCGGCGTCGAGGCGCTCCTGAAGCGCCAGCAGCTCCACCCGTCGGCGGGCCAGGATGTCGGAAATCCCTTCGGCGATTTCGGGCCGGCCTTCGAGGATGTGCTGGAAATCCCCCTTCTCGATGCGGAAACACTCCACTTCGCTCCGGGCTGCGACCGTGGTGGACCGCCGAGCTCCCGTCAACACACCCATTTCGCCAAAGAAATCCGGGGCCCGAAGGGTGCCCAGGATCCGGCCTTCGCCCCCTTCGGAACCCAGGCGGATCTCCACTTCCCCCTTCACCAGGAGGTAGAGCCAGTGCGCCTCGGCGCCCTGCCGCGTGATGACTTCCCCGGCGGTGAAGGGGGCCGGGCGGATCCTCGGGGCGATCTGGGCGCGTTCCTCGGGCGTCATGGATTGGAACAGCGAAAGGCGTTCGAGGAGGGCCAGCCTGCGGTCCAGCTCGCGGGCGTCCTTGCGGCGGGCATGGTCCGGGTCGTCCTGGGAGAGGAAGACCGAGGCGGCGGGCACGGCGAGGGGAATGTCGGCCCGCTTGAGGGCCGCGTAGATGCGGTGGCGCACGGCGGAGCTGGTAGGGTCGTCCTTCGCCAGGTCCGTGAGCCAGTAGCGCACGGCGTAGTAGGCGAAGCTGTCCCGGGTGTCCTTGGCGAAGTCGTAGCAGATGCAGTGGGCGGCCGGATCCGCCGCCACATTCGGAATGGGCGCTTCCTGGAGGCCCCGGTTCACGGCTTCGATGACTTCGCCCGGGGCGTAGCGGAAATCCACGTTGAAGTAGACCCACATCCGGTGCTGCACCGGCTGGCCCTCGCGCTTGCCGAGGATGAGGATGTTCCCCGCCAGGAGGGCCGCATTGGGCACGATGAGGGTGTCCCAGTCCCGGGTCTCGACGACGGTGTGCCGCCAGTGGATGGCCGTCACCCGGCCCTGCTTGCCGTTCTCCAGCTGGAGCCAGTCGCCCACGTGGATGGAATGATCCAGCTGAAGCGCAACGCCGCCGAGGATGTTCCCGAGGGTCGCCTGGAGGGACAGGCCGATGACGCCCGTGACCACCGCCGAGGTGGCCAGCAGGCTCGACGGATTCATGCCCGAGGCTCGGAGGGTGGCCAGCAGCGCCGCGAGGTAGGCCACGCCCAGGGAGAGGTCCGCCACGAGATCGGCCAGGCCCAGGCCGAGGCCGGGGAGGATCAGGTCGAAGACGAGCAGGCCCGCCAGGTTGATGAAGGTGAGGTCCAGCAGCAGGCCGGCCAGGATCCGGGCGTCCTGCGCCCGGGCTTCCCAGCCTCCCGCGGACAGGGCCGCACCGAGGAGAAGCGCTGCCAGCCACAGGATGTAGGGCAGGAGAATCCGCCGGACCTTGCGCCGGCGGGCCGGCTGGAACCGTCCGACCAGGTAGGCCGCGGCCACGATGGCCATGGCCACGATGAGGAGGTGCAGACCGATCCTCGGCGGGAAACCTGGCAGGGCGGGGGACATGCCCCGAGGATACTCCGGCGGCGGAGCC
>DASVZU010000221.1:0-6033 GCA_036391515.1 Holophagaceae bacterium
CCCGCATCCTGGCGGCCAACGGCCTGGAGACGGTCCTCCAGCTGCGGCGCCAGGCGGACCCGGCCGCCGTCTTCGCGGGCGTGGTGGGCCCGGAGGACCGCTTCGACCTGACGCTCTGCAACCCGCCCTTCCACGGCTCCCGGCACGAGGCGCAGGAAGGCACCCGGCGGAAGTGGCGGAACCTGGGCCGCGGCGAGGCCGCCCGGCCCGTGCTGAACTTCGGTGGCCGGGGGGCGGAGCTGTGGTGCGAAGGCGGCGAGGCAGGCTTCATCAGCCGCATGGCGGCCGAGAGTGCCCGCCTCCCCGCCCAGGTGCTGTGGTTCACCTCCCTGATCTCCAGCTCCGCCAGCCTTCCCGCCGTGCGCCGGGCCCTGCGCCAGGCGGGCGCCCGGGAGGTCCGCACCGTGGCCATGGCCCAGGGCCAGAAGCAGAGCCGCTTCGTGGCCTGGACCTTCCTGGCGCCGGAGGCCCGGGCAGAATGGACCAAACGCTGGACACAGGGTGGTTCCGGGTTGTGATCTGAGATTTAGGACAAATGGGTATGATTCTTCTGTCGCCGGGAGTCCCCGTGTCCATCCTCCGCCGTCTGCCCGCCCTCTTCGCCCTGCTGCTCCTGGGCGCCCACTTCCTCCGCTTCGCCCAGCTGCCCCTCGTGGCCCTCTGCCTGGCGCTCCTGGTGCCGCTGTTCGTGCCGCGCCGCTGGGCGCAGCTGCTCGTGAGCACCGCCCTGGCCCTGGGGGCCCTGGTGTGGCTCTGGACCCTGGTCTGGGACGTCCAGCAGCGCCTGGCCTTTGCCGCGCCCTGGCAGCGCCTGGCCCTCATCCTGGGCGCCGTGGCCCTGTTCACCGCCTGGGCCGCGTGGCTGGTTCAGCCCGCATGGAAAGACGAAAAGCGGAGACAGGATTAACAGGATAAAAAGATGGATTAACAGGAATAAAAGCTTTTAAATCCTGTTAATTCTGTTTTTAAATCCTGTTAATCCTGTCCAGTTTTTTCAGAAGACCGACCAGCCGGTGCGGGTGGTGAAGCGGTCCAGGGCCTCCACGCCGGCCACGCTGTTGCCGTGGGCGTCGAGGGCGGGGCTCCACACGCAGAGGACGCCGCGCTCGGGCAGCACGGCCAGGATGCCGCCGCCCACGCCGCTCTTGCCGGGCAGGCCCACCCGGTAGGCGAAGTCGCCCGCGGCGTCGTAGGTGCCGCAGGTGAGCATGACGGCGTTGATGCGCTTGGCCTCGCTGCGGGTGAGGAGGCGGGAGCCGTCCGCCCGCAGGCCGTGGTTGGCCAGGAAGAGGCCCGCCTTCGCCAGGTCCGCGCAGCTCATGGCGAGGGAGCACTGGCGGAAGTAGTGGTCCAGCACCGCCTCCACGGGGTTCTCCAGGTTGCCGCAGCTGGCCATGAAGTGGGCCAGGGCCGCGTTGCGGTGGCCGTGGGCGGCCTCCGAGGCGGCCACCTCCGCATCCTCCGCCACGCCGGGATTGCCGCTCTCCTCCCGCAGGAAGGCGCGGAGGGCGCCCACGGAGTCCCCCGTGAGGCTGAGCAGCCGGTCCACGAGGACGAGGGCCCCGGCGTTGATGAAGGGGTTGCGCGGGATGCCCTTCTCATACTCCAGCTGCACGAGGGAATTGAAGGGGTTGCCGGAGGGCTCGCGGCCCACGCGCCGCCACAGGGCCTCGCCATCGCGGGACAGCACGAGGGCCAGGGCGAAGGCCTTGGACACGCTCTGGACGGAGAAGGGCACGCGCCAGTCGCCGCTCCCGAGCACCTGCCCCTCCATGGTGGCGAGGGCGATCCCGAAGCGCGCCGGGTCCACGGCGGCGAGCGCCGGGATGTAGTCCGCCACCCGCCCCTGCGCCGCAAAGGGCGCGGATTCCCGCGCGAGGTCGTCGAGGAGGGCCTGCAAGTCCATGAGACGAGGATCCCACAGGCGGGCGTAGGATGGGCGCCATGACGCCCCTCGCCGCCGACCTCCTGGTGCTGTTCCGCCGCGACCTGACGGCCTTCCAGCGGGAGGTGGCCCTCTTCCCTGACGACGAGGCCCTCTGGCGGACGCTGCCGGGCCTCGCCAACAGCGCCGGGAACCTGGCCCTGCACGTGGCGGGTAACCTGCGGCACTTCGTCGGCGCGGTGCTGGGGGGCACGGGCTACGTCCGCGACCGGGAGGCGGAGTTCGGCCGCCGCGAAGGCACCCGGGCGGCGGTGGCCGCCGAGCTGGCCGCGGCGCTGGCCGACCTCGAGACGGTGCTTCCGGGCCTCATCGAAGCGGCCCTGGCCGCCCCATTCCCCGAGGCCGTGGCGGGCGTCAAGCCGCCCACGAGCCGCCTCCTGATCCACCTGGCGGCCCACCTGGCCTTCCACCTGGGCCAGGCCGGGTACCTCCGGCGCGCGCTCACGGGCGACGCCCGAAGCGCCGGCGCCATGGCCATCGGCGATCTGCTGGAGCCTTGAGCCGGCCGGCCGGGAACGGCAGAATCGGGGCCTGGCCCCAGGGAGGTAGCATGCCGCTCGCAGGAAACGTCGCCCTCGTCACCGGTGCCAGCCGCGGCATCGGCGCCGCCATCGCCCGCACCCTGGCCGCCCAGGGCGCCGCGGTGGCCGTGAACTACCACCACTCAGAGGCGGCCGCCCTGGCCGTGGTCGCCGAGATCCAGGCGGCGGGCGGGCGGGCCCTCGCCGTGAAGGGGGACGCCCGGGACCGCGCCCAGGTGGAGGCCATGGCCGCCGCGGTGAAGGGGGAGCTGGGGCCCATCGGCATCCTCGTGCTGAACGCTTCCGTGGGCTTCCCCATGAAGGGCTTCCTCGAGTACCCCTGGGACGCCTTCGAGGCCAAGCTCCTGGGCGAGATGGGCGCGGCCTTCCACGGCTGCCGGGCCGTGGTGCCCCAGATGCTGGAGCGCCAGAAACTGGATGGCCGGGGCGGTTCCATCGTCGCCATCACCAGCGGGCTGGCGCGCAATCCCGGCTGGGGCTTCTGCGCCCACAGCGCGGCCAAGGCGGCCCTGGAAGGCTTCGTGCGGGCCCTGGCCTTCGAGCTGGGCCCCATGGGCATCCGCGTGAACGCCGTGGCCCCGGGCCTCACCCTCACGGACGCCACCGCCCACCTGCCCGAGAAGCATAAGCAGGCGGCGGCCGAGCACGCCCCCCTCCGCCGGAACGGCGAGGCCCAGGATGTGGCCGAGGCCGTGGCGGGCCTCCTCCAGGCCGGCTTCGTCACCGGCGCCACCCTCCCCGTCAACGGCGGAAACCACGTCTTCTAGGAGTCACGATGGCGACGCTTCGCGCCGGCCTCATCCTCGGCATCCTCGTGGTGCTCTGGACCCTCGTCATGGGCTTCACGGGCTGGTACCACCACCCGACTCTCCACGTCCTGTTCTGGCTGGTGATCCCCCTGCAGATCGCCGTGCTGCTGGTGCTGCTGCGGATCACGGCGCCGGTCTGCGGCTACGTGCGGCAGGTGGGCAACGGCGTGGCGGCCTCGGTGATCGCCTCGGCCATCATCTTCGTGGGCAGCCTGTTCTTCACGGTGGTGCTCTTCCCCAGCTACTTCCGCGAGATGGAGGCCCTGGGCCGGCTGAAGATGGCCCAGGAGGGGCTTGCGCCCGCCCAGATCGACGCCCTGATCCAGGCGCAGTCGGGGATGCTGCGCCCCCTGCCCACAGCCTTCTCCGGCGTGCTGGGCACCTGGTTCACGGGCCTGCTCACCTCGCTCATCGCCAGCACCTGGCTGCGGAAAAGGCGACCTGAGGCCGGCGCCTAGCGCTCCCGCCGCACCGTCTCCACCAGGGACAGGGGATAGCTGAGCCCTGCGAGGACGTCGTCCACGCAGCGGAGCACCAGGCCCGAGCGCAGGGCCGCCCCGGCCAGCTCGTCGCGGCTGAGCCAGCGGCAGCCGAGGATCTCCGGGTCCTCGGGCGCGGCCTCGGCGCCCTCGGGCACGGTGCCCGTGAAGCAGATCCGGCAGTAGTCGCGGCCGTTGCGGGCCTGCAGCTGGTAGATGCCCACCACGGCCTCGGGCGTGAAGGCCAGGCCCGTCTCCTCCTTCACCTCGCGGCGCACGGCGTCGAGGATCGTCTCCCCGGGCTCCACATGGCCCGCGGGCTGGTTGAGGACCCGCTCGGGGTGGACACCGTCCGTCTCCTCCACCACGAGGAAGCGCCCCTGGCGCGCGATGACGGCGGCAACGGTGAGGGACCAGGCCATGGGAATCTCCACGGGTCCATGATGCCCTTGCCCGGCCCGCCGCAGGGCCTATGGTGGCCCCGGACGGACGCATGCCTGTGCACGATCGCAGTCCTCCGGACTTGCACAAGGAATTTCCCGTCGCCTTCGACGACCACCGGAGGTCCCCGCCTGGGGGCCTCCGGCGTCATCTGTTGAATAGGAGGAGAGATATGGTTCGTCGCAATGCGCTGTGCGTCGGCATCAACACCTACAAGAACTTCCCAACGGCCACCCTCCACGGCTGCGTCAACGACGCGAACGACATGGCCCAGCTGCTGAAGGACGTGAACGGCTTCACGGATGCGGAGATCACCAAGCTGACCGATCAGAACGCCACCAAGGCCAACATCATGAAGGAACTGAAGCGCATGGTGACCGAGGCCCGGAACGGCAAGATCAACCACCTGGTGTTCAGCCTCTCCAGCCACGGCACCCAGGTGCCCGACCTGAACCTCGACGAGATGGACCGGGCCGACGAGGCCTTCTGCCCCCACGACCTGGCCCAGAGCGGCACCCAGTGGAACCGTGACCACATCATCGTGGACGACGAGCTGCACGACCTGTTCACCCAGCTCCCCTCGAACGTGCTACTCGAGGTCTACCTCGACACCTGCCACAGCGGGACCGGCCTGAAGGCCATCGACCTGCTGCTGGACCGCAAGCCCCGCTACCTGCCCCCGCCCTCCATCGAGGCCTTCCGCGACATGGAGCTCCGCCGGGCGCGGCCCCAGCACCTCAAGCTGCTGGAGAAGGGCATCGCCCACCACATCCTGTGGGCCGGATGCAAGGACAACCAGACCAGCGCCGACGCCCTCATCGGCGGCGACTGGCACGGTGCCTTCACGTACTACCTGTGCAAGGAGATGCGGGCCGGGAAGGGCAAGCTGTCCCGGGCCAAGGTGCTGGCCAAGGTCCGGACCGACCTCGCCAACGCGCACTTCACCCAGACCCCGCAGCTGGAATGCGAGGCCACCGTCCGCCACGCCACCCACCACGAGGAGGCGCTGGTCACCTAGGCGGTCCTCCCGTACGGCAAGGGACCCCGCCGGGCGGGGTCCCTTGTCTTGTTCACGGGCAGGAAATCAGTAGCGGTAGTGGTCCGCCTTGTAGGGCCCCTCCAGGGGCACGCCGATGTACTTGGCCTGGTCGGGCCGCAGGGCCGTGAGCTTCGCATTCAGGGTCTGCAGCTGGAGCCGCGCCACCTGCTCGTCCAGGTGCTTGGGCAGGGTGTAGACGCCCACGGCGTACTGGCCCGGCTTCGTCCACAGCTCGATCTGGGCCAGGGTCTGGTTGGCGAAGCTGCTGCTCATGACGTAGCTGGGGTGGCCCGTGCCGCAGCCCAGGTTCACGAGGCGGCCCTTGGCCAGCAGGATGATCCGCTTGCCGTCAGGGAAGATGATGTGGTCCACCTGGGGCTTGATCTCCTCCCAGGCGTACTTCTCGAGGCTCGCCACGTCGATCTCGCTGTCGAAGTGGCCGATGTTGCACACGATGGCGTTGTGCTTCATGCGGGCCATGTGCTCGTGGGTGATGACGTGGAAGTTGCCCGTGCAGGTGACGAAGATGTCGGCCTGGTCGGCGACCTCGTCCATGGTCACCACGCGGTAGCCCTCCATGGCCGCCTGCAGGGCGCAGATGGGATCGATCTCCGTGACCCACACCTGGGCGCTCAGCGCGCGCAGGGCCTGGGCGCTGCCCTTGCCCACGTCGCCGTAGCCGCAGACGACCGCGATCTTGCCGGCCACCATGACATCGGTGGCGCGCTTGATGGCGTCCACCAGGGACTCGCGGCAGCCGTAGAGGTTGTCGAACTTG
>DASVZU010000222.1:0-14964 GCA_036391515.1 Holophagaceae bacterium
CAGGCGCCCGGTCGTTGGTCCGACCCACACGGCCTGATTCGAACTGCCCGGCTTTGCCGGGCCGGTCTCGCTCCGGCGCCACAGAGGCTCCGCCTCCGCAAGGCACGCGCGGGAGCGCCCTCCCGGGGGAGGGCGAGTCAGGCGGAGGGTGGCGCCTCCACGATCCCACTCGACGCTGGATCCTGGCCACGCACGCGTGGCCGGGGCGAGTCCGAATCTCGCCGACAGGCGCCCGGTCGTTGGTCCGACCCACACGGCCTGATTCGAACTGCCCGGCTTTGCCGGGCCGGTCTCGCTCCGGCGCCACATCTAGTGGCGCCTCCACGATCCCACTCGCGAGTCCGAATCTCGCCGACAGGCGCCCGGTGGAACCCATTGGTCGGAGCGGCGAGATTCGAACTCGCGACCCTCTGCTCCCAAAGCAGATGCGCTACCAGGCTGCGCCACGCTCCGACGTGGGTCCAGGATACCTCAAGGGGGCCCTGGGATTGGGCAGAAGGGCGGTCCTGCCGATGAGGAGGGTGGCTGGCCGAGGCGGGGAGGTCTCGCATGGCGCCCTTCGACGATCTGCCCCTTCCGCACCTGGACCCCGTGGCCCGGGTGGGGGCGGTGCAGCGCGGCCAGCGGACGCAGGCCATCCGGCTCCCGCCGGGGGTGCTGCCCCCGGCGGGGCAGGGACTGCTCGCAGCTTGGCAGCGGCGCAGGCGCCGGCAGGAGGAGGGGCCTGCGACCGGGGCGGAGGCGCCGGAGGCCGCGGCAGAGGCGGTGCCGGAGGTGGCTCCGCCCGAGACCTACGACGCGCATGGGGAGCGGCTCAATGCCCAGCCGGCCGAGGAGGCCGAACGGCCCCGCCTGGATCTCGAGGCCTGACTACTTGGCGCCCACGGCGACGCTGCGGAGGTTCAGGCCGCGGCGCTGGAGATCGAAGATCTGGCCAGCCAGACCGATCATCAGCTGGGTCTCCAGCTCCTCCCGGCCGCGCTTGGTGGCCCCGGCCGGGGGCATGGCCGCGATGGCAGCGGGACTGAGGGACCGGGACCAGGCCAGGTCCAGGGCGAAGGACACGCGCTTGTCCTGGCTGCCCAGCTCGCCAGCCACGTGGTTCATCTGGCCGCCGGGGCCGTAGCCGATGCGCAGCCAGCCGGGACCCTCGAAGCCGCGGCTGCTGTTGCTGAGGTTCACGGCCTCCAGGCGGTTGCCTGCGCCGTAGTTGAAGTCCATGCGGGTCTGGACACCCTGCTCGTCGTTGCGGAAATCCATGCGGTAGGGCAGGTGGGTGGCCTTGTCCACCAGCACCACCAGGTGCCCGCGCCGCCAGAAGCCCAGGCTCTGGGCCAGGCTCTGCTCGCGCTTCTTGGAATCCCAGGGCTGGGTGGGGGCGCTGAAGACGATGCGCTGGAGGGTGCGGCCGCCGGAGGTCTCCTCCCCGCCCAGGCTCGGCTTGAAGACCGTCCCGTCGAGGTAGACGGCCTTGATGTCGTTGAGGGTCTGGCGGAACCAGGCCATGTAGGTCAGGGGCGCGTCCGTGGGAGGCAGGTCCACGCGGGTGGTGTAGGCGTTCTGCTCCTTGCTGTAGAGGAAGCCCCGGTCTCCGCGGCGGGCGTAGAGCAGGTGGCCGAAGTCCCCGGCCATGTCCGTCTTGAAATCGCCGTTGGCGAAGTAGGTGCCCTTGACCAGGAGATTGGCCTGCCCGCCTTTGCTGTCGGCCTTCACGGCTCCCTGGCTGAGCTGGTCCACCTTCCGGTTCACGGCGGCGCCGCTGAGGGCGATGCCGAGGGTGCCCTGGACTTCCACCGCGGTCACGCCCTGGTAGGGCTGGCCGAACCAGGTGGCGTCCACGGCATCGAGCACCTGCATGAAGGCCTGACGGGCCGCATCGGCACTCTTCGGGGCACCCTGGGCCATCACCAGGCCGGCCGCGAGGAGGAGGGGGAGGGTCTTCAGGCGCATGGAATCTCCGGTTCAGCGACGAGGATGCCGGGAAGGGGCCTTGGGTTCCGGCCGCTCGGCGGCGAAACAGGCGCGGCACAGGGCCTGTGCAGGGTCCTCGGGCACGAAGGGCAGGTACTCCTGCGCGCCGCAGCGCACACAGGTGATGTGGGTGAGGATCCGGGCCGCCCCCTTCCCGCCCCGCTGCCGGGCGAAGGAACGCCGGTAGCAGTCGGGACAGAGGAAGAACTTCTTCCCGCTCTCCAGCTGGAACTTGATCCCGCATTCGGCACAGATCTTCTCCCGCGGGGCGGAGGGCGCCGGTGGCGCCACGGGGACCCGCTTGGTGAGACGGACAGGCGGCTGGGCCGGGACAGGACTCGCCGGATCGGCGGGGGCCGGGTCCCCGGGAACCGGATCGGGCAACGGAGAAGGCCTTCGGATCATCTGGGTGGATTCCATTCGGCCCCGCGGCCGAAGGTCCAGGGTACCCCATCGCCTCCCCCCGGGCGAGTCGGGATGCCAGGGAATCCGGGCCTTCGTCACAGGAGAAGCCACGCTTGTGTCACAGGGATGCCACCGCTCCCGCTCGGATGGGGGCCCTGCCATGCTGGTGTCATGGACACCGCCGACCAGATGCTGGAGCCGCTGCGTCGCGGGCACCCGCGGGCCCTGGCCCGGGCCATCACCTGGATGGAGAACGGACACCCGGAGGCCCGGGCCCTCATGGCCTCGCTCTGGCCCCAGCTGGGCCGGGCCACGGTGGTGGGGCTGACGGGCTCCCCCGGGGCCGGGAAGAGCACCCTCACGGACCAGCTGGCGCGGGCGCTGCGGGCCGAGGGCCAGCGGGTGGGCATCCTCGCCGTGGATCCCACCTCGCCCTTCAGCGGCGGCGCCATTCTGGGCGACCGCATCCGCATGCAGAAGATCGCCGCCGACCCCGGCATCTTCATCCGCAGCATGGCCACGCGGGGCGCCCTGGGCGGCCTCGCCCGGGCCACCCAGGACGCCATCGACCTGCTGGACGCGGCGGGCTTCGACACGGTGCTCGTGGAGACCGTGGGCGTCGGCCAGGACGAGGTGGATGTGGTGAGCTGCGTCCATTCCTGCTGCGTGGTGCTGGTGCCCGGCATGGGCGACGAGATCCAGGCCATCAAGGCCGGGATCATGGAGGTGGCCGATCTCTTCGTGATCAACAAGGCCGACCGGGAAGGCGCCGACCAGGTGGAGCGGGAGATCGAGGCCATGAAGGCCCTCGCTTCCCTCCGGGACTGGGATCCGCCGGTGCTGCGCACCGTGGCCGCCCAGGGCGAGGGCGTGTCCGCCCTCCTGGATGCGATCCGCACCCATGGGGCCTGGCTCCGGTCCCACGGGGGCCTGGCGCGCAAGGCGCGGGAACGGGCCCGGCTGCGCTTCGAGTCCCTCCTGGCGGAGGCGGCCGTGCGGCGCGTCAAGGCCCAGGCCGGTCCCGACCGCATCGAGGCCGCCGTCCGGGCCATCGCCGAGGGGCACGCCGATCCCTATGCAGCCGTGGCGGGGATTCTCGGCGGGACTTGAGCCGGCGTCGCATGGACCGATAAGGCTGGGATGAGCTCCCCTGGCCTGAACAAGGAGGATCCCGAGGCCATCCGGATGGTCTTCCAGCGGCTCTGCCAGTCCGCCGGCTCCGTGAAGCTCGCCTTCGGAACCTTCCATGGCGAGTTCCGCCTCCTCGCCGAGGCCCCGGACCGCGTGGTCGTGGGCCTCGACGATGTGACACGCGGCCAGTGGCAGCTCAAGCCCGGCTCCCGCCTCACCCTGGGCCTTGCGGACCGGGGGCTGCCCTTCGAGGCCGTGGTGGAATTCCTGGGCCACGGCCGCTTCCAGGGCCTGGAAGCCTGCCACTTCGGCCTGCCGCGCCTGCTGCGGGCCACGGAGGCCCACCGGCTGGCGGACTACGTGCCCGACCGCCCCGTGGCCTGTTCGTTCGCCGATCAGCAGAGCAACGTGAAGGACGGGGCCGTCCTGGCCTTCGGCATGGATGGCCTGGAGCTGTCCCCCCCCGAGAACGTCGCGAGCCTGCCCCAGGTCCTGCGCCTGAACGCGACCTCCACCGTGGAGTTCCGCATCGCGGGGAACGCCAGCCTGGTGATGGCCGTGCGGGTGGCCTACTTTGGAGACCGGTTCTGGGGGATGCGCTTCGCCGACACCCTGGATCCCCTGCTCCTGGGCCGGTACCGCCAGTGGCTACAGGAGGCCCGCCGGGCCCAGGCCCAGCAGGACCTCAAGGGCTTCGAACCGGGGGGCACGGAGGCCCGCCCCCAGGCCCGGGAGACCGCCCCCGCCGGACCGAGGGTCCGCCTCCACTCCGACCGGGACCCCCTGATCCTCGTGCTCGCCGAGGGGGAGGCCTTCCCGGCTCGGCTCGCGGAGGCGGTGGGACGGAAGTTCGGGGTGGCCTCCCTGGATCTGGCCAGGGGGTCCGTGCGCCCCCTCCTGGCGGAGCTGGGCGGCGGAGACGGTGCGGACTGGGGCCGGGTCCGCCTGATCCTCGTCCACCATCGCGTGAGGTCCGGCTCCCCCCTGGAGGCCTGCCGGAAGCTGGTCCAGGAGGAGCAGTGCCCCCTGCCCGTCCTGGTCGCGGGGACGGAGGAGGAAGCCGACCTCAAGCGGAACCGGGCCATCTCCGCAGGGGCCGTGGACCACCTCGTGATCGAGCCCTTCAAGGTGCTCGGCGTCCTCCGGAGCCTGGACGACACCCTGAAGTTGTTCAGTTGAAACTCAGATCACAGGCCCGTCCGCCGATAGGAGACCCTGAGGGCCCCCTGCCCCCGCCCGAAGGAATCCGGCCATGTCGTCCCTGCTCGATCGCCTCACCATACGAGGCAAGCTGATCGCCCTGCTGCTCCTGCCCTTCCTCGGGTTCTCCTTCTTCAACCTCCGGTACACCTGGAACAGCTACCACCGCATCCAGACCCTCGATCCCTTCCTGCAGGCCAGTGCCTGGCGGGTCTTCGCCTTCGGGTTCGCCGCCTCGTTCGTGCTGTGGATGGTCACCTTCTATGCCGTCTACCGGATCGGCAGCAGCATCACCCGTCCCCTGCAGGTGCTGGCTCGGGGCCTGGCCCAGAGCGACCTCACCCTCCAGCTGCCCGTGACGAGCCAGGACGAGATCGGGGCCGCCGCCTCCGCCTTCAACACCTACAACGGCCGGCTCCACCAGGTCTTCCAGGGACTGGCCGGCACCTCCACCCAGGTGGCCAGCGGCTCCACCCAGCTTTCCGCCTCCGCCGAGCAGATCTCGGCCACCAGCACCCTCATCGCCGACAATTCCGAGGCCCAGCGCGCCGCCTTCGAGCGCATCGCGGCGGCCGTGACCCAGCTATCGGCCTCCATCGAGCAGGTCTCCGGCAGCATCGAACGCTCCGAGCAGGAGTCCCGCGCGGCCGTCGAGGCCGTCCGGCAGGGCGCCGCCGCAGGCACGAAGAGCGCCGAGGCCATGGAGGAGATCCGGGCCGCCGCCAGCCGGATGGTCTCCGCCGTGCGCCTCATCCAGGACATCGCCCGACAGACGAACCTGCTCTCCCTCAACGCCGCCATCGAGGCCGCCAAGGCCGGGGCCATGGGCAAGGGCTTCGCCGTGGTGGCCGAGGAGGTGCGGAAGCTGGCGGAACGCAGCGGCGCCGCGGCCCGGGAGATCGGCGAACTCATCGAGCAGAGCAACACCTCCGTGGACGAAGGCGCCCGCACCGTGGCCGCCACCGTGGAGGCCCTGGGGGCCATCGACACGAACATCCAGGGCCTGGCTGCCATGCTGCTGGAGGTGGGCGCCGCCGCCGGGGAGCAGGCCCGCACCAGCACCGAGGTGGCCCAGCAGGTGGACGACACCATGGGCCGCGTGGCCCACAACGCCACGGCCACCGGCGAGCTGGCCAGGGCCGTGGCCGAGATCGCCCGCACCGCCGCCGACCTGGCCGGCGCGGCGGAGAACCAGCACCACGCCGTGGGCCAGTTCAAGCTGTAGGGCTGACAGCCCACCTGATGCCACGTATCGTGAGGGATCATCCCGGAGTCCCCATGCGGCCCGTGCGCGTCCTGAGGTACCTGCTCCTGCCCCTCCTGCTGCTGGGCATGGGCCCTCGCGTCGCCGCGACGCCACCGCCCCACCCGCCGGAGGCGGCGGCTGCCCAGGCGAATTACACCAAGCGCGAGGTGCTCATCCCCATGCGGGATGGCGTAAAGCTCTTCACGGCCATCTACACTCCGAAGGACACCTCGCGGACCTACCCGATCCTCCTCCAGCGCACGCCCTACAGCGTGGCGCCCTACGGCCCCGAGGCCTACAAGCCCCACCTGGGGCCCTCGGACCGCTTCATGACCGAAGGCTTCATCTTCGTCTACCAGGATGTGCGGGGCCGGATGATGTCCGAGGGCACCTTCGTGAACATGCGGCCCGCCCTGGACGCCCACCCGACGGCCGCGGACATCGACGAAGGCACGGACACCTACGACACGATCGACTGGCTGCTGAAGCACGTGCCCGGCAACAACGGGAAGGCGGGCCAGTGGGGCATCAGCTACCCGGGCTTCTACACCGCCGCCGGCATGCTCTGCGGCCACCCCGCCCTGGTGGCCTCCTCCCCCGAGGCGCCCATCGTGGACTGGTTCACGGGGGACGACTTCCACCGCAACGGCGCCCTCTGGCTTCCCCACGCCTTCAACTTCCTCGTGAACTTCGGCCGGCCCCGGCCCAAGCCCACCACGGACTGGGGCGAGCCCTTCCGCCACGGCACCTCGGACGGCTACGCCTGGTTCCTGCGCCTGGGCTCCACCGCGGGCACCCGGGCTTACACGAAGGACGTGGCCTTCTGGAACGAGATGCTCGACCACCCCACCTACGACACCTTCTGGCAGGCCCGCAACCTGCGGCCCCACCTGAAGGGCGTGAAGCCCGCGGTGCTCACCGTGGGCGGCTGGTTCGACGCCGAGAACCTCTACGGCGCCCTGCAGGTGTTCCGCACCGTGGACCGCCAGAGCCCCGCCACGGACAACCGCCTGGTCATGGGCCCCTGGTCGCACGGCGCCTGGGAGCGCACCAAGGGCGACCGCCTGGGCGCCGTCACCTTCGGCGCCCCCACCTCCGAGTTCTTCCAGGACGAGGTGCTCTTCCCCTTCTTCATGCACGCCCTGAAGGGCGCGCCGGATCCGAAGCTCGCCAAGGCCACGGTCTTCGAGACCGGCACCAACCGGTGGCACCACTTCGACACCTGGCCGCCCCGGGACGTGAAGCCCGCGAAGCTCTACCTGCAGCCTGGAGGCCGTCTCGGCCTTGCGGCCCCTCCCGCGAACGGCGGCTCGGATGCCTACGTCTCCGACCCGGCCAAGCCCGTGCCCTTCCTCCAGCAGATCGCCATCGGCATGCCCCGGGAGTACATGACCGCCGACCAGCGCTTCGCCGGCCGCCGGCCGGATGTGCTGGTCTACGAGTCGGACCCGCTGCCCGCCGACCTCACCGTCGCCGGCCCCCTGAAGCCCGAGCTCTTCGTGGCCACCACCGGCACCGACGCGGACTGGGTGGTGAAGCTCATCGATGTCTACCCTGACGACTACGCCAGCCCCGACTACCAGCCCGGCGACGATCCCTGGACCCCGGCCCCCAACGAGCTGGGCGGCTACCAGCAGCTGGTGCGTGGCGAGGTCATGCGCGGCAAGTTCCGGAACAGCTACACCACGCCGGAGCCCTTCGTCCCCGGCCGCCCCACCCGGGTGGCCTGGACCGAGAACGACCTCTTCCACACCTTCCGCAAGGGCCACCGGGTGATGATCCAGATCCAGAGCAGCTGGTTCCCGCTCATGGACCGCAATCCCCAGCAGTTCATGAACATCAACACGGCCACGCCCGCCGACTACCGCAAGGCCACCCATACCGTCTTCCACGACGCCGCCCGCCCCAGCAGCCTGGGCGTGCAGCTCTGGTCCCCAAGGCCCTGAGCGCCTTTGATTCAGCGGAAAAATGGTCGACCTTGGCGATTCCGGGAGGACCTCCAGAATCCCCTGCGCGGGCGCCCATCCGTCCATCCATCCGCGTCCTGTGGCCTCCGGAGGACCGAGGGAAGCGTTTCTCCCAAATCCGCTTCGGGGCGCCTGGAGTTCCATTCAGCGGAAACCAGGGACCCTTCGGCGAATGGCGTCTTCGCATCCCAGCAAATCATTGAATTTGACGATTGTTCCATTCCATGAATGCCTCTCCAAGAAATCGTTTCATGGGATTCTGAACGCCTTTCCTGACCCCAACTGGAGCTGCTCATGGCCACCCCCAAACTCACGTTGAACCGAGACACCCTGCTCAAGCTGGCCGACGACACCGCCTCGTTCGTCCACGGCGGCGACGACACCCCCTCAGCCGCCCAGCCCCTCAAATCCGTCTATCCGAATTGCGGAACGGACTCCACGAAAGCGACGGATCACGTCGTTGGCGGCACCTGTGATTGCCCCCAGAGCGCTCCGCTGCCCAACCACCCGCACCCCGTGATCATGCAGGCCTAGGCTGAACGCTTTCTCTCGGGCACTGGAGTAGGTCAGGCGAGGCCGCCTCCCCCACCCAAAGGCCCGATCGCGAACGCCCCCTGGACCGTTTCCGGCCCGGGGGCGTTTCCGTTAGATTCCAAACCATGCCTCCCCCGCTGCCTCCTCCTGCGTGAGCCGAATCCGACTTCCCCCGTCCCGCATGCCAGACCCGCTGCCTCCGCCCTCCGTCCGATCCTCCCTCCGTTTCAAGGGAGCCGCGGTGCTGCTGGGGAGTCTCCCCTTCATCGGCTGGCGGATCTACGCCGCCCCGACCCACCACCTCGGTGTGTTCCTGACCAAGGTGCTGGGCCCACTCCTGCTCCTGGCCATCCCCATCCTGTTCTCCCCCTGGGTCTGGCGCCTGGCCCACGAACGCCGGGCGCGTTCAAGCCCCTGGAAGGCCCTGGGATACGTCCTGCCCCTTCTCGGAGCGGCGATCTTCGCCATGGATGGGTTGGATTGGCTGCTGTACCGGCTGTCCGGATTGCGCATCCCGTTCGGCTCCGGCTTCGCATCCGATGTGTTCTTCTACCTCCCCGCCTACACGCTCAGCGGATTCTTCATCGATCGTCACGAGCAGATCCGGCACGAACACCAGGCCGCCCTGCACCAGGCCCGTCAGGCCCAGGCCAGGATCCTGGCGACCCAGCTCCAGCCCCACGCCCTCTTCAACGGCCTGAGCGGGCTGGCGGAGCTGATCCTGAAGGACCCCATCCAGGCCGAGGCCAGCGTGCGCCACCTTTCCGATTTCGTCCGGAAACTGATGCGGATCACGGAGGTGGATCGCTACACCCTGGCCGACGAGAAACAGCTGCTCCTGGACTACCTCGACCTGCAGAAGCTTCGCTTCGGACACCGGCTGACGATCCGCTGGGACTGGGATGAGGGCCTCGAGGCCCTTTCCATCCCCCCTTTGCTCCTCCAGCCCCTCGTCGAGAATGCCCTGAAATACGGCATCGACCCGGCGCCGGAGGGCGGCGAGCTCGTGCTGGGCGCCCGCCCGGGACCACAGGAGGTCCAGCTCTGGGTCAGGAACGGCGGGCACCCGTTCAAGCGGGGCCCCATCCGGGGAACCGGGCTCGGGCTCCGGAACCTCCGGGCCCGCCTGCGCCTCGCCTATGGCGCCCAGGCCACCCTGTCGGTCGGGCCCGATGGCGACACCACCCTGGCCCTCCTTCGCCTCCCCCTGGCCGATCCGGCGCTTCCGGTCCCCGACCGGTCCACGCCGGACGCCCCCCGCTGACCTTCCAGGATCCGCCGATGCCCAGCCCCGATGTCCGCCCGAACCGCCTGACCGTCGCCGTCGTCGAGGACGAACCCCTCGCCCGGGAACGCCTCGTCCGGATGCTCAAGGCGCGGGATTGCCTGGTGGCAGCAGAACTGGAGAACGGCGAGGCCTTCCTGCGCTGGATGAAGGACCGCCCCCAGGTGGACGGGCTGTTCCTCGACATTCACATGCCCGGAGGGACGGGGTTCGAGATCCTGGCCGAGCTGGAGGATCCTCCCCCGGTGGTGTTCGTGACGGCCTTCGCGGAACACGCCCTGCGGGCCTTCGACGCCGAGGCGGTGGACTACCTCTTGAAGCCCATCTACCCGGAGCGCCTCGACCGCGCCCTGGACCGGCTGAGAAACCGCTGCGTGCCGTCGCGCAGCGGCCCGGAGATCCGGAACCTCCTCAAGGGAGCCTCGACGGAGGCGGCCAATCCGGCGCTGCGGTTCCATGTGCGAGCCGGAGAAGGCTACGTGTTCCTCGAACTCCGGCTCGTCAGCCACTTCGATGTGGAAGACGAGATCGTCTACGCCTGGGCGGGCGGCAGGCGGCTGCGCACCACCTGGACCGCCCTGTCGGAGGTGGAAGACGACTTTCCCGAAGTGGAGTTCCTCCGCATCCAGCGCAACATCCTCCTCCGTCCCGAGGCGGTGCTCGGCCTGCGCCCGACCCTCGGCGGCCGTTGCCGCGTGAAGGTGTCCAAGGATCTGGAGCTGGAAGTCAGCCGATCCGCCACCCCGAGGGTGCGGGAGCGGCTGGGGCTATAGGTTCTTCCATCCCTCCAGCACCCGGAACCGGCTGCCCATCATGCCGGGCAGGGTGAGCTGGAGTAGGTTCTCGGTGCGCTTCAGGCGCTCGGTTTCGGGCAGGGACAGCCACTGGGCGCCCCAGGCATCGAGGGGGGCGTGGGTGCGGATCCACTTGCTCAATTCCACATGGGAGAGCTCCGCCAGGCCCTCGCCTTCCAGCAGGGCAGCCAGGCGCGTGAAATCGACATCAGCGGTCAAATCCGCTTCGCCGAGATCCTCGTGCCATTTGCCGTCCACGGTGTGGGCCTTGAAACGTCGCAGGTCGGCGCCCTTGGCCAGGAGGCGGCCGGCGGATTCGCCGTAGTCGACGGTGAGGAACAGGCCCGCCGCGAGGGGCGCGGCAAGGTCGCGGACGAGGGCCGGCAGGCCCTCGCACCAGAGGCTGCCGTCGCCCGGCTCCAGGCCCTCGGACTGGGCCGCGAACCAGGCCCCGGCTTCGCCGGGATCGGCGGCATGCCATTCGGGTCCGGTGGCGGTGAGCACTTCCCGCACCCACCGGGTGCCGTCCCAGCGCCACGGCTGGGCGGGCAGGGCGTCGAAGAGTTCGTTGCTGAAGACGGCGCCCACGAAGGCATCGAGCCCCTCCGATTCGGAGGCGAACCGCGCCCGGCCCGTTGCCAGGAAGGGCGCGAGCGCCGCTTCGGCGGCGCTGCGGGCGGCGGGGTTGTCATCCCGGTGGAGGTAGACCAGGGCCTCGGCGAAGGGGCCGGACACGGCGTTCAGCAGATCCCGACCCAGCCAGCCGCGTCCGGCGCCGGGCTCCAGGGCCGTGAAGCGCGCGGGCCGGCCCAGTCGCTCCCAGGCCGCCTCCAGCCGCAGCGCCAGGGTCTGGCCCAGGAGCGGCCCCAGGTCCAGGGCCGTGTAGTAGTCCTTCCCGTCGAAGCCCCAGGGCCCTTCGGGGCGCCGGTAGTAGCCGTGCTCCGGATCGTAGAGGGCCAGTGCCATGACTTCCGCGGCGGGGACGGGACCTTGGGCGAGCCGGACTTCCAGGCGGGAGGACAGCGGATTCATCGACGGGGCTCACGGGTGCGGCCCAGCACGGGCCACTTCGCCAGCAGGGCGGGCAGCAGCCACTGGGTGAGGGCAAGGGCCAGGGCCACGCCGCCCAGGCACGCGAGGCCCAGGCCCCGGAGGCCGCGGTAGCCACTGAAGACCAGGCCGCCGAAGCCGGCCAGGGTGGTGCCGGCGCAGACGGCGTTCACGCGCGCGACGCGGCGGGGGGCGTCGGATTCCGCCCGGGCCCGGTGCAGCAGGTTGAAGGCCGTATCCACGCTCACGCCCAGGGCGATGGGGATGGCCATGAGCGACAGGAAGGTCAGGGGCTCGCCGCCCCAGCCCAGGGCGCCGAACACCCCGGCCTGACTGGCGGCCAGCGGCACGAGGGCCAGGGCCGCGAAACGGAGGCTGCGCCCGAAGAGGGCGATGACGAGGAAGATGCCTGCCAGGGCCAGCAGCACCGCCTGCTGCACCGCCTCCTTGGCGATGGCCTTCACGGCGCGGAAAAGGGGCTGGGTGCCCACGAAGCGGCCCCCGGCGGCCTCCACTTCAGGGGTGAGCCGGGCCAGGGTGGCATCGTCCACCCGCATGGGCAGGGTGAGGGCGGGGGGCAGCGGGGTCCGGGCGGCATGGCCCCGCAGGCTGTCCCAGAGGGTCCAGTGCCGGGGCGGGTCCGGCTGGTCCGAGCGGGGCAGGAGGTCCTGGAGGGTGCGGACGGGGAAGCCCGGGTCCGAGGCGGCCCGGCCCAGGGCCGTGAGGGGCCCCTCCAGGGCCAGCGGATCGAGCCCGGCCTTCGCCGCTTCGTCGAGCACCTGATGTCGCCAGGTCTCCGAACCGAGCACATGGCGCAGCTCCGGATCGAGGGTCTCCCAGTCCGGCATGGGCACGCCGGCCTGGCGGAGGATCGGGCTCAGGCGGTTCCAGCGGGCCGGAAGGCGATCGGGATCGTCCAGCGGAATCTGGAGGGCCAGGGGCTGGAGGCTGGCGCCCAGGGTCTTGGACAGGCGCTCCTGCAGCTCCAGGGCCGGATTGCCCACGGCGCGGAACCGCCGGAGATCCTCCTCCCAGCGGGTGCGGGGGGCGCCCACCAGCGCCAGGAGCAGCAGGCCCAGGGCCAACCAGGGCTTCCAGGGGCGGGCGCTCGGCAGCGGCGCGGCGGGCCCCGGCGCGAAAGGGCCCCGCCCCCGGTCCAGGGCCAGCAGCAGGGGCGGCAGCAGGAGGAAGGTGGCCGCGAGGCAGGCCAGAAGGCCCAGGCCCGTGGTTACGCCGAGGTCCCGGATGCCGGGGAAGGGTGCGAAGGCGAGGGCCAGGAACGCGAAGGACGTGGAGAGGGCGCCCGCCACCACACCCGGGCCCGTGCCCAGCAGGGCCGCGCGAAGGGCCCGCACCTTGCCCCGGCCCGCGCGGCGCTCGTCCCGGTAGCGGCTGAAGAGCAGGATGCCCACGTCGTCGCCCACGCCCATGAGCACCGCGCCGAAGCCCGCGGCCATGAGGTTCAGGCGGCCCAGCACCCAGCCTGTGAGGCCCAGGGCCCAGATCATGCCCACCACCAGAGGGCCCATGACGAAGCCGTAGCCCGCCAGGGTGCGGAAGCCGAGCCAGTACACCAGCCCGATGAGCACGAAGCTGAGAGCCAGGCTGAGGGCCACTTCCACGGTGAGGCGATGGGATTCCCAGGCGGTGATGGCGTGGGCGCCGGTGACCTGGAGGGGGAAGGGACGGTCGGCGGTGGGACCCAGCGCGGCCGTGGCCTGGGCGAGGGTGGCCCGAGGCGGCAGGGCCCCCCGGGCGCCATGGCCCAGCCAGACCAGCACCCGCTGGGTGGACCGGGCATCCGAGGCGGGGAAGCTGGCCACCAGGGGCAGCAGCACCATGCGCCCGTCCTTGGTTTCGAAGTAGCCCGCCTTCACCCGCAGGCTGAAGGCCCGCCCCATCTCGCGCGCCCGGCCCATGCCTTCCCCGTTCTGGGGCGCGAGGTCGCGCAGGCCCAGGGGGTCCAGGTTGGCGAGCGCCGCCTGGAGCGGCTCCGGCGAGCGCAGGGCCTGGGCCGTGGCCGCCAAGCGGCGTTTCAGTTCCGCGGGATCCCTCAGCGGGGCCAGACGGTTTCCCAGCCAGGCGGGAGCCAGGGTGTAGAGCGTTTCCGTGGCGAGCCGGCCGACCGCCGGATCGCCCTCGGGCAGCGCGCCCACGGCCAGGAGCGCGGGCCAGGGACTCACACCGATCGGCCCCGGCACCGGCACGGGATCGGAGAGCCGCCCTTCCGACGCCAGGCCGTTGAGGGGCAGGTTGCCCCGCGTGAGCAGCCGGTCCAGCAGGTCCTCCGCCCAGGCCCGCCGGGCATCCAGATCGGATTCCGTGCCCTCGGCCACGAGCCACACCAGCTCCTGCTGGCCGACGCCCGCTTCGAGGTTGGCGCGCACCACGGGGTTGTCCGAGGGCAGGAGGCTCATGAGATCCAGGGCCCGCTCCACCCGAAGGGCGCCCCAGCCCAGCACGAGCGTCAGCCCGGCGACCAGGATCGCCAGCCCCGGCCGTCGGTTCAGGTGCAGCCTCAGCAGCCTTCGGAGCAGCCGCTTCATGGCCTCGCCAGCCGATCCAGCCAGGGCCGGAGCGCGGGCACCATCTCCACGCGTTCCGCCCCGCGAAGACGGGTCAGGAGGCTGGAATCCTCCAGGCGAAGCAGGGGATGTCCCTCCCGGCGGTCCAGGGCTTCCGGTGGCGCCGCCGCGGTGAGGATCGTGGGAAGTTCCTCGCCGTAGCGGTGGTCGAGCAGCTGGGCCAGGGCCGCCGCGACCCGGATGTCGGTATCCATGCGATCCCAGTCATCCAGCACGAGCAGGCCCGGCGATTCCAGGGGCTCCACCAGGTCGCGCACGCTCTGGAAGGCCTGGTTCTGGAAGCTGCGCACGTCGTAGTAGGCGTCCTTGATGGCCTGGCTCAGCGCCCGCACGGAAACGTAGCGGATGGACCGGCCCGTGCGGAGTCCCCAGGCCCGCATCGCGGCGGCGGCCAGGGTGCTCCGCCCGCTCTGCGCGGGCCCGTGGATCCACCACAGCTCCCAGCCGTTCCGGAAGCGGTGCTTGCCCGTGGTGGCCCACTGGGCGAGGCTCTCGGCACCGGCAGGCCGGATGCCGTGCTCGGGTCGCTTGCGCAGCGCCTGGAGCAGCCTCGCGAGCTCCTCGCGGCCCTGCACCTCGCCCACCTCCTCGACCGGGCGGGCCAGCAGATCCTCCAGGTCGCCCACCCGATCGAGCAGGGCCCGGGCGTGGCCGGCCTGGGCGTTGTTCCACCATTTCCAGAAGCGCGCGAAGTCGGCCTCGCGGTAGCGGGCGGGCAGGCCCACCTCGGCGGCATCCTGCTGGCCCTCGGGCGTGCAGCCGCAGATCCGGGCCGGCTTCAGCGGGTCCGGATCCA